>JAJTFC010000011.1 GCA_021298315.1 Planctomycetaceae bacterium
ATGCTGGTTGTGTCCGATCCGATCCTGTGGTTCGTTTGGATCCATAAGATTCACCCATTAGGACCGAACCGCTGCACGTACCCTACGGGGAAGCGTCCGTACACTTTCGCTTGACTCTTTACATGCCCTCAGACGCGCCTCGCAGGCTCGGCGGGAAGACGGCTGGGGACAGCCGTCGTACTATGGGACAATCGTCGAACAATGGGGTCCCTAGTGGTTCCACTGGAACTCAGAACTGTTGAGCAACACCCAATACAGATCGCTTAACTTGCTGCTGCGTTCCTCGCCTCTCTTGCCGGCAATCCGCTCTACAAAATAAGCTTGCTCATGCTCGTCCGCCGGCCTGTTGAGCGTCGATAGAAACGCTGTCTGCACGGCTGTCGCATCGTCCTTGGCCAATCCCGCTATCCGCGTCGATGCGTTCATGATCGGATTGTTCCCAATCCGCTCCGATAAATACTTGCCATTCATCATCAGCAACCGCTGCGGCACCGTCACCGACTGCTCGGCAAACTCGTCCTCGCCTCGACTCCCATAGGCCGCCGTAAACTCATTGACCCCTCCAAACATCTCCAATCGCGATAGGATCGAACTCGATGCGTCAATGGTCTTGAGCCGACAAGCCTGATGCACCGTTGCTGCCATCTGCTCGGGCCTTAACTGCGTGATCGGAAAGATCGCCCAAGCCTTCTCGTACTTGGGATCAATCTCCATCTCCTGCTGCTCATCGGCTTGTGACCAGCGAGAATCGAGCTGATACACCCCCGTACCTACAATCACTCGCACAAGCCGCTTGATGTCATAACCATTCTTGATGAAATCATCGACCAAAGGCTCTAAACCACTCGGATAGGGACCTTGGGCAGGTATGTCATCGATGGGCTCGACCAACGGTCTGCCGGTCATGATCGCCCACGTCCGATTGACCGCCGCTCGGGCAAACGCGCGATTGCTCTTGTGCGTGACCCAATCGGCTAAACCCTCCCTTCGAGTCGGATCTTGGCTGCACCATCGCTCCTCAAAAGGAACCTTGGGCTCAACCTGGGTCTCGCTGTCCTGACCTAAATACTTGGTCTTGTAAGCCTCCCCCTGGTTCTTTAATCCGCTAAACGGATTCTCCATGCGAATCCCACCAAAATAAGCCGCCAACTGATGGAAGTCGCTCTGCTGACCAACCCTCAAGGATTCATCGCCTGTCTCTTCATGCGAACTTTCGGATTTAGGAAACTTGACGTTCCCCAAGTAATCGTTGTGGCATTGCAAGCAGTCGATCCGCATGGCAAGGAAGGCTCGCGATGTGCGACCAGCAAGCCTGATCGCATCGGGCTTGTTGGTATCCGCTTCGTCCATCGTCGCGGTAAGAAAGTTGACTTCGGGACTATCGGTCCATGAACCACGGGCAACAAGGATCTTGCGAACGAGCTTGTCATAAGCCATGTTCTCTTCAAAGCGATCGGCCAGCCAATCGACATACTTGCGACGGCGGTAGATCAAGAACGGGCCATTGCTGGTTCCGACCGTCGCACGCGCAAAACGCTCGGCCAAATGGTCGGCCCAGCGACGATCGGCCAGCAAATACTCGGTCCACCAAGCGATCCGCTGATCTTCGGGGATCTTCTCGAGCGATCGGTACTCTTCGAGCGATAGGCCGTTACCAACCATCCCCAAACTGATCCGCCTTGCGACCGTATACCAAGGTGCCTGGGGTGCTGGCATTAACCCTTGATTCTCCCACGCTTGCTTGAACTCCAAATCGACTTTACCGGCAGCTTGTCGGATCGATCCGTCGAACTTCGGTTGGATCTGTTCGGGCCGTTTGAGCAAGACTGGGCGGTGCGTGGTGGCTCCGAGGATCCCCAGCACGATCGCAAGTGCGGTTCCCAAAAACACCAACCTTTTGATCCTGGTTCGCTCTCTAATCATGATAGAGGTTTATTCGTACTTGTCGGTCAAAAATTGCTTTAAGTCTGCCCGAACACTCTCTTTCCCGGCAGAGCGTTCAAACCAACCATCGATCCGCTTGGTGATCAATTTGTTGACTTGAGCTTGTTCTTGATAGTACGGGTTTAATGAAAAATAGATGGCCCTGGCGGCAACATCCACTGGATCGGATTCGCTGAGCCCCAAATCCGACAAGGCGGCGGCGATTCCAAGCGGAAGCTTATCCCATGTGTAAGTCTTGTTCTCCCCTTTTTCACGAATGATGAGCTTCTCTGCAGTCGCTTCGACGATACTGACCTCGGCTGCACCAACCTTCATCGAAGATGCACCCTTGGCTTTCTTCTTTGCTTCTTCGAACGACTCGACGTAGATCTTATAGAGTTGGCCGGCTTGATCGAGCCGAAGCGTTTGTTCCTTGCCCTCCTTGGTGAGGGCCTTATCCAATAGACTTGCCATCAGGGGTTCGAATTTTTTGAGGTCACCTTTGACAAGCAAGTCTTTGGCTTGGGTCATCGATGTCTTCCATTCGGGAGTTTCGCCTGTGGGGGCGGGTGCAGGAGGAGGCTCGGGTTTCATCTCCTCGGGTTTCATTTCCGGGGGCTTGGGCATCGGCTCGGCAGTTGCAGCCGGATCGATTCCAACCGGATCCTTTGGAGCAGGATCCTTTGGAGCAGGATCCGTCTCGGGCATATTGGCCTGGGCGCTCATGGATGGATCTGCTGTTGGATTGTCCGATGGATCGCGATTGACGGAAGGGAGATTGGGAAGTGGAGTATCTGAACCTGGTCTTCCCTTGCGAGCCTTGTTCGGAGCGATCACCAGTTCAGGGTTTTTCTTGGGCGATGTTTCCGCGGACGCCGAGTTGTCTACGGGGGTGTTTGGTGCGACTTCGCGAGGCGAGTTCTTTTCTTGTTGGGCGAGTTGCATGCGGTTGGAGATGAATCGGTAGCTGGAGATTCCTAGGAATGCAAGTGCAGCAAGGATCATCGATCCGACGGCAAGCAGATTGCGTCGCTTTCGTGATTTGCGAAGTTGCTCGACAAGGTCGGCGGGTTTAGAAGCAGCAGGAGTTGCGGAGCTTACGCTGGCCGCTTCGCCTGGAGCTTCGGTTTTGGATTTACCCCCTTTGCGATCTGCGGCGATGAGCCATGCGGGGGCCTGTTCTTGCGCAGGCTCGGTCTTGAGCGACATGAGCATCAGCGATGGGAACAGTTCTGAGAGTTCAGCCCGTCGTTTATCGACGCTGAAATTCATTGCGGTCGATGCACCGCTCGAGGCTGGGGCTTGGTTCGAAAACCCAACCATGTAGGGTTGCATCGGATCTCCCGAAGGCAGGAGCTGCGATGCGTTCGATACGGGGCTTGGGTCTGACTTGCTTGCACTGGACTTGCTTGCATTGGACTTGGACGAAGAAGTTGCCAGGATGCCGATGGAGGCTGTGGTCGTAGCAGTAGCGGTATTGCCTAGTGCTTGTTGTTTTTTCTGCGACTCAAAGAGTTTCGCTAGCTGGCTATCGTAAGCCGTTTTCTTGGAGGGGTCGAGCAAGATCGCTTGGGCCTGCCTGAGGAGTTTATTGACCAGTTGCAGCGAGGTTGCGGCACCTTTGTTTTCTTTATCGGTGTTTTCGCCTTTTCGAATCATTTCCCAAGCGGCTTGCAGGGCTGTTTCGATATTCGATTTGTCGGAGCAGAAGGGTTCTAAGCCGAGGACTTGGTAATAGTCTAGTTGTGAGACTTTGAGTCGACGTTGCAGGTGTTGTTCGATTGCCGAGATGATTTCGTTCATGACGAATGTTAGCTTTCCATGGTGAATTCTTTTTCGTCCTCGAACTCTTGGCGAAGCCGGCGATCGAGTCTTTTTTGTTGGAACAGGATGAAGTTTCTGAGCATGCTGATCCAGATCATCATCAATAAGGGAGAGCTGTAGCAGAGCAACAGCAGAAACAGGTGTGCGGATCGCGAGTTCTCGTTGGCGGCTTGTCCGGTGCTAATCCCGAAGAGATCCCTAATTCCATTCGAGAAGCTTGGGATTCGAGCGGCTAGGGCAAGCAGCAGCGCGCAGCCTGCGAAAACTGTCATCGAGACAAAGAGCATCCAAAGCCGGATCGTTGGAGCCGATCGGGTAGGGGAAGCAAACGGAGACTCTTGGGAGTTTGGTCGGGGGGGCAAGGCTTGTGTCTCCTGGTGCAATTTGGTTGGGTTACGCTGTCAAAACCCTACCGGGGGCGATCGAAGCTCTGAAAAATCGACCTTCCTAACAATATACAGTCGCCGGGAGTGGACAACGCGAAATACACTACAGATAATGGCAATTCTTGTCCGGTTGCTTTTTCAACTCTTTCTTTCGATGGGGCTTACCCATGAAGTTTCGTCTTGCGTTCCTGCTTGGGGTAATGTTCAGTTCCACATTGGTCGGATGTGGATCTAAGAAAACTGAGGTTGCATCGACCGATGCGCAAAGCACACCGGCTCCAAGCACTCCGGCTCAAAACGCACCGTCAAGTGGTTCGGCAGCACCCGCTGGAAGCACCGGTCAGGAATCGGGTGGTCCTCCTGCTCCTGCGTCGCTTGGTAGCGGCGGTGGATCTGGTGGTCCTCCCGTTCCGGCTTCGATCGGTAGCGGTGGTGGCGGCGGATCCGGTGGTCCTCCCGTTCCGGCTTCCATTGGTAGCGGCGGTGGATCCGGTGGTCCTCCTGTTCCGGCTTCGATCGGCAGCGGCGGCGGAGCTGGCGGTCCTCCTGTTCCAGCTTCGATTGGCAGTGGTGGTGGGCCTGGTGGTCCTCCTGCTCCTGCTTCGCTCGGCAGTGGTGGTGGGCCTGGTGGTCCTCCTGCTGCCGCGTCGCTCGGTAGCGGCGGAGGAGCCTCGGGCAATCTGCTGAGTGCTGGTGGTGGTAGCAACCAAGGCGCAGGAATCAGTGGAGTTGGTTTTGGTAGTACCGGAAACGAGTCCGATCCGGGCGAGGGTGGAGTCGGGTTTGCCGGAGTTCAAGGGGCCGGTGGTCCGGGAGCTAGTTCCACCGGTAATGGTGGAATGCAAAATTCGCCAAGCAATACTCCTCCTGCAATCCCAGAAGTCGAATTGACTCTTGAGGACCGAGCCGTCTTGGCTTTCCAAGCAGGCAATGCACCGCGAGCTTATGCACTCTATCAAGCTCATCTATTGCAAGTGCCCAACGACGAAGCTCAAAGTACGGCTGATAAGTATCGATGGGACAAGAAGCGGATCGTCCCGCGCATGGGTTATAGTTTTGCGGTGGGATTGATCGTTAAGAAGGGGGCACAAGTTAAAGAACTCAAACCGGTCGGAACACCTCTTGCCCAACTTACTGGCCAAGGTGGTGGAGCCGCAGGTGGGGGCGGTGGGTTCCCTGGTCGAGCACTCGGGGGTGCAGGCGGCCCGCAAGGTTTGGGGCTTGGTGGACCATCGGGCGAGGCGCCCGCTGAAGGCGTGCGTCGACTGCCCGCCCAGGAGCTCAGTGATGCTGCGGGCAATTATGCAGCGGCCTTTGTGGATGCCTTCAATAAGGCTCACAGTGAAGGAAATTGGTCCGAAGGATTTCGGGATTACTCGTACGGTTCGCTTTCGTTACCTCCAAGTCTCTCTGGGCTAACTGGCCTACTATCGAAAGGTGGGGCAGGTGCTGCTGGAGGAGCCGGTGGCTTCGGTAGTTTCGGCGGAGGATTGGGCGGAGTTTCTTTTGGTGGCCCTGGTGCTCCTACAGCCGGAGGCGGTCCTCCAGCAGGATTAGGTGCTGGCCCAGGTGGCCCACCAGCGGGCTACGGTGGAGGCAGATCGGGTGGCCCACCAGCAGGCTACAGTGGCGGCGGTGCGGGTGGACCTCCAGCAGGTTATGGTGGTGGCGGCGCAGGTGGACCTCCAGCAGGTTACAATGGCGGTGGATCGGGTGGTCCTCCAGCAGGCTACAATGGCGGTGGATCAGGTGGTCCTCCAGCAGGTTACGGTGGCGGTGGAGCGGGTGGACCTCCGGCAGGTTACGGTGGCGCGGCACCTGGCGGTGCGCAGCCGGGTGCTCCCTCGGGTGGAACTCCGGGGTTGAAGTTTCTTCCACCACCACAGGCTCCTCAGATTGGCCAAGGTCCTGGATCGGGAGTAGGCTTAGAACCAGGTGCAGCAGGCTTAGGTGCAGGAAGCAGTCCTGGATCGGGAGCCTCGCTTGAACCAGGAGCCGCCGGGCTTGGTGCTCCGGGGCTTGGGGCCGGCGGACTTGGTGCTGGATTCCCAGGGGGTGGGTTCCCGGGTGGTGGTCCAGGTTTTGGTGGAGGTGCAGCGGCTCCATCGGGGCCATCGTTGTCGAATCTACAGCAGTACATCAAGAACTTTGATGCCAACGATATTCAGTTGCCAAGCGGCTGGACCGCGCTGGGCTCGGGATTGGTTTACATTGGTAGTGGCGATAGCCTTGCTGATTTAACCAAACGGGCCAACGAAGCCCACTTCGATGGACTCATCGTTTTTGAGGTGGATGCATCGATGGTCATCGCGAATCGAACGATCAAAAACGATTGCCGTATTCGCGCAGTGAATTTGAAAGCGGCCAAGGATGCCAAGGACAAAGCGTTTACTTCCAGTTCGCTCAACAATCGCGAAGTCGCTTTGGATAAGAATCCTGAGACGAAGATCGATAATGCGGTCAGTGCATTCATGCAAAGACTCCAAGAGGCTTACATGCTCGAAGATCTTCCGAACCTTCCGGCCGAATCGGTCAAGAAGAAACGGCTTCCAGCATTGGCTGCAGATACGAGCCGAACTGTCTTGGATCGACTTGCAGAAGTTCAACTCTACTTCTCCAAAGGTCTCATCGATGAGACTTTGAAAGTCGATGCTTTCGGTGCCATAGCAGGTCCGGATGGACAGGTATTGGCAACAGGTACTCTCGACGAGAGACTACCGGTGATTGCAAGGATTATCAAACGCGACTACGAGTAGTTCGCGATCGCGGTGCAGGCTCCGGATCCATGATAAGATCCACTCCAATTTGAAGGGTAAATGATCGATGAAACGCTTTGGTCGAAGTTTGGTATGCGGTGGTTTGGTCTTGCTGTCGGTTGCTTTGCAACCCCTAGCGGTCATGGCTCAAGATCTGTGGTTGAATCTGCCGGGAGCCGCTGGCAAGCCTGGGTCTGGCAAGAAAGTGGTTTTGATTTCCGGCGATGAAGAGTACCGGAGCGAAGAAGCCCTGCCGATGTTGGCCAAGATTCTATCGGAGCAGCACGGTTTTCATTGCACCGTTCACTTTGCGATCCATCCGGAGACCAAGACGGTCGATCCAAACTACTCGAGCAACATCCCTGGGCTCGAACAACTCGACGACGCCGATTTCATGGTGATGTTCCTGCGGTTCAGAGCCTTGCCACCTGAGCAGATGAAGCATATCGATCAATTCGTTCGGGCCGGCAAGCCACTGCTTGCGATTCGCACTGCCACCCATCCGTTCAATTTTGGGGACGGCAATCACCCTTATGCACACTGGTCTTGGAATAACGGCAAGTGGCAAGGTGGATTCGGGCAGCAGGTTGTCGGAGAGACTTGGGTCTCGCACCACGGGGTACACAACGGTCAGGCCACACGCGGGGTGATCAATCCCAAGCATGCGGATGCTCCGATCCTCAAGGGCGTTGCGGATGTTTTTGGTCCGACCGATGTGTATGGAGTGGTCCATTTGCCAGCCGATGCACAGGTGGTCATGTACGGACAAGTCCTTTCGGGGATGAAGCCCACCGATCCGCCATTGGAGGGAGAGAAGAACAATCCAATGCAACCGTTGGTTTGGACCAAGAGTTACAAGATGCCCGCGTTGAACGATTTGGCAGAGGGTAAGGAGGGCAAGGCGATCGGTTCGACGATTGGCGCGGCGGTCGATTTGCTCAGCGAGGATCTTCGCCGTCTGTTTGTCAACGGTATCTATTGGGGAACTGGTTTAGAGGTGCCTGCCAAAGCCAGCGTAGCGATTGCGGAGTCTTATAAACCCAGTTACTTTGGGTTCAAGGACAAGGCATTCTTTACCAACCAAAAGATCCTGCCGAAGGATCTTCTAAAGAATTAGAGTCTGATCCGTCTGATCCGTCTGATCTGTCTGATCTGTCTGATCTGTCTGATCTGAGTCCTGGGCGAGGTCGGCCATTTTGGCAACTTCGTTTTCGGGCCAATGGTTTTGCTTGGTATGTTAGGCTTTCGCTCTTTTCTTGAGGGTGCATGAACATGAATCGACCGATGTCCACTTGGAAACTCTTATCTTTGCTAGCTGTTGTTGCTGCTCCGGTGGGATACTGGATGCTTGCGGACTCGAAGATCAATCCTTCGGCGGCTTATGCGCAGCAAGCTTCACAAGCCACTGAGGCTCGAGCGCAGTTGGATCCAAACTTGATAGCACCTGCCGAGCAGCTTTCGAAGGCGTTCCGGGAAGTTGCCAAATCGGTTAAGCCATCGGTGGTGAGTATTAAGTCGCTTGTCGAGCGTCGGAATGTGGCACAGCGTCGGGATCGTGGGTTGCCTCAAGGCCTGCCGCCTGAGATCGAGCGATTTTTAGGCCCCGGTTTTGGTTTGCCTGAGATGGAGCCCCAGGAGCAGGAGGCTGGTGTTCCCGAGGGGATGGTGCAACTGGGTTTAGGCTCGGGGGTGATTGTCCGCCAAGACGGCTATATTCTGACGAACAATCACGTGGTGGCGAATGCGACGGAGTTGGAAGTCTATTTGAGTGATGACACCAAGTATGCTGCGAAAGTCATCGGTACGGATCCAAGAACCGACTTAGCTGTTTTAAAGATCGACGCGACTGGATTGATCGCTACCCCTGTTGGAGACTCCTCGAAAGTGGAAGTCGGTGATTGGGCCATTGCCATCGGTAGTCCGTTTGGTTTAGCGCAGACCGTTACAGCGGGCATCATCAGTGCAACCAAGAGAACCGATCAAGGGATTACGCCTTACGACGATTTCATTCAGACCGATGCGGCCATCAATCCTGGCAACAGTGGTGGCCCGTTGTTGAATCTCCGTGGTGAGATTATCGGGATCAACACCGCGATAGCCTCTCGAGGGGGCGGATACAACGGTGTTTGTTTTGCGGTTCCGAGCAACACAGCTTCGAGGGTGCTCAATGATCTGATCACCAATGGTACCGTATCGCGAGGCTTTATTGGGGTGCGACCTGCGGCCATGAGTCCAGAGTTGGCTAAGCAACTTGGTATGCCAGCGGACTTAAAGGGGGCTTTGGTCGAGACGGTTACCAAGGGGATGCCTGCGGACAAGGCGGGGATAAGGGCCAAGGATGTGATTGTCCAGATCGACGGGGTTGATATCAAATCCGACTCAGCCATGCGTCGTGCTATCGGCGAGACCAAGCCGGGAACGAAGGTGAATGTCAAGATTTACCGCGATGGCAAGACGATCGATATTCCGGTCGAAGTCGCTGCGTTGGATGAGAAAGCTTTGGCTGCGAGCGAACGCCAAGCGAATCAAAATCTTCAGCGGTTGGGTTTTGCGGTCGATGCGGTACCTGCGAAGATCGCAAGGAACCTGCAACTTGAGCCTGGCGAAGGAGTGATCGTTACAGAGATCGCGCGTCGACGGATTCCTGGTTTGAAGGTTGGTGACGTGATCTTGTCGGTCAACGGAACGGCAGTGAGCTCGGTCGAGGACTTTGTCGATGCGATCGGTGAGGTTCGAGCTGGCGAAGCGCTCTCGTTGGTTATCCGCGACGAGAATTCCGAACGGATGGTCACCGTCCGTTAGTCGGGGTTGGTCGGCAATTCATTTTAGCTGGTTCGGAGATTCTAAGTCGTGTACTCGGAATTGAATCGCACGTATTCGGTGTTCAGGTCCGTTGTCCAGTGGGTAGCGGACCCTGGGCCGAGGCCGACATCGAGTTCAATGAGAGTCAATTTGCTTGCCCGGATCGATTCGCTGACCTGCTTGGCATCGAAGGCCAGAGGTTCACCGGCATCGAATAAGGGCAAGCCGTTGATTTTCAGAGCGGTGCGTTTGGGTTGGATGGGGACGCCGGCATAACCGGCTGCCGATACGATGCGGCCCCAATTGGGATCTCCGCCGGTGATCGCTGTCTTGACTAGGTTGCTAAGTGCGATGTTACGGGCGATTGCATCGGCATCAGCTTGGGTGTTAGCACCCTTGACGCAGATCTCTATCAAGTGAGTTGCACCTTCTCCATCGTCGGGGATTTTCTTAGCAAGTTCGATGCACAGTTCGGTCAGTGTGGCTTCGAAGTCGGCCAGTTCCGTATCACTGAGAGCCTCGACGCTTTTCGAGGGGGCTTGGGCCAAGAGCACTAGAGAGTCGTTGGTGCTCATGTGGCCTTCGACGCTGATGCAGTTGAAGGATCGGTTGGCTGCGGCTTGTAAAATCCGCTGTGCCACGATGGCATCGATTGGTGCGTCGGTAACGACGATTGCAAGCATCGTAGCCATCTTGGGGCCGATCATTCCTGCCCCTTTGCACATGCCGACGATGGAGTGAGAGCCTTTGGAGGAGCGGATGCTTCGATGGGCCGTTTTGCGGAACGCATCGGTGGTCATGATACCATCACAAGCGTCGAGGAAATGGGTTTGAGTATTTCCAAGATGTTTAGCGGCTTGTTCGATCCCAGATTGGATTTTTGCCATCGGCAGTTTTCGTCCGATGATGCCGGTGCTCATGACCAAAAAGTCTTCGGCATGAGCATGGAGTTCCTGCGGCAGGTTTGCTGCTGCTAGGCGGGTCATTTCGGCCGCATCGAGGTCCCCTTGTTGTCCGGTGCAAGCGTTCGCGTTACCGCTATTGACGACGATCCCGCGAATATTCGCAGAAGGTGTTCGGGAGCGAGACAAAACCACTGGGGCCGCTACGATCAAGTTGGTGGTGTAGACACCTGCGGCCGTACACGGAGTGTCCGATACGATGAGGGTAACGTCTTTGGCACCCGCTCGACTTTTGATCCCTGCGCTAACCCCAGCGAAACGAAAACCCTTGGGTAATTGCATAAGTAATTCCATCATCTGACGTTCCGTAGGTATCGATCAAGCGTCGGCAAGATCGGCGATGTAAAAGCTTCCGTAGGTATGAACTCGATCGAGTTGATGGAGTTTGGTAGCAAGATCGTTATGGTAAGTGAGCAATTCAGGTAGGAGATAGGTTTTTCCGTTTCTCTTGACTGTCACATCGTTGAGGAAATCGGTTCGCAATCCTCCCGATCGCCACAGGATCTTCGTGCCCGGTGCAGCCCGATCCAAGATCGCTTGCCACTCGGACTCAAGGAATGGGAAGTAGTGGTCGCTAAGCCAATCCATATGATCCAAGAGTACAAACCTAGAGATTTGGCCATCGTGTTTTCGGAGGAAACCTTCGACCGAATCGGTTCGAATGGACAGTTGATCGAGTAGTCCGTCTCGAAGTCTTTCGAAGTTCTCCGGCTTGAGGTATTCCGGGCAGCAGGCTGGGGTGTAAGAGCCGGTGATGTAAACTCGCCAGAAATAATTGTCTTGGATCGGCAGTTTTGAAAAAACCGCATCGATGGAGTCTTCGACAAATTGGACGATACCGCCGGGGTACTGGTCATCGATTTGCCGCCGCTGGGCCTTGGGCACCCCTAGGAGGCTCAGGGTCGTGTCTCGGTTCATTGCAAACTGGAGGGTTTTCGACCAGATGGCGGGTTTTAGGTCGGCGTAAAGCTGGCGCTGTGTTTCGAGATCAGGAGCGTCGAGCAGTTGATTGATCTGGCTTCTGCAGCGTGCGACCTTATCGACGTAGTTGCCGACCATATGGGCAAAGGCACCCGATGTTCCACGAAAGTAGAACGATTTTTTGGGATGGTCGAAGAACTTGATCCAGCGATCCCAATACTTGCGGCTCTGAGGAGTCAGCTTATCTCGCAGTTTGGCAGCATAGATCGATTCGGCCATTGGCAAATGGCCTCGTCCGAACATATCGAAGAATTGATCGTACTGCAGTTTGCGTATCGCAGCGGACTTGAGTTCCAGCAAGGCATTTTGGCGGGGGTTCATATCTACGGCATAGACATGACCTGCGCCTGCCAGAAGGTAGTCAAGGGCATTGCAACCTGCGGAGCTGATGACCAGCAAACGATCGTTGGCGCTGAGGTTCAGCGCTTGGCGATCGAGCCTGGGATCTTCCCAGCATGTGTTGTAGACGAGGTTGTTGCCATGGACAAACTGAAAAACACGACGACTGACCCATTCACTAATTGGCATCGGCTTGAAAATCTAAGTTGCTAACGGTCTAAGGTTGTTTGCGATTCTGGTTGTTGGGTACCTGATTAGGATTCGCTTGGTTTGGATTTGCTTGGTTTGGAATTTGTCCGTTGGGGTTGGGTTGATTGGGGTTTTGTTGGTTGTTAGGGTTGGCTTGGTTGGCTTTTTGGTTGGGATCCAATGCGGGGGCTTTGCGTTGGCCAGGTCCAACCATAGGACGAATTGTGTCGCCACCGACAGGCAGTAAGGTATTCATTTGCGCCACACCGGAGCTTTCCATCGAGCGGTTCCAAGGAATGGCAAATGCGACGAAGGTACCGAGCTTGGCATCGACGACATACAGAAGCGATTGCGATGCGCGAACTTGTCCACCGGTTGGGGCAGATGCCGAGGCTCCGCTAACGAGGAGGTATTCGGGGTTTTTGCCCGAGGGGCCCAAGTACTGCACAACGTTGGTAGCAAAGAGTCCACCGAAGGCTTGCATGCGTGGGTAGTAGACCCAACCTTTGAGATCACCGGTCAAAAAGTCTAGGGCGAAAAAGCCTTCGGCCTCCTCGCCAGCAGCGGCGGTGCAAACCGCCATATTGCTTGTGCCATGGGTTGCGGTGGCACCGAGCCACTCTTTGGGCAAATCAGGGTGAAGCCGATCGCTTGGGATTGAGCTCACGTGATTTGCGGAAATATCTGACTGCGATGCATCGGCTGACCATCGACCGGCAACAAAAGATCCGATCAAGAGCGTGGCCAGTGCGAGCCCCGCACCAAGGCCGATCCAGAAGGTGCGGCCAAAACGGTTACAAAGGTCTTGGTCAGAAGACGATGGCTTTAGCGTTTCCACGGCAGTGAACTCCAATGAGCAACCTGAGAGGTTTGACAACGGAAAGTAGTCTAAGGTGAAACCACTATAAGTGTATAGGATTTCCTTTGTGACTTGTATGGAACTTGGGACAAACGGTCATAAAAAAACCCCGCCGAGCATAAAAACTCGGCGGGGTTTGGACTTCGCATTCGCTTCGGACTTGGAATTAATCCACCGATGCGATCTTGTTGGCTTGAATATCGGCGAAGTTGAAGCTCATTTCGAGCTTGTCGCCACCGATCAGGCGGATGGTCTTTTCTTTGGTCAAGCCGTTGTGGGTAACTTGGATTTTGTAGTCATCCCAAGCTTCCCCAACCTTGAGTTGTTTGGTGCGGTAGACCCGGAGGGATCCGTCGCTCTTGGTGGTGTTATTGGCAAGCACCACCTTGGCACCTTCAGGAACGTTCAGAGTCAGGGTTGTTTCGACAGGATCGTCGCTGGCGGCTGGGTCAAAAAGAACCGTCTCGGAGCTACCTGCTTTGGCGATGACCGTCTTGGTTTGGCTAACTTCTTTGCCTTCGACTTCGTAGACAGCTTGGACTTCGAATCGATAAGCTTCCGTTGGGCTCAGGTCTTTGCTGACGAATTGCCGCGAGGTACCGGTTGCCTTGGTCGGATTTCCATTGACGAATACTTTGGCATTCAATGGCACATCGACGGTTAGCTGAACTTCGGTGCCCGAGACAGCAGGCTTGGAACCTGTGGCTCGGCTGGCCGAAAAGGTTTGGCCTTGGATATAGCTGCCTTCATTGGAATATATGGGAACGCTATAGCCGCTTTCGGTGGCGCTGTATTCATAAGAAGGAACATAGCTTCTCGAAACGCCATAACCTCCGGAACTTCCACCAGAGGAACCGCCACCAGAGGAACCGCTGCCGTAATAGCTACCGCCATAGTAGCTGCCACCGGAGGAACCTCCGCCAGAAGAACCACCCCCTGAGGAGCCGTAGCTGTAGCTGCTAACGCGATACGATCCTGAGGATCCGTATCCGCCGCCGCTTGAACCGTAACCGCCGGAGCTACCCGAGCTACCATGGTGAGCACTCCATCGAGCCGCATGCCGAGCATGTTTGGCGGCCAAGTGGGTGTGAACTGCGTCATGGAGTCGACGAAGCGGTCCGACGTGTCCGCCGGAGGAACCACCGGAAGAGCCGTGCGATCGGACGTAGTAGCCACTGGATCCATATCCACCGCTGGAACCATGCCCGGCAAGCACTTGGCCTCCTAGCATTCCAGCGGAACACGCGGCAAGTGCCGCCAACAACAACCTTTTGATCATCTCCTGGTCGCTCCTTTACTCATGGTGCTCATGCGATCTATGAACGTAAGCCTACGACGAAACTCTCCGCCGATTGGTTCCCTGAGAATAAACCAAAAGCTTGGTAATTCAAGGAGACTAGGTAAGATTTAACGGCCAAAGCGTTGCTTGGATTGCGATTGGTCAGCCGTGGGGGTCTTTGGCGATCGCCGCCCTGACGGCTTGGAGTACCCGCGACTGGATTTCGCCGAGTTCCCCGTCAAGGAAAGCACCGGCCGCGGCGCGGTGTCCACCGCCAGCAAATTGTCTTGCTAGCTCGTTGCAATCGACATGGCAGCGGGAGCGGAAGCTGATTTTGAAGCCACCTTTGAGCTGCTCGATGAAGATCACCGCCACCTTGGTTCCTTCGACAGCGAGAGTCAAATTAATCGCATCTTCGGTATCGCTGGGCAAAGCTCCGGATTCGACGAAGTCCTCTTTGCGAACGTAGGTATGAACCAGTTGGCCGTTGCACTCGACAGTAGCGCGGGCCAAGATTCTGCCTCTCAGTCGCACTCGTCCGATGGTGTCTCGTTCGTAGAGGTCTCCGTAGATCGTCGAAGGGGAGGCTCCATGGTCGACTAGTTCAGCAATCACTCGGTAGGTATCGCTGGTCGTCGAGGCGAATCGGAACCAGCCTGTATCGGTGGCGATCGCAGCATAGAGGGCATTGGCCATGGATTTGGTGATAGGAACTCCAGCTTGCTTGGCGCAAAGCGTGACCAGATGCCCGGTGGCTTCGGCGCTGGAATCCTTAAAAAACTCTGTTCCTAAATCGTCTTCGCCGACGTGATGGTCGATGACGAGTTTGCGACCTGGGAACCTGCGTAGGGCTTCGGCCATCGGGCCAAGCTGAGCCCATGCGCTGGTATCGAGTACGATCAAGCAATCGCCAACGACTTCTTCAAGATCGATACTCTCGCCCAGAACTCGGATGTTCTGTTTAGGATCCAGAAACGAGAGGGAAGGGGGGGTCGGATGGCCATTGACGATCATGACCTTTTTGCCCATCCCTTCGAGCAGTCCTGCCATCCCGATCTCGCTGCCGATCGCATCGCAATCGGGCCGAATGTGGCTAGTAAGAACGAAGCGCTGATGCGAACGCAGTAGAGGTATGAGCCGGTCCCAGGCTAGTGTCATGTCATTGGGGTTTCTACCAAAGTGTTGCTGGGATCTTTCGCAAGATCCACTTCCAAATCTGCCAAGAGTATAACCCATCGGAGCCAGACTTGGGTGGCTCGTCTAGCGATCCGACTCGAAACCCGTGTCGATTGTCCATCGGCGTAATGCCCAGCGATTGAGGGCCTCGATAGCAAGAAACAGGACAATTCCCAGCAGGGTGCAGGCCATGATGGCACCGATGAGTTGGGCGGTTTTGAGGTTCGCTTGCATGGCATTCATCATGGCTCCAAGTCCGTCGCTGGTGCCGGAATTTCCTACGAAAAGCTCTCCAACAATGGCTCCGATGACCGAGAGTCCGCAGCTTATTCTCAAGCCTTGAACGAGCGACCGAACCGCCGAAGGGATCCTGAGTTTCACCAGGGTTTGCCATCGAGAAGCACCTTGCATGCGGAACAAATCCAGGTGGTTTTGGTCGATCGAAAGCAGTCCGCTGGTGACGTTGGAAATGATCGGAAAAATACTGATGATGCACGAAACAAGCACCACGGTTCGAAATTGAGCACCGCTCCAGACGATCAGCAGCGGTGCGATGGCAACGATCGGAACGGTCTGAAGGAAGATCACATAGGGGTACAAAGCGGTTCGAATCCAAGAGGACTGGCTGAAGAGAATCGCCACGAACGATCCTATTAATGTGCTTACAGCTAACCCCAACGCGGCCGCTTGGAAGGTCACCCAAGCTCCGCTTAGAAGCTGAGTTCGTTGCTCCCAGATCGCTTCGAGAACCTTCAAGGGTTTGGGGAGCAAAACCGGTGGGATTTTGAACCAATCGACCATCAGATGCCAAAGGATCGCGACGACTACAAACAGACCGATAGGAGCTGCGATACGAACCGACAAGGGTGACTTGTTCATGCCGATGCGTTCCTTGCAAGCGACTCGCTAACGCGACCGTACATGGCGGCAAACTCAGGGGTACTTCTGACGGAGGCTTGTCGTGGGGTTGGCAAATCGACATCGATCCGCTCGCCGATTTTGCCTTGGCTAAAAACCGCAATCGAATGGCTCAGATAGATCGCTTCGGCGATGTTGTGGGTGACAAAGAGCATGGTCGTGTGGGTTTGCTCGACGATCTTCAGGAGTAAGTCATTGAGTTTGGATCTGAGCATGTCATCGAGTGCCGCGAAAGGTTCATCCAGCAGCAGGATATCGGGCTTAGTGATCAAGGCTCGGGCGATTGAGGCTCGCATCTTCATGCCGCCTGAGAGTTGGTGTGGTTTCTTGTTCCAATCGTTGGGTTTGAAACCGACGAGTTCCAGGACGTTTTGGATCTCCGAATCGAGGTCGAAACCCGCAGGGGCTTTTCGAATTTCCCAAGGGAGTCGAACGTTTTGATAGACGCTGCGCCAAGGTAAAAGAGCGGATTCTTGAAAGACAAACGCGAGTTTGTGTTGATTTTCTCGGACGCTCTTGCCTTCGATGCAAAGCGACCCGGAGGTGGGTTTGGTTAAGCCTGCGACTACCCGCAACAGAGTGCTTTTGCCACAACCGCTTGGACCAAGGAGCGTCACGATTTGGCCTGCCGGAACCGTGAGGTCTAAGCCATCGAGGATCGTTTGCTTGTTGCCGCGATTGGCAAAGACCACCTCAAGAGCTTGGCACTCGATCGCAGTTGGGGCCATTGGAAATGGTTGGGAATAGGGTCAGGGATCCAAGAGTGTCAGTCGGTAATTAGTCCAATAATTGTAGTGATCATGTCAAGTTCGTGCAGGCTCTGGAATCAGCGACCTCACTGCGCCAACCTTGTCAACCTCGTCAATAAGGTCCGCCGTCAATGCCGTCAACGCCGTCAATGGGGTCAATGCTGTCCAACGCCCCATCCGACCGCCGTCGGCGGACCCATGGTCGATGATTTCTCCGAAATCATCGCAGGCATCAGAGCGATCGTCATTGGATTAGGGGGCTTTGCAACGCCGCCTTGCGGCGGCGGGTTTTTTGACCTCATTGACGGCGAAGGCCCGAATCGAGTTAGCGACCTTGCGAGGTCAGCATTAACTAAGCTCTGCACTTGCGTCGCGAGCGGTAAGCGATACCCAACGCACCGAGTCCGAAGATCGCCATCGAGGTCGGCTCGGGGATGGCAGCTTGGGTGTATCTAGTGATATTTGTGGTGAATCCACCGCCGTTATTGACCCATTGAGATCCGTCGGCCGTTCCGAGAAACAACCGAGTTGCACCGTTGGGTACGTAAAACTTTTGGTTCACCGAGGAACTAGTTTTCCCATCACCGATAAAGAAGACTTGCTTGAGTTCGGGCGAAAGAGTCAGAAAATCTCTCGTTAGAACCTCAAAATTCAGGTCGTTTGGTGCGGTAGTCGTCGTGGGAAGTTGGGAATCTAAAAAAACTCCGATGAGCGCAGAAGCAGTAACACGAAGACCTGATATACCATTTTCTGCACCCCTGGAAAACCATGCTCCGCCATCTGGACCAGAGTAAATTGAACTGTTGTAGCTAGCCGAGCCAGTCGCTGAAAAACTTAGGTAGGAGGCTTGGTTGATGTTCAAACCAGTAACCAACAATGGGGATTGGTTGGGGGCCGAATCTCCAAAAGGCGCTGTGGTTCCATTTGGCATCCCAGCCAAATAAGGATTTGCAAATCCAGGAACAAACACACTGACCGTTGCGGCTTGGGAATAGTTGCCCAAGCCGATCAATGAACCCACCACGAAAAACACGTGTGAAATAATAGACTTCATCGGATTACGACTTTCCAAAAAAGCGAAACGATTAAAAACCAAATCCATCGACCCATGCCGACGCACTTAGTTTGGGGTTCGACCTAAGAACATTCAATAAGCTTCGTTTCGGATTGCTCCGAGCGGGAGCAATCTCAAAAAAGTCACTTGACAAGCTCGCGGTGATACAGTTTCACGTTGTTAGCCGACTGGCGAGAACGACAGCCACACTCCTTCGATTTGGGCCCAGACGGAGCGTCGAGGGGGGCTTAGTTAAATTCCTCGCCGTTGGCTGCGGGTTAAACGAATGTTCGCCTAAGCGAACAGTGTCGATGATTTCTCCGAAATCATCGCTGGCACCAGAGCAATCGTCATTGGATCAGAGGTCAATGCCGTCCAAACCCACTCGCGTCCGCCGTCGGCGGACGTCGCAAAGATTCTTCACTGGGCTGATTCTTCACTGGGCTTTTGGAACCACGCCGAAAGCTAGGCGTTGGAGTTCGATCGCAAGATCGACTTCTTGGATGATGGTTCGCTTGGAGGTCGCTTGCACTGCGATGGGTGCGAAATTCAAGATGCCCGGGATACCTGCGTTTTCGATTTCTCTGACGACTCCTTGGGCCGCATCGGCAGGCACGGCCAGGATAGCCAAGTCGATTTGGTGGGACTGACAAAAGCTCGATAGATCATCGAGCCGTTGGATTTCTAAACTCCCAATCGAGGTTCCTATCTTCTTTGAGTCGCTGTCAAAGGCACCGACCAAGTGGAAACCTTGCTGCTCGAAACCTCGGTATCCACTGAGCGCTCGTCCGAGGTTTCCGACCCCCACGAGGATCACGTTCCAAGTTCGATCCGTACCGAGCACGCGCTGGATGCTCTCGATGAGTTCTTGGACTCGGTAGCCGACACCGCGCTGGCCAACGGTCCCCAAGCAGGAGATATCGCGGCGGACTTGGGAGTCATTTAGACCTAGCCTTTCGGCAATCGCCTTGCTCTGAATATTCGCTAGACCAGAACGCTGCATCTGCTGGAGTTCCCGCAGATAGAATGCCAGTCTGGTAACCGTTGCTTTCGAGATCTTCGGGCGAGGCTTGGTCATCGCTGGCCTTACGCTTGAGCGATTATCAATTTGGCTCTGTGGTTCGGAACGACTCTGGAGCGATCTGCTTGAGGAACTCGGCACACTTGTCGACAGCAAAGAGGATTTGCTGGTTCGAGTGGGTCGAATTGATGAAGAACCTAAGTCTTGCTGCGGATTCTTCGACGGCCGGATACAAAATCGGCTGGACGTTAATTCCCGAGTCGATCATGCGACGCGAAAGTTGCAGAGCATGAAGCGAGTTTCCTGTGATGACAGGGATCACTGGAGTCTCGCTGGAGTTGCCCGTGTTGAGTCCTCGCTTTTTGGCTTCGGTCAAAAACAACCTTGCGGCTTCTTTCAAGCGAGTGACCCTCGAAGGATCCTTGCGCAGCACGTTGATCGATGCGATCGCAGCGGCGGTATTTGGAGGTGAAAGCCCGACGCTAAAGACGAATCCGGGTGTGGTGTACTTGAGGTATTCGATCAGTTCAGAGCGTCCGGCGATATAGCCGCCGCAAGATCCGAACGATTTGCTCAGCGTACCCATCCAGATATCGACATCGTTGGGATTGACCCCATAGTGCTCGCCGATGCCACGACCGGTCTTGCCCATCGTTCCCATCGAGTGGGCTTCGTCGACCATCAACCAGCACTGGTGTTTCTTGCACACTTCAATGAACTTGGGCAACATTGGGAAGTCGCCGTCCATGCTGTAAACACCTTCGACGATCACCAGGACGCGGCGATGGCGTTTGCGTTGCTCGAGCAAAATCGCATCGAGGGCTTCGTAGTTGTTGTGCGCAAATGGACGCCGACGACTTCCTGAGAGGATCGCACCTTGGATGATGCTATTGTGGGATAGCGAATCGTGAAGGATCAGGTCTTGTTGGCCGACCAAATGGCCGATGACCGACTCGTTGGTCGCGTGGCCACCGACCAACACGATCGAGTCTTGGACGCCGATCCATTTGGCGATTTGTTGTTCAAGTTCCCTGTGGATGTCTTTCTCGCCGCTGACCAGCCGGGAGGCCGAGACGCTCGTGCCGTATTTCTTGGTTGCCTCGACGACCGCTTGGGTGACCTCGGGATCGCCACTCATTCCCAAGTAGTTGTAGCTTGCAAAGCTGATGCGTTGTTGGCCATCGACGAGCGTTGTATCGCGAGTCAGGCCTTGATGGACCGAGAAGTACGGGTTGGGCAGCCCGGTCATCTCCATTTGCTGCATCGTCTGCTTGAGCCGCTTGTACTCAGGGAGCATATCGAAGCGGTAGTCTTCTGGAGAGATCGTTCGTTCGAGAGCCGCATCGGGCTCGAGCATCTTGACCCCTTCGCGGATCTTGTCCTTGCCGAAGGTCCCTTCGATGGCTTCTGCGATCTCGCGAATTGTCTCGATCTCTTGCAAGAGGTCTTCGGGGATACGGCCTTCGACGGAGTTTTCTAAGAAGTGTGCGATTTGGAGGCGTTCGAGGCTATCGAGTCCAAGATCGACGATCACGTTGGTGTCTAGATCCAAGAGTTTGGCGCGCTCTTGGGCGACACTTCGTACGGCTCGCTTGACGAGTTCAACGACATCGGGATCTGGATCTCGCGTCTTCTTGGGGTGAATTCCTGACGAGGAAAAACCGTCCTTCAGATCGCTGACGGTCGCAGCGGCGATCATCGGCGGCCCATCAAAGAGACCTTCTTCCCAACTGAGCCACTGGTGGACGATTCTCAGGGTCCCTTCGCGGAAACCTTTTAGACATGCATGGCGTTGGATTTTGCCCGAGGATGTTTTCGGGAGCGATCCATGGCGTACCAGCACAACCGCATCGGGAGGGATCTCATGGTTGGCAGTCACTGAGCGGCGAATCGATTGAATCACGGGGTTCCAATCGTCTTCTAAGGATCGCTGAACCTCGACGGTGATAATCAGCCGTTCGCGGGGGCCAGAGTCGTCGGCAAAAGCCGCTGCGGCCGAGGATTGAATCGATTCGTGGCACTCCTCGACGGTTTGCTCGATGTCTTGTGGGTAACGGTTCACACCCCGGACGATGATCAAGTCCTTGACGCGACCTGCGACGTACAACTGACCTTCGCTGAGGAAACCTAGATCGCCGGTTCTGAGATAAGGGCCATCGCCATCTTTGGTCGAGGCGTGGAAGACTTCGTTGGAGATCTCGGTTTTTTCCCAATAGCCCAATCCAACGCTGGGGCTATCGACCCAAATCTCTCCGATCTGGTTGTCCGAAAGTGGCTTGCGAGTATCTGGGTCGACAATGATGACCTTGGTGTTGGCTGTCGTCACACCGCAACCAACCAATTTACGAGCCATCGGATCGTCGGCGGCAACGGGAACCACCAAGCGTGCATCGAGTTGCCGACCATTGAAGCTGCGCAGAACAGGCGCCGTGTCGTGCGGCCCACCGGTGACGATCAACGTCGTCTCGGCCATCCCGTAGCAGGGCAAATGAGCTTGGTTCCTAAAGCCGACCTGAGCAAATCGCTGTGAGAACTGCTCGATGGTCGAAGCCCGCACCGGCTCGGCCCCATTGAATGCCACGCGCCAAGAGCTAAGGTCTAGGCCTTGCATCTCTTCATCGGTCACCTTGTCGACACAAAGTTGGAAAGCGAAATTCGGTCCGCCGCTTGTGGTGGCTTTGTACCTGCTGATGGCTCGAAGCCATCGAACAGGCCGCTGCAAGAAAGTCATGGGACTCATCAGCACCAGTGTGGCACCGAAGAATAGCGGGGCGAGGATCCCACCGATGAGCCCCATGTCGTGATAGGTCGGCAACCAAGACAATCCGATCGAGCTGTGGTGTTCCCCGAAGAGTGTCGAGATGATCTCGCAGTTGCGAATCAAGTTCCCGTGGGTGAGCATGACCCCTTTAGGCTGGCCCGTGGATCCTGATGTGTATTGGAGGACGGCAAGATTGCTATCGAGGATCGGGACTTCGTTGAACTGAATCGCCAGCGAGCGATCGACAGCGTCGGTTCCGATTAGCTCCATCGTTTCGGTCTCAGTCCGCATGTTCTCATCACGCAGGATCTGATTGACCGAGTCTTGGGTCGTTAAAGCCAACGCAGCTTGACAGTCCTCGGCGATCCCCTGGATCCGCGCCCCCTTGCGGTTTCTCCGCGGTGGGTAAGCCGGTACGGCGATGCAACCGGCATAGAGGCATCCGAAAAAGCCGGTGATAAAATCGAGCGTGCCGGGTGGATAGAGCATCAGCACCCGCGATCCGACCGGATGCTTATCAAGGATGCGAACCGCAATGGCTCGCGCCGCATGATCCAGTTCTGCGTAAGTCAGTTTCGTTTCGTCGTCGCTCTCGCCATCGGTCAAATAGAAAGCAACCTTATTCGGGAACGTGTTTGCCCAGTAACGCAGCAAATGCACCATCGTTGTTAGCGGAGGTGTATAAGGCGAATGGATTGGGCTCAGGTCGAGTTTGGTAAACTCCCGAACTCGATGCTTACCAATGATGTTCATCGGCTCAGTACTCGGATGGGTTGGGAAGGATGTTTTGCTTGCATTCATTGGTTAATCGTACTTCTCCAGAGCGTCGAAACACCGCTTTTTATCGGTTCGTGGCTTAGCTGACAATTCGTCAAACTCGGTATAGTCACTATAATTCGGCCCAAGGAACTGGGTTTGAATCCCCCAAACGCCCGATAACCTCCAGGGGTGCCTTGGATAATAGACCGAAAACTCAGGAAAAAATCCACTTGCTGGTTTTTTCAAGGGAACCTATAATTTCGCCCCCTTGGTCGGATTTGCGTCTCTATAATTTTGGAGAATTCCAAGCCCCAAGGATCCGAGTCGACCCGCGTCGATCACCGCTTAAGCTTGCATAAAGTCTTGCTAGCTAAATAGTTCGGTGGTGCTGGCGAGTTGGTGGTACTGGGATGTTCGATTGATTCCGCACTGAAAGCGAAACCTGGCCATGGCCGAAGCTACCAAAGAAGTAAAAAGAACCGTTCAACAAAAGACGACTGTCGCGAAAACCGGTTCGGTTGAACAAAAATGGTTTATCGTCGATGCGACCGATTGCACCCTTGGACACTTGGCAAGCAAAATCGCTGTGGTGCTCATGGGCAAGCATCGCCCGCAGTACACTCCTCACGTCGACACCGGTGAGTATGTTGTGGTCATCAATGCCGAGAAGGTAAAGATGTCGGGTCGCAAACTCGAGCATCGGCACTATGCATGGTACAACGGTTACCATCGCCAAAAGATGGAAAGCTACGGTGAAAGGCTCGAGCGAAAGCCAACCGACTTGGTCCTTCTTGCTGTCAAGCGGATGTTGCCCAAGAAGAACAACCTTGCTCGCCACATGCTTGCTAAACTCAAGGTCTATGCCGGTAGCGAGCATCCGCACCAAGCCCAGCAACCGATTCCTGCACCGTTTGGCTATCAAGCCGACGGATCGAATTAGTTCAACACCTATAACCACCGTCATTCAGTAGCACATACCAGTTAAAAAGAAGCGAACATGTTCACAAAGAAAGACAAAGTCAGCGGTGATTGCCTAGGTACCGGACGTCGCAAGACCTCGGTGGCCCGTGTTCGCATCAAAGCTGGATCTGGCAAGATCACCGTCAATGACCGAGCTTTCGAAGAGTACTTTGTAACCGACATGGAACGCCGTTTGGTCACCCAGACGCTCGATCATGTTGGTCACACCGATAAAGTCGATGTGTTTGTTCGAGTCGCAGGTGGTGGCCCGATCAGCCAAGCCGGAGCGATCCGCATGGGTCTGGCCCGGGCTTTGGTCAGCTTCGCAGAAGAAAACTTCCAGCCCCTTCGAGACGACGGGTTCCTAACTCGCGATTCTCGTATGAAGGAACGCAAGAAGTACGGTCTTCGCGGTGCACGCCGTGGAACTCAGTTCTCCAAGCGTTAATCAGCCGATTCGGCGGTTCGATTTTCTTATCGCCGGAAGCGGCTTCTCAGGAAGTCTACTTGCCTGGATCTTGGCCTCCCAAGGCCGCAGTGTCCTTTTGGTCGATCGGTCCAGGCATCCACGTTTTGCAGTCGGTGAATCTTCTACACCGACTGCCGATTTCCTCCTCGCATATCTCGCAGAGCGATGGGGGCTCAAGCAACTAGCTCCGCTTGCTTGCTGGGGGCAATGGAAGAAGCATTATCCCCATGTGGTGTGCGGAAAGAAGCGAGGGTTCTCCTACTACCACCACTCTCATGGCATGGAAGTAGATCCTAGCAGCCTAGAGACTCAGTCGCTCTTGGTCGCTGCCAGTTCCCAGGATGCTTGGAGCGATACGCATTGGCTTAGAAGTTCGGTCGATGAGTTCCTTGCAAACCAAGCTTGCTCGGCAGGGGCCACACTCATCGAGTCGACCCAGATTCACTCAGCTGTGTTCGATCCTTTCGAACATCGATGGAGTATTTCGCTCCGCAGTGCCAAAGAAACGCCCGGGGCGGATATCCCGGTGCAAGCCACTTGGTTGATCGATGCAACTGGGCATCAAGGTTTAAGCTCCATCGGCATCGATAACCCTGAGGACTCGCATTGGATGCGGACACGGACCGGGGCTGTCTATGGTCATTTTGTTGGGGTCGAACCGTTCACCCAAGCAGCAATCCCACGGGATCCTTTTTGCGGCGATGATGCGGCTCAGCATCACGTCTTGGACACCGGTTGGATATGGATGCTGCGCTTTGATAACGGGGTAACCAGTGTAGGTTTGGTCGAACCAACCAGCGCTGTTCGCAGCCAAGATCATTTCTGGAAGACCGTTCAAAGCCATCCGAGTCTTGCTCGACTCATGCGGAATGCAAAGCTAGTTGCACCGATTGGTCTTAAGCAGCCAGCAACCTGTAGTGAGCCGGTCATGGCCTGCGTGGATCGCATGAGCCGTTGTCGTACTCGGGCATGGGGGCCAGGTTGGGTAAGTTTGCCGGTTTCGTATGGCTTTATCGATCCGCTCCATAGCACCGGGATAGCGCATTCGATCAGCGGAGTGGTTCGACTTGCCGAAGCCATGCTTAGAAACAAGCAGGACTGCTATGGAGCATTGAAAGACTACGGCGAGGATCTTCGAAGAGAGCTTCAGTGGTTGGACTTGCTCGTTGCAGGATGCTACTTAGGACAGCCCTCGTTTGAGAATTTTGTCGCCTTTGCATGCATGTACTTCATTAGCGCCATCGAGTTCGAAAAGCAACTTGCAATCGACCCTGCACGGTGGCCCAAGGGGTTTTTGCAAAGCAAAGATTTCGAACTTGCGAATGTTGCAAATCAGGCTTACGAAGGGCTCCGTCGCGTCGCAAGCGGTGATTGGCGAGGCGAAGAGTTTGGTCGTCAGGTCCGTTTATGGATCGAGCCTTGGAACCGTATTGGATTGCTCGATCCAAGTTTTGCCAATCGTATCGCTCATTCGGTGGCGCCCAAGTATGCATCGAGCCTTGAATCTCTATGCTTGGATCTGTAGACCCTTAGGCTTCGTCGAGGATTTCAACGGCACGGAATTTTTCACCTTCGAGCATCGAGAGGCTGGCGCCTCCACCGGTGCTAACGTGGGTGACCGAGTCGGCAAAGCCGAGTTGCTCGATGGCCGCGGCGCTGTCGCCACCACCGATGATGCTCACTGCATCGCTTTGTGCGATGGCTTTAGCCACCGCCTTGGTCCCCTCATCGAAGGGGGGCATCTCGAAGACTCCCATCGGGCCGTTCCAAACGACGGTCTTTGCGGACTTGACGATCTGCGCATAGCGCTCAGCGGTAGCTGGACCGATGTCTAGGCCTTCCCATCCATCAGGGATCTGACCGGCAGCGACGACTTGCTTGTTGCAATTGCTGTTGAATGCATCGCCGCAGTGGGTATCGGTCGGGAGGATTAACTTTCCAGATCCCGCTCCGATAAGTTCTTGGGCCAGAGGAACCTTGTCGGGCTCGACGAGACTCTTACCGGTTTTGCCACCTTGAGCTAGCGAGAAGGTGTAGGCCATTGCACCGCCGATAAGGACGTAGTCGCAGACACCCAGTAGGTTTTTAATCACGTTGATCTTGTCGCTGACTTTTGCACCTCCGAGGATGGCAACAAAGGGCCGAGCAGGATTGCCGATCGTATCGCTAAGGTATTGAATCTCTTTTGCGACTAGGAAGCCGACCACTTTGGGTTTGCTTCCCATGGCTAGTGGGACGGCGACCATGGATGCTTCTTGGCGGTGACAGGTTCCGAAGGCATCGTTGCAGTAGATATCGGCAAACGAGGCTAGGGTATTGGCGTAGGAGGCTTCTCCATCTTTTTCGCCAGGGTTGAACCGGACGTTTTCCAGGACCAGGACTTGTCCGACTTGGAGCTCGGCGACTTTGGCTTGTGCATCGGGCCCGACGGTATCGGTGGCAAAGGCGACAGGTTTTCCGAGGAGTTCGCCGAGTCGAACGGCGGTTGGTTGGAGGGTAAACTCTGGCTCGGGGCCTTTTCCTTTCGGTCGCCCCAGGTGGCTCATGAGGATGAGTTTCCCACCTCGGTCCAGGACCGATTGGATCGAGGGGATTGCCATTCGGATGCGGCGATCATCGGTAATCGCGCCCGAGTCGTCTTGGGGTACGTTGAAATCGACCCGCATCAAGACGACTTTGCCGCGACAATCCACATCTGCAATACTTTTTTTGGCCATGATTTCCCCTCGATAAAACGACTAGGTGTGATTCGGATTAGCTCTTGATGGGCAAGCTACTGGGGGCTAATTATCGAGAGGTTTTCCCGGAGCGAAAGCCCCAACGGGCTTATCGTTAGTGATTGTGCCTTGGCACTTTGTTGCAAACATCGCGAAAGGAGCAAGCAAAGTCCAAGCATCCGCCTGTATGAAGTTGGCCAACGTTTTGGCGGTAGAGGAATTGCCAGGGCGTGGCCGTTTCGGGGGTTTGCTCGATCGAAAAGTTCTCGCGTCGTTCCCATTCCTTGGGATCGACCATCGCATCGACACGTCGTGCATTTAGGTCGATACGAACAAGATCACCGGTTTGCAATTTGGCCAGACCGCCAAGAGCAAGAGCTTCGGGGGAAGCGTTCAGGATCGAGGGGCTTGCCGAGGTTCCGCTTTGTCGGCCATCGCCTAGGGTTGGTAATTGGCCGATCCCTTGTTGGATCCATCGATCCGGTGGGAGCATGTTGACGACTTCGCCGCTTCCTGGGAACCCCAAGGTGCCGCATCCGCGGATAACCAGAAGGGTATTTGGATCGCATTGATCTTGGATTTGATTGATTCGATCGTGGTAGTCTTCTGGGCCATCAAAGACGATGGCTTTAACCACAAACGCGTTTGGATCTGCGGGGTCTGAGAGGTACTGTTTGCGAAACTCTGGGCTGATGACGCTGGTTTTGATCAGCGCCGCATCGAAGAGGTTCCCTCGCAGTACCAAAAACCCTGCATCGACTTTGAGCGGATTTTCGATGGTGCGAATAATCGCATTGTCGGGTTTCTGGGCTTTCTCGATATTCTCTGCGATGGTCTTGCCCGTGCAGCTCATGAGCGATCCATTGAGGATACCTGCTTGCAGGAGTTCCTTCATGACCGTCGGTAGTCCGCCACTGCGGTGGAAGTCTTCGGCAAGTTGCGTGCCGGCGGGTTGGAGATTCACCAGCAGTGGAACTCGATATCCGTGGTCTTCCCAATCCTGGGTGCTGAGTTCGATTCCGGCATGTCGAGCGATGGCGATAAAATGGGGGGGGCAATTCGTAGAGCCTCCCAGGGCCGTATTGACACGGATTGCATTGAGCATCGATTCGCGACTGAGGATTTTCAGGGGCCGTAAATCTTCGTGCACCATTTCGACGATCCGTTTGCCAGCCGCATGGGCAGCTTGGGCACGCTCTCGATAGGGTGCTGGAATGGCTGCCGTGGCCGGTAGGGCCAGTCCGACGGCTTCGGCCAAGCAGTTCATCGAAAGGGCTGTTCCCATGACGTTGCAGTGGCCGGGGCTGGGGGCGGATGCAGAGAGCAGGTCCATGAACTTTTGCTGATCGATCAGCCCAGCGCTGAGTCGTCGCCTGGCTTCCCAGATGATTGAACCGGCGCCTGCAAGTTCGCCATCGAGGTAGCTATTGAGCATCGGGCCGCAATTGAAGATCAGCGATGGCAGGTTCGTTGTGACTGCAGCCATCATTGCCGCTGGGGTCGTTTTATCGCAACCGGTAGTGAAAATAACGCCGTCGAGTGGGTAACCATGGAGAATTTCCACAAGGGCGATATACGCGAGGTTTCGATCGAGAGCTGCTGTGGGCCGACGCACGGACTCTTGGATCGGATGCATCGGGAAGACCATCGGAACGCCACCTGCGTCACGCACTCCATCGCACAATCTCGAAACGGTCTGAAGGTGGGCTCGATTGCAAGGTGCAAGGTCGTTGGCCGACTGAGCAATACCGATGATCGGTCTGCCGGCTTGGAGTTCCCCGAGGGTCATTCCGTAATTGAGGAATCGCTCTAGATACAGGGCTGTCATCCCCGGGTTGTTTGGGTTGTCCCACCAGTGTTGGGAACGGAGTTTCAGAGGGTTCATAACAAGGGATGTGCTGATGGCATTAGAGTGATATTACAGAGGGGGAATGATCCGCTAAGAATCATCGCATGGCAGGCTCATTACGAAAAGAGCCAATGCTTGCCCAGGGCGATGCAAATCGGTTACGATAACTTGATCCTCTCTTTAGTGACTGCAGCGTTGTTCGCAGATTGAAGTCTACATCAAGCCGGGAAACATTCCGATGAAAAAATCTTTTCTTAACGACCCATCGATCGACCAAGGCTGGTTGCTTGGAAATCCGCAGCGGCAGTTGTCTTGGTCGCGAACGGCCTATCGGGATGAAAAGTCCTATCAACAGTTGCGCCAATTCATCTACATGCAAATGGCCGCAACGGATTTGCTCCATGATCAAGAAGCGATGGAGCAAGTCGAATTGCCCGAGGGGCTCTTGGCCAACCTCGAAGAAAAGCATCGGTTGGTCGCACAGATGCAACCTGCATGCGATCGGAGGATCGAAGCTTTTCTCGAAGAGCACTTCCGAGACCTTGTTCAAGACAAACCGCTGAAGTTACCGAAGTACTCTTTGACGCTCAGCCAACATGGGATGGCCAGAGAACTGAGTCTGCCCGACGGCGGGTCTTTGTTCCAAAACGACATGGTCAGCTCTTATCGATTGGCCAATGGTGTATTGCACAATCCCAAGGCTGATCGCAGAACTACCCAAGGGACGTTTCATGTTGCCGAAGGTGGTTTGCCTATTGCTGGAGACAAGCGTACGGTTCCCAAGCGGGTTTTCATGGAGTTGTTTCGTGCGGCGGTAAATCCACCCCCTGAGAACTTGCTCCTGCCCTTTGCGATGGAAAGAAAGAACCAGGTTCGCACTTGGGTGTCGCTGTTGATTCGGCCACTGGTGCGTCCGAAGGTGCCGGGCTATTGCCAAGAGCAGACGATGGAGGTTCGCTTCTTTGCACCCGCAGGTTTGGTGAGCAACCTAGACTTTGTCGAATCGATCTTTGGCAATGCCGGCGATCCCTTGTTGCCTGACAACGATGCGGCATTGGATATCGAGCATTGGACAGGGCACACCGGGTGTGTGATTCTAGCTCCTCACTTGGTAACTTTGACCAAGAAAGAACTTGGCTTACCCCATTTCGATCAGGCGACCGAGCGTCAGCGAATCGATGGGATGTGTTGGAAGGATCCGGCCGAGAAATACAACGATGGTGTGGCATTCAAGGCGACTTGCAGGACAGCTCAAGGGGTGATTGTCACGCTCATTGCGGATAATTACTACGGTTATTGCAAGAAAGAGGTCAAAACTCAGATTTCCTATTCGGCGAATCTTTTAGGAAACGTCGAAGAGGAGCATGCCGGTGGAACTTTGGCCTTCATCACGCATAATTTGGGGGATGAATTTCAATGGAACTCGCGCCGTTACAACGGTCGAACCATGGCGGATTTGGTTGCCGACTATTCGGAATTCATCCAATGGCATCCCGATGGATATGGGATCGATAAACACTTTCCCAACTTGGTTTACGTACGAGAGGATGCTCGAGCGAGCATTCCCTTGCGGAGCGTCGTTTGGCAACACGACGGTGCCGAAAAACGCATACCGCTCGAACAAGGCAAGATCTATATTTCTCCGAGCGGTTACAAAGTTCAGATGGAGAAGCATCCTTGTGCACCATCCTGGCGACTCATAGGCACATCGGGTGATGGGACCGTTTGCCATAAACCCTGTACGGTCAGTGGGGGAGGCAAAAGCGAGATCAGCAAATCGCTGACCGACTACATGCAGGGTGGATCGATTTTCGTGGCGGATATCGATTCGGATTTCAATCGGCTCGATGAGATCTTTGGCAAGGACTATTCGAATCGTTGGCGAGAGGATTCTCCAGAGAAACCCGACTACAAAGAGCATGAGAGTCGACGGGTACTGGATCCTCGTCGCTCATTGGGAAGCGTGATCAAACTCCTGACACCTTCGAAAGAATTCACCGATGAGTACAACACTTGGCTTTCAAAGATCCCTTCGCACATCTATGCGATGGCTTTTATTATCAAGCGATTTTACAAGGAAGAGTGGCAGGGGGATTGGCGAAGCCACTTTGGGGTCGATATCGTCAATGGCGAACCGGGCCATGAGCTCAAGTACGACAATCGCAAACTCGTCGGTATGTATCTTAGGGTTGGTCTAGATATCACGGGACGCTGGAGGATGTACAAGCTCCGACAGGACTTCGCCGCAGCCGCAAAAATTCAGCTCGAAGACGACATCACCGCAAGCATCGTTGTGCCGGGACGCGAGCTGCCTGAGCCTTTTACGAATCGGCCCGAGAGTTTCAAGTTTGTTGCCAACTGCGAATACCGTTTGTTCCAGCGTCCCGATGATGCGGTTCATCGTGGGCTTGATAAGCAGACCGAGCAAGACATTGCCGATGTAGGGAACTTCTTTTGCAACTTTGAACCTTTGGACAAAACGCATGTCGAGCAAGAAGCTACCAATATCATTGAGCTCGAGCAGTACTCTGCGCCGATGCGCCAGAGGCTCGAAGGCTTCCTCGAAAGCGATTTCGATTACGTGGTCTCTTCGGCAAGTCCTCGCTTGGTCGATGGCAAACCCTCGAAGAACCCTCGTTATTTGCAAGACCGACCTGATCTGGTCTGTCCAGAAGACCGCTATATTGCGTTTCGCGGAATACAGCTTTTTAGAGGTCTCTCGGCGAATGCTCCAGTACCCATCGCGGTATCTGCGATTCTCTCGGGTCGTCGGAACAATCCGCCTGATCGGCAAGCTGGAATACGTTCCTTGGCCGTTTACAATCCTATCCATTATCAGGAACTTCCTGAATTGATGATGGACTATGTCTGTTCGCTAACGGGCAAGAGTCCTTCGACAACCGGTGCTGGTAGCGAAGGTGCTCTGACCAAGGGCCCTTTCAATGCATTGGCGATGATCCACGATCTGAATGCCACTTTGGTCAGTATGGTGCTGACGCGACTGGGGGGATTTAGTACTGCCGCAGGTCACATCGGTCCGGATATCGAAGTCGGCCACGACATCAGCATGTTCGTCCCCGAAATTTGGTGCCGATTGCGCCCTGAGGAACGCGATCCGCATGCCATGATCCGAGATGGGATGCTCGAAGCACTAGAAGACCGCCAGCACAATGGGGTTTTGGTTCCCGTAAGCCGGCTCGGCTATCGGATCACATCCCGCTTCGTTCGCCGTTACTTTGGCCGAGTCTTCGACAACCCCTTAAAGGTCTTCGATGAAAAAATCCTCTGTCCTGAAACGCAAGACCTCGACTCATTCCTCGATGGAGTGATGTACATTGCCCAAGCCCAAGAGCGAGTGGCCAAAGTTTACATCGAGGACGGGAGTATCGAAGATGCTTGTCCGCCCCTGAAAGCACTTTTGGAAATCATGGCCAATGGAACTTGGAATGGAAAAACGGCCCACGATCCAGAGTTTCGAGCCATGTTCAACCGAGAATCGGTTTTGCAAAGCGATTGGTACCAGGCTCGATTGAAGGCCAAGCAGCAGGTGGATATTCGACTGGCAAAGGCCAAACTCCAAGCCATCGAGAGTTACTGCGCTCAGGCAGATCATCTGCCTGTGATCGAGCGGCTGGGGCTCATCGAGCGACTCGATTTAGCTCGAAGCGATCTGAAGCGAATTTCGTCGCAGGAGTATCTCGAAAGCTTGAGAGGATCGATAGGTGTCGACCCTCCGTTGGCTTTGTGATCGGACAGATCGGACAGATCAGACGGATCGGACGGATCATTTTTTGCCGAGCTTACGCTTGCGGTCGAAGAACTCCGTCAAGACTCGACCGCATTCGGGGGCAAGCACATTACCGAGGGTCTCGCAGCGGTGATTCAGGCGCGAGTCGCTTAGGATTTGATACAGCGAGACGACTGCACCGGCTTTGGGATCCACTGCACCAAAAACGACTCGTGGGATGCGACTTTGAAGAATTGCCCCTGCGCACATAGGGCAGGGTTCTAAGGTCACGTAGAGGGTGCAATCGAGCAGTCGCCAGGAATTCAGATGGGAGGCTGCTTGGGTGATAGCGATCATTTCGGCATGGGCTGTCGGATCGGCCAGTTGTTCGCGTTGGTTATACGCACCTGCGATGATTTTGTTACCCAGTACGACGATGGCCCCAACGGGAACTTCGTCTTGCTCAGAGGCCGTCCGTGCAAGCTGCAGGGCCTGACGCATAAAGTGCTCGTCCCCAAGTGGTTCGAGACCTTCTTGGGCCAGCCATGATTCATCGTCGAAATCATCCGATTGGTAAGGGGTCATGGCCGAGCTTTCTTCCAGGCTCCCAAGCGTGCTTCTCGGATCGATTCCGAGCCGACAGGCAATGCAATCGAGTTTGGAACGTAGCCCCAAAGTACCGATTGCCGAAGGGACCGGAAGTGATCGCGGTAGTCGATATCAGCGATCTGCATGCAGGCCAGCAGAGCGACATCCCGAAGCTCGACGGTGGCCAACGGTCGTTGGGCATTTGGATTATTACCTGGATTGTTTGGCTGATTTGGCCCTTGGCCATTGGGTGGAAATTGCGGCGGCATAGCGCCAGGAAAGTTAAGGCTGACGAGTTCCTCGCAGACTTCTTCATTGTCGAGCCATTTTTCGAGCAAGGGGATGTCTTCGGGTTTTCCGAAACGAAAGAAGACTTGAAAGGCTTTGAGTAAATCCTTTGGATCCTGCTGGTCGTTTGACGGTGAACGAGCATCCGGTGCTTGGAGCATACGCATTGCCAACGACCTGGCTGTTGATAGATTGGCTTCGAGCATGATCTGAAGAGCGATTGTTTGTTCGTAGCTACCTTCGATGTTTTGGCCCCAGATTTCCACCATGCTTTCGATCGCGCGTTTGCCTTGCGGATCTCGGAGGGCTTGGTTGTAAGGTGCACGAAGAAGTACGCGGAGGGACATCGCAGCGAGGTTGGCTTTGTATTCATCGCTGGTGCTCGCTATGCAACTGCAGTAAAGAAGCACGAGGCCATCGATTTTGTCTGGTTCGTTGCGGCCCATTTCCTGCTGTTGGATGCCACGGACGATACCAAGCCCAAACTCGGCTGCTTGCTTGGGGTCGTCGAGCGGTTGCTCGACAAGCATTGGATAGCGATCGTAGAGTTGCAAGAAGAGACGTTTTGACGTGCGGTTTGAACCGGCTACCTTGGCAAAACTTGACCAACCTTTCAGGCCATGGTCTTTTTCGATGTCGGTTTCCCTTAAAAAGACCTGGACGATCTGACTTTGCCGCTCTGCCTTGAGTTTGGCCACGACGCTCGAGAGTCTTACGATAATCTCTGGGTCGGTGCTCGAAGCCAGGAGTTCCTTGAGGAGTTCAAGTTGTTGGTTTGAAAGGTTACTGAGTTTGGCGGTGGCTTGATCGCGGACCTCGAATTGGCGATCTCCAAGATCCTCAACCCACCTTCGAATGATGCTCGGATCCGGATCGCTCACGGGGGCTTGGGCCAAGGCACTTGGCAAGGCCAGTTCGGCACAGGCCACAGCAGCGCAGAATCCAATGCAGATCTCCAGCAGGGTAACGGCCCAGGCTCGAAGTCCCAAAGGGGATGAGGATTTGCTCGATGGCTCTTGCAATGGCATAAAGTCTTCGCTTCGGAGGGTAGGGGGGTGGAACGCTTCTAAAAACCCCCATTTTGGTAGATCGTTGGACAACCAATAAAAGAAGGATAACGGGAGTTTTCTGCGAGAAGGGGTGGGCTTTGAAGGTTTTTTGAAAAAATCGGCTCACACCCCGAACCTTTGATTTTTTTTGTTGTCTTGCCATGTATCCCGATGCCGAAACCGTATCGCATCGGAAATTTGGTTGTTTTTTCGATTTCGTCGGCTAACATCCGCTTCGCTCTACGTTATAGATAGTGTTGGAGCAGTTGGGAGCTCATCGGAGAGCGACCTACCTTTTTCACCCATCTCATGCTGCGCCAAACAGGTGCGGGAGGATGTCATGCGTTTACTTACCAGTGCCAAGCGATGGATTAGCGTTTTTGCCAATGCGCAAGATTCCGCAGTCATCAATGCACGGAACGTCATGAACCTCCTGATGACCTATCTCGAGACGCAGGAGGGAAGGATGACGTCACTCGGCAGAACAGGCAAACCCTGTTACGCACCCATACAGCAGGTGTTAAGCACAGGCAGTAGCCCGGATCGCTTGGCGATCCGCTCGCGGTAACGACGTCACATCCTTTTTTTGAATTACGAATCTTCGATCCCAAACAATGGGTGCCCAACGTTGGGCCTTAGATTCGAGCAATCCCTCAAACCCTTGGCACTTGATCCCTTTTTGGGCCATCCTCTAGACGCAACCTACGTCTAGTTGCATGGTCTCCAGGAAGTCGATCGCTTGAGTTCGAAAGAACTGCAAGTTGGTGTTGCATTACGGAGCATGAGACCATGGCCCAAATAAGCCAAATCGATTACAGCGTATCGAGCGACGCTCAGTTGGTCGCCGCTGCATTGGCAGGGGACCGCGATGCGTTCGGTGAATTGTTTCAACGGCACGAAAAGCAAGTTTTCGCAGTCGCTTACCGTCGGTTAAGCGACCGGGACGAAGCCGATGAATTGGTTCAAGATGTCTTCATCCAAGCTTGGAGAAAGTTAGGGCAATTGAGCCAAGCAGAAGCTTTCGCAGGATGGTTGCGTCAGATCACGGTCCGCATGGCGATCAATCGGGGAACTCGGCGAGCCAAGTTGTCTTTCATCGATCAGGAGATCTTGGAAGCGAAGGCTCAAACGGGTCAGGACGCTGAGAGCACTTTGGTTCGTGAAGAAACTCGCAAGCGATTGCATGAGCAGTTGGCGCAGTTAAAGGAACTTGACCGAGCTACCTTGGTCGCCTACTACATCGAAGAACAAAGCATGATCCAGATGGCCGAAAACTTCGGTGCACCGGTCGGAACGATCAAGCGACGTTTGCATACCGCGCGGCAACGCTTGGCAGAAGTCTGCCAGGACTTGGCTGCCTGCTGATTCGATCTAGAAACTTTCAATAAGGCTCACAGGGCATCTTGCCCTGTGAGCCTAAGACCGTAGGGTACGTGAAGCGGTCCTGGTACTTATTGCCTGGACCGTCATCGCTTATCCCTGTCCATCATTTCTCAGACCTCTGGGGTGGCAATTGACCGCGCAACGTACCATGGATCTAGGCTGCTAGCGCTGCCTTGGCTTCTAGCCGAAAAAGTACCAGAGAACTTCTTAGGTCCATATTGATGAAGGGGACCGCTAAGGAACTGGCAATGGCACGAATGAGGCCTGGATGTTTAGCTTAGAGCGATCGATAAGCTTCAAATCCACCAAGGTATCGGCGAGCTGAGTCCAGCGCTCGAGACTCATCTGTCCGATGCGACTGGTGTCTTCGCCTTCGTAGCACAAGGGCTTGAGGGCCTCGACTCCGTATTCGAGAGCTTCCTTGGTAAGCCCTTGTTTGTTGGCCGCGAGAATCACTTCGTTGGTTTGTTTTGGATCGCTCAGGTATTTCTGCCAACCTTCGATGCATGCAAGCACCATCTTCTTGCAAATCTCGTTTTGGTCTTTGGCATACGACTCGGTGCTTACCAATAAACTGGCATAGGGGTTGTAACCAATCTGCGACATCATCAACTGATGGACCTCAACCCCCTGCTGCTTGGCCATGAACGGTTCGCTGAACGAGTAGCCTTGGGCAGCGTAACCTGGTCCGGCTACCAACTGCGCGACGCTTCCAAAGTAGGGAGCAAGCTTGACCGAATCGTCCAAAAGGCCTTTGCTTTTGAGAAACGCCACATAGGGGCGGCCTGAATCGATTTGGAGCGTAACATTCTTGAGAGCCTCGAAGGATTGAATTCCTGAGTCGGCTCGAACCATGATGCAACGTGGGCCTTGTTGGATCGGGGCCATGAGTGCCACGATCGGAGCCTCTTGGTTTCGCGAGATCAGGACGTCATCGGCGTTGATCACGCCGAATTGGGCACGACCCAAAGTCAGAGTTTGCGGGACGATCGTCGTTTTCCCGCCGGGCTGAATATCGACGTCTAAGCCGTACTTTTCAAAGATTCCATGAACCTTGGCTGCATAGAAACCACCGTGTTCGGCCTCGGGGTACCAGTTCAGGACCAACGCAACCTTGGTCAAGGATTGGCCTGACTCATTGACTTTCGGAGTCGTGGCAACTTTGGTCGTTTTTCCAGCGTCGCATCCGAGAACCAAAAAGAGAGCTAAAACAGAAAAAAACCAAGCGGTCCTGGCGTTGAATATCGAATTCATCGCAAAAAATGCTTGGGCCCATTGTGAATGCGAACGGTGTGTCATCAAAGTCCCCGAGGTTTTAGAGGGTGATTTCCTGGTAGGGCAAAACAGCCAGTTAAGCCGTTGCCCGCAAGTAGGATATCCAAGTAGTCTAGTCGGTTTGGATCGATAAACGGTTAGACACGTCGGTCAGAAGTCATGGAATTTCAACTTCGGAAACTCGATGAAACTCTCGTTGGAATCGAGGAATCGATGTTGGCGAAGTGGATTGCTTGTCTAAAATCCTCGGACTTCCCTCCGAGGCAACTTTCAGTACTTGTTCAAAATGGCTTATTCAACCAGTTTCCCGTTCCGAAAGATTGCACAAGATCCGACGACCTTGGCGCGACGAGGGGTCTTGAGGCTGGCTCATGGAGAGGTTCAAACGCCGGCATTTATGCCCGTAGGTACGCAAGCGACCGTCAAAGGGCTTTCGATCGATCAGATCGTATCGACCGGAGCTGACATTATTTTGGGGAATACTTATCACCTTGCGCTCCGGCCCGGGAGCGAGCTTATTGCCAAGCTTGGCGGGTTGCATCGGTTCATGGGCTGGGATCGTCCGATCCTGACCGACAGTGGCGGTTTTCAAATCTTCTCGCTTGGTCAGATCACCAAGGTCACCGAGCAGGGGGCGACATTTAAATCCCATTTGGATGGTTCGACCGTTGAGTTGCGGCCTGAGGATTCGGTTAGGATTCAGCAACAACTCGGCAGCGATATCGCCATGGTGCTTGATCATGTTGTGGCGTTACCATCGAGCATTGAGCAGGTTCGCGATGCGATGGAAAGGTCGCTTAGGTGGGCACAGCGTTGTCAGGATTCAAGATCGCGAAGTGATCAAGCGATGTTTGGGATCGTGCAAGGGGGATTGGAGCCCGAGTTGCGATGTCGGAGTGCCGAAGGGCTCCAACGCATTGGTTTTGATGGCTATGCGATTGGAGGCTTGAGTGTTGGGGAGCCACCTGAGCAGATGTATCGGATGCTCGATGTGGTTTGTCCTATTTTGCCAGCCGATCAGCCCCGGTATCTCATGGGTGTTGGACGTCCGATCGATTTGGTTGAAGGGATCGCGCGGGGGGTCGACATGTTCGACTGCGTGATGCCGACTCGCAACGGTCGCAACGCCTTGGCCTTCACCGCCGATGGACCATTGAGGATGCGGAATCAATGCCATGCGGAGGATCCTAGGCCAATCGAAGAGGATTGTCCTTGCATCGCTTGTCGGCACAGCAGGGCTTATATTCGCCATTTGTTCCAAGCCGACGAGATGCTTGGGCCGACGTTGCTTTCGATTCACAATTTGACGTTTTACCAGCGCCTCATGAGTCAAGCACGTGAAGCGATCGAACAAGGGCGATTCGGGGCATTTTTGGAGCAGCAGCGTCGACGGCTTGCTGGAGATCCATCGGGCCGAGAATCCTTGCCCGTAGAACCTTCGGAATGAGGGATCTTGTAGCAGGCAATTTAGGGCTAGATGAATTAGAATGAAATCGGACTGCTTGGGACTAAACAACCTTTGATGAATTAGGAATAGATTGGAAAGCATTGTATGTCCAAACGAGTGTTGATCATTGGAAACGGGATCATCGGACTATCGTCGGCCCTTGCGGCCCTTCGTCGAGGTTTTGATGTAACAGTCTTGGATCGCAATGCCCCGCACATCGAGAACTGCTCGTTTGGCAATTCGGGCATGATTGTCCCGAGCCACTTTGCACCTCTTGCACAGCCGGGGGTGATCTCCCAAGGGCTCCGATGGATGCGTGACCCAGAGAGTCCTTTCTACGTCAAGCCCAGGCTCAGTTTGGATTTGATGAAATGGGGTGCGCGGTTTTACATGGCCACGAATGCGGATCAAGTTGCCGCTGGAAGCCAGCTCCTCAAGGAGTTGCATTTGGCATCTCGGGAGATGTATTGCAAGTGGCAAGAAGAGGGGATCGATTGTTCGCTCGCCACGCGCGGACTGCTGATGCTCTGTAACAGCCAGCACGGACTCCAAGAGGAGGCTCAGCTTGCCCAGAAGGCTCTTCAATTAGGTATACCGGCTTCGGTGCTAGATCCTCAAGAGACGGCTGCATTGGATCCGAATATCACCATGAGCATTGCCGGAAGTGTTTACTATCCAAAGGACTGCCATTTGAATCCAACCCAACTGATGCAATCTCTTAGGGATAAAGTCGGTTCGCTCGGTGCTAAGTTCGTTTACGGCAAACATGTGCTTGGCTGGCACGAGCAGTCAGGCAGTATCCGTGCGGTTCGAACCACCAGCGGAGATTATCAAGCCGATGAGTTTGTCTTGAGCACTGGAGTGTGGTCCGATGCGATGTCCAAACCGCTGGGGCTTAAGATCCCCATGCAACCTGGCAAAGGGTATTCCTTGACGCTGCCGGAGCCGGTGCAACTGCCCAAGATCTGTTCGATCTTGGTGGAGGCCAAGGTGGCCGTTACGCCTATCGGATCGGCTCTGCGATTTGGAGGGACGATGCAACTCGGAGAACTCAACGAGTCGATCGACCCGAGACGAATCACAGGGATTCTAAAGAGTATTCCCAAGTACATGCCCAAGTTCGAGCCGTCTGATTTTGAGGGAATTGAGCCTTGGGTCGGCCTTCGGCCAGTCTCTCCAGACGGCTTGCCTTACATCGGTCGAACCAGCGGAATTCGCAATTTGGTGGTCGCCACAGGCCATGCGATGATGGGAGTGAGTTTAGGCCCGATCACCGGCGAAATGGTTGGTCAGATCCTCGCTGGAGAACCTACCGGGATCGATTTGCAATTGGCATCGGTCGATCGGTTTCGGGATTAGTGGTCTATGAAGGTACTCGTCACTGGATCCAGTGGGCTGATAGGTTCGACGGCAGTCAGGCACTGGGATTCCTTAGGCGCCGATGTCGTTGGAGTCGATAACGACATGCGGCGGGTGTTTTTTGGAGAGCAAGGCAGCACACGTTGGAATTTGGAGTTGCTGCGATCCCAGACACAGCGATTCGAGTCCTATCCGATCGACATTCGAGATCGAGAAGCGATCTTCGAATTGATTCGCAAGCATCGACCGGAACTTGTGATCCACTGTGCAGCACAGCCTTCTCACGACAAAGCTAGGGAAATCCCGATTGTGGATTTTGAAGTCAACGCACTTGGGACGCTCAATATACTTGAGGGTGTTCGGCGGCATGCTGAGGATGCCGTGGTATGCCATATGAGCACCAATAAAGTTTACGGCGATGCACCCAACGAAGTGCCTTTGGTCGAACATGAGACTCGTTTCGATTACGCTCGACAAGAGGATTACCACGGGATCGACGAGACATGCCGTATCGATCGAACCTTGCACTCCATTTTTGGTGCTTCAAAAACCGCTGGCGATGTGATGGCCCAAGAGTACGGCAAGTATTATGGACTCAAGGTTGGGGTTTTTCGTGGTGGTTGTTTGACCGGGCAGGCTCATTCAGGCGTCGAACTTCACGGTTTCTTGTCCTATTTGGTTCACGTGGCAATCCATCGAAAGCCCTACACGATTTATGGTTACAAGGGCAAGCAGGTGCGCGATCAGATCGACAGCATGGATGTGATCCGGGCGCTTGAGGCTTTTGCATGTAAGCCTAGGCCGGGGGAGGTTTATAATTTGGGGGGCGGACGAACCAATTCGGCTTCGGTTATCGAGTGTATCGATCTGATCGAGAAGCTCAGTGGATATCGGATCGAGTATCGATTGAGCGATCAAAACCGCATCGGCGATCACATCTGTTACATCTCCGATTGCAGGAAGTTTCAAAGGGACTATCCCCAATGGAGCGTTGGGATTACGCTAGAGACGATTGTTGTGGGAATGATACAGTCCGCTCAGCGGAGTATTTCAGCGGAGTAATGGTGAGTAGATAATCGCAATGATGAAGATAAGAAAAGCAGTCGTTACCGCAGCAGGGCCAGACCAGGGAGGCATGCTTTTGCAGAACTTGGTCGATCGGGATGGTCGGGAAAAGACGGTTATCGAGATGATTGTCGAAGAGATCGATTCGGCGGGAATCGACTCGATCGCGATCGTGATCAATCCTGAAACGAAGGACGCTTACCGGTCAGCCGCTGGAAATTACAAAGACCGGCTAACTTTTGTTTCTCAGGCTGCCCATGGGCCCGGTTACGGACAAGCCATCTTGAGCTGTCAGGATTATGTCGGTCAAGAACCTTTTCTCCACATGGTTGGAGATCACCTCTGTTTTTCAAAAGGTGCCAAAAGGTGCGCGGCCCAGCTCGTCGAGGTTGCTTCACAGCATGGATGCAGTATCTCGGCTGTACAAGCCACACGCGAATCTCAGCTCCCTTTTTTCGGAACGGTCGGAGGTGTTCGGTTGCCAGAGTTCGATCGGCTTTTCGAGATCAAGAGAGTCATTGAGAAACCGACTCCAACCATCGCTGAACAAGAGCTTCTGACGGCTGGGCTTCGGAGCGGAAACTATCTTTGCTTTTTCGGGCTGCATGTTCTTATGCCCAGTATCTTCGGCTATCTGGCCGATGCGATTGCGCAGAAGAAAAGACCGATTCCATTGACAAGTGCTTTAGAAGCTACCTTGAGCCGCCAGCGGTACTTGGCCTACGAGATCGATGGATACAGGTACAACCTGGGCGTGAAGTTCGGGCTTTTGAATTCCCAGTTAGCCCTTGGATTATCCGGTGTCGACAGAGATCGAGTGCTGACCCAACTGATCGATGTTTTGAGTCTTCACCGATAGATCATCCAGGAGCATTCATTGTGGCAAACGCATCGCTTTCAGATCGTTGGATCGAAGCAATCACTTCATCGGATGACAACGTTCGCAACGAGTCGATCGAGTCGCTCAGTCATGGGCTGAGTGCTCCGGACTATTTGCAGGTCGCGTTGGACTTGGACCGATTCCGAAGAGGTGCAAAAAACCTTTACCATCTAGTAAGAGCGAACTTTTTAATCTCTTCGATCTATCGCTACAGGTTGCCCGAGAAGCTCTCGGAATCCCAATCGGGGCTTTTGCCGCACGAGGCCTATGAACACATCCTCGAGCGTCGGTTTAGCGAGGCGATCGATCTGCTTTTGAACTATCAAAAAGAGCATGGAACCAATCATGCCTATTGCAGCGCACTTGCGAAAGCCTACTACCAGCATGGTATCCAGACGCTGGCCGACCAGGTTCGCCGGAGCGTCAAAACAGTACGTGGTAATCAGTGGATGTTTCGGATCGCCCATCCAGACGATCAGCCTCTGAGGATCCGAAAGGAACTCTTGCTCAGAGATCCCAAATCGCTCGATTGGCCGATCTTGCTCGAACGCACCTCGGTCCGCATGGATTTCACCCATAGCGGATGGAGCGACATCTTTTTTCTAGGTATGGACTTTCCCGAAGGGGCTCGGGTGATCAACGCGTCGGTCAACTTGGGTGTCTATGGAAGGGACCCTGAGCCCAAGCCGCCTGTAGAAGCTTATTTGCGAGTGATCGATAAGCCCGTGCTTCGATTGGTTAGCACGGATCTAGGGGTCGATGCGGAATTGACCAAGATCGACGAAGTTTTCGATTTTGCGAAAGATTATCTTGGCCTGCTCAAGGCCGCTTGTATCGCCTCTGGATTGGTTCCGCCTGGGATGGAGGGTTGCGGCAGGCCAATGTCAGAACTTTTGGCGGTCTTGATGCAAAACGCAGGATCGCAAGCTTCTGGGCTTGGCCTAGAGATCGTCAGCAAGGTTAACGATATCCCCAAGGGTTCGCGATTGGCTGTTTCGACCAATCTCCTGGGTTGCCTGATCGGAGTTTTGATGAGGGCTACAGGCCAAGTCAAAGACATTCAAGGTGGCTTGGATGTGTTAGATCAACGCTTGATCACCGCCCGCGCTATCCTGGGTGAATGGTTGGGTGGATCTGGCGGCGGTTGGCAAGACTCGGGTGGAATATGGCAAGGTATCAAGAGAATCGAAGGCCAACTGGCTAGCCAAGAGGATCCTGAGTATGGGATCAGTCGTGGTCGCTTACTTCCCAAACACACGCTCTTGACCAAAGATGCCTTTCCCGAATCCTCTCGCCGAGCTCTCGAGGAGAGTTTGATTCTCATTTATGGTGGAATGGCTCAGAACGTTGGCCCAATCTTGGAGATGGTTACGGAGAAGTATCTCACAAGGGGAGAAAAGGAATGGGACGCACGCCAAGAGACGATTGAAATCTACCAGCAGATCATCGACGCGCTGTGCGCCGGAGACATCCGCAAACTTGCTTCGTTGACGACACGAAACTTTGTCGGTCCACTCCAAACGATCATCCCTTGGTGCACCAATCGCTTCACTGAAGCGATTATCGAACAATGCGCTAAGAAATGGGGCTCGCAGTACTGGGGGTTCCTGATGCTCGGTGGGATGTCTGGTGGTGGCATGGGATTTTTCTTCGATCCTGCGATCCGTAAAGAAGCACGCGATTGGCTATTGGAGACGCTTGTTGCAACCAAACGATCCATGCAAGATCGCTTGCCCTTTGCGATGGATCCTGTGGTCTATGAATTCCAGATCAACGACCGAGGGTCATGGGCGGAATTGCTTGAGGCCGATTTTGCAAGGATGCCCGAGAGCTATTATGCGATACTTGCGCCAAGACTTGTTCGGGGAAACATCAGAGATCTCAGCGAGCAGTCCAAGAGAGATCTAGAGAGGCTCAACCAAGCTTGCTCGGAGGATCTCCATCGAGCCGGACGGTTGCTTCAGAGGATCTTGCCCCAGGGCAATTCCAAAGTGGATCATCAACAGAGTCTGCAATCGAAGTTGCAGGAAAATGGTTTTGATATCCAAGAGCATCAGCAGATCCAATCAGAAATTCTCTCGGGTCGAATCAGCCTTGCTACAAACCGTTTGGCGATCAATGTCGATATCGCCGACGTCGAGCCCGCAGACTATATCGAACTGCGAGACTCTCGAACCCAAGTTAAAAGCGAAGATTGCTCGGAGGCAATACGCGCCATTCGCGACTCGCAAGTCGGCGTGATCACCTTGGCCGCCGGTGTTGGCTCTCGATGGACCACCGGAGCGGGTGTTGTCAAAGGACTTCATCCGTTTTGTCGCTTTCAAGGCAAGCATCGAAGTTTTCTGGAAGTCCATCTGGCAAAGTCGACCAAGACATGCCATGAGTTCAACGCCTCGATACCCCATATCATCGCCACAGGATATCTTACCCACACCCCGATCCAAGAATTCCTCGAGACCAATAATCACTTTTCTTATCCATCGAAAGTTTATCTTTCACGCGGGATGTCTGTCGGACTAAGAACCATTCCCACGGTGCGAGATTTGGTCTTTCACTGGGAGGAATCTTCGCATCAAGTCCTCGACGAGCAGCAGCAGAAGGTTCGGCAAAGCGCCCAAGCCTCTTTGCAGAAATGGGCCCACAGCGCGGGCGAAGCTAGCGACTATACCGATAACCTTCCCGAGCAATGCATGCATCCGGTCGGGCATTGGTATGAATTCCCAAGCATGCTCAGAAATGGAACCCTTCGACAAGTACTCCAAGATTTCCCAAAACTGAAATATTTGCTTCTTCATAACATCGATTCTGTCGGAACCAATATCGATCCGGTTTGCCTAGAGCACCATATGCGATCCGGCGCTGCTTTGAGTTTCGAAGTCATCGGTAGAAGGATCGAGGATCGAGGCGGGGGCTTGGCCCGGGTCGATGGAAAAGTCCGACTCCTCGAGGGCATGGCAATGCCCACAGAGAAAGCTGAGTTCAAGCTTACGTTCTACAATACCCTTACGACCTGGATCGATATCGATCGAGTCCTAGCGGCCTTTGGACTAGACCGAAAGAGTTTGGAAAGTCCAGCCCTGGTCGATTCGGCGGTGCGAAAGATGGCCGCAAGGCTACCGACCTATTTGACGATTAAAGATGTCAAAAAACGCTGGGGATTGGGCCAAGAAGACGTCTATCCAGTGGCCCAGTTCGAAAAACTCTGGGGGGACATGAGCAGCATCAGCGAAGTTGCATGTCGTTTTATGGCGGTCGATTCCAAGCGGGGTCAGCAGCTTAAAGATCCCGCCCAATTGGATGGATGGTTGAGAGACGGATCAGCAGACTTCGTCGAAAAACTATGCCATTGGAATAACAGTTGAAATAACAGCCGATATTGCTAAGCTATGGACGTTCATGAACGTCTGGCGCGAGAGTGCCCGCAAGGGTCGCCGAAGGTGTAAAGTGTCCCACAAACACTCAGGCAAAAGGACCGCCGGACCGAAACAGAATCTCTGGAGAGCGATTGCCGCTTAAGTGCGAAGCAATCCACCGAAGGGGCAAGCCGCAGAACGTATGCTCGAAGCGGCGAATCTCTCAGGTTAATTGGACAGAGGGGCAAGCAACCATCGATCCATCCTCCAAGTGGCCATTGAGCCTCTTGTGCGGTTGGATCGTAGGCAACTTATAACCCCTACCGATTATCGGCCTGCCCCATGAATTCAACGCAAAGCTCCGCCCCCTTCATCGCGCGCCACATCGGTCCGCGAGAACATGAAATCCAAGACATTCTCGGTAAGCTTGGATTCTCAAGCCTCGACGAACTCAGCCAGCAAGTGATCCCCAAGGGGATCTTGGATCTGAGCCCATTGAAGATTGATCAGGGGGTCTCCGAGGAAGTGGCCTTGGAGGAACTTAGGCAGATCGCTAGCAAGAATCGCGTCGTGAAAACGTGGATTGGAGCTGGCTACTACAACGCGCATCTGCCAAAAGTGCTCCAGCGAAACGTGCTCGAAAATCCAGCTTGGTATACCGCCTATACCCCCTACCAGCCCGAGATCTCCCAAGGACGTTTGGAGGTCTTGTTCTACTATCAGACGATCGTTAGCGAGCTAACCGGATTGGAAATCGCGAACGCTTCGCTTCTTGACGAAGCGACTGCGGCGGCCGAAGCCATGGCGTTTGCTTTGCGAAATTCCAAGTCTGGCAAACGGTTTTTGATTTCCAAGTGGTGCCATCCGCAGACGCTCGATGTCGTGCGGACACGGGCTGAGGCTCTGGACGTACAAGTCGTACAGTTCGATGAATCCGTAGGTCCTGACTCTTGGGAGGACGTCTTTGGTGTTTTGGCGCAATACCCATGCACCGATGGACGCGTTGTATGTCCCAAGGACTGGATAGCGACAGCCAAGAAGCATTCCGCGTTGGTTATCCTTGCGACGGACTTGCTAGCGCTGATGCTCTTGCCAAGCCCGGGTTCTCTTGGGGCTGATGTGGCTATTGGATCCTCGCAGCGCTTCGGTATTCCGCTGGGATTTGGGGGGCCTCACGCGGCCTTCTTCGCAACGCGCGATGCGCTCAAACGAACCATTCCTGGACGACTCGTCGGACAGTCGATTGATCGGCACGGCAACCCGGCTTATCGACTTGCCTTGCAAACCCGCGAACAACATATTCGAAGGGAAAAAGCGACCTCGAACATCTGTACGGCCCAGGCCCTGCTGGCGATCTTGGCCACCTTGTATGCCTGCTACCACGGTCCGGATGGACTCCGCGAAATTGCGCTAAGAACCCATCGCAAAACATCTAGGCTCTACCGAGCCCTCAAGGCCGCTGGGATCAAGATCCGAAGCGAGAGGTTCTTCGATACCCTGGCTCTCGAAGTCCCGGGCAAGGCAGATGCTTTCATGCAAGCTGCCTTGCAAGAAGGAATGAACCTTCGACGCATCGACCAGGACACCCTGGGAATCAGTTTCGACGAGACAACCACCGATGAGGATGTGGCGAAGGTTGCCAAGGTGTTTGGTGCAGTCAAGCTCGATAGCCTCGATACGAGCATGCTCGACGAAGCTCAGTTTCGAAGCGATGCGATCCTCACCCAAGACGTTTTCCATCGCTACCGCAGCGAGACTGAGATGATGCGGTATGTGCGATCCCTTAGCGATAAGGATATTGCACTCGATCGAGCGATGATCCCACTTGGCTCTTGCACGATGAAACTCAACGCGGCCAGTGAGCTCACTCCGGTGACTTGGCCCGAGTTTAATTCGATCCACCCGCTGGCTCCAGCAGACCAGTGCGAAGGCTACCGAATCATGATCGAGCAACTCGAAGCCATGCTTTGCGAAGCGACTGGTTACGATGAGATCTCCTTGCAACCCAATGCGGGTTCTCAAGGTGAATATGCCGGACTCCTAGCGATCATGCAGTACCACCAGTCCCGAGGCCAAGGGGACAGAAACATTTGCTTAATACCAAGTTCAGCACACGGCACCAACCCGGCCAGCGCTCAAATGGCCAACATGCAAGTCGTGGTGGTTGCTTGCGACGCGCAAGGCAATGTCGACCTGAATGATTTGGATGCGAAAATTCAGCAGTATGGCTCGAAGATCGCCGCAATCATGATCACCTACCCATCGACCCACGGTGTCTTTGAGGAGGGGGTTACGGCGATCTGCCAAAAGGTGCATGCAGTGGGTGGCCAAGTCTACATTGACGGGGCAAACCTCAATGCCCTGGTAGGTGTCGCAAGGCCCGGTAAGTTCGGAGGGGATGTTTCCCATCTGAATTTGCACAAGACCTTTTGTATTCCTCACGGGGGTGGAGGACCTGGGGTCGGTCCTGTTGCCGTCAAAAAGCACTTGGCCCCGTTTCTTCCTCGCGATGGCGTCAATAGCTCACGACGCGGACCGATGGTCTCTGCCGCAGCCTTTGGCTCAGCAAGTATTCTGCCGATCTCTTGGATGTACATCCGAATGATGGGGGCCCAGGGGCTCAAGAGAGCAACCCAAGTAGCCATCCTCAGCGCAAACTATGTCGCTTGGAGGCTCAAGGACTATTATCCGATCCTCTATACCGGCAATCGAGGGCTGATCGCTCATGAGTGCATCATCGATACAAGGCTCATGGATCGCGAAGCGCACATCGGGGTCGATGATATCGCCAAACGTTTGATCGATTATGGTTTTCATGCCCCGACGATGTCCTTCCCAGTCGCAGGTACACTCATGATCGAACCGACCGAAAGCGAATCGCTACAGGAACTCGATCGGTTCTGCCGCGCGATGATCTTGATCCACGGCGAATACCAAAAGGTTCGATCGGGGGTTTGGGATCCGAGCAACAACCCGCTTAAGAACGCTCCGCATACGCTCAAGGACGTGTTATCCGAAGCGTCCATGGGCTACACCCGCGAGACGGCCGTGTGCCCAGATCCTCAGTCGGGAAACCAAGTCAAGTACTGGCCTGCTGTGGCTCGGATTGACAATGTCTACGGCGATCGCAATTTGGTCTGCGCTTGCCCTCCGATGTCCAACTACGAATCCTCTCCAAGCCCGGTCTTAGGAAGCTCGAAAAATCCAGCGAATTGATCCTCGGGCCAGTGAAAATAGGAAGTTTTGCCAAAATAGGGGGTTGCCTTTCTTGACCCTCTGGGCGAACGATTGGCTCGGAAAGGGTCAGAGCACACACTGATTCCGACGAAGTCGCATGCCATTTCGTCTAACTCAGCTCATGGAAAAAAAGAGCTTGCCAATGATCGGCCAACCTGAGGATGGCCAACCTTCCGAATCTCCTCCAAACGCCAACCGTGCTAAATCTGCGGATGGAAAATCACAGCCCAAGTCGCTTGCGCTCAAAAAAAGGGCCATTGCACCGCTGCTGATCTCCAAACGCTACGGGATTTTGCACCGAATCGCCGAAGTGAGGCTTCAGCAAGGACTTTCGCTGCGAGCGATTGCTCGCAGAACAGGACTATCGGTGCGCGAGCTCCGAGTCCAGGAGTCGCCCCATTCGAACCTAACCCTGAGGGATCTTCACATTTGGAAAGATGCCTTGGAAGTTCCATTGGAGCACCTTTTGATCGATCGGGATTTGTCGGTCAGTGAATCGATACAGTCTCGAGCCCTGCTTATTAGGATCATGAAAACGGTGATCCTGCTGCGAGAAACCATGGTCAGTCGCCGCTTAATCATTATCCTCGATGTACTTCGCCAACAGCTTGTGGAACTCATGCCGGAATTGAGACATATTCACGGCTGGCCGTCGCTTGGCACACGTCGCGGGAATGATGAGTTCGGCAAAATACTTCACGAACCTGTCGTGATCTCGCAGTTGTCGTTCTTAGGAGACTGATGGATCAGTTTTGAGAAATCCAAGTTGCCAATCGCAGAGCGACTTGCTCGGGCTGCGATTGAACCTTCTTAGTTAGAATCACGGATGATTTGGCAAGCGGTTCGTCTTGATCGTTTTCTAAGGAAGCTTCCTTAAGATCGATCAGCGATGCACCGCTTGCTTGTTTTTCCGCATCACCAACTCGATGACGATTATCTTTGGACTCCTTAGAATCTCGAAAACCCGCAACCGACCTGAGCATTAGCATTGCTATCAATACCAGAGCGAAGAGTCCAAGTGTCTTCCAAGAGTCGACAAGCCAATGGGTTATATGGGTCCAAGGGTCTGTTGGCAATAGTGTCGAGTCGACCGAATCGATGTAGTCGGTCACAGCGATTCGGTTTTCGATCTGGTTGTTTTGGCCTGTAACTAAAGGTGCGAGTTTCTCTCGGACGGCTTGCATCGTCTGGGTTTTGATTTGAGCCAAGGCGTTATCGGTGGCTGCGGGCATATTCGAAGCGACGGCTGACATGCTAGCACCAACAGAGTGATCAGGATCGGCTTGGCTCGTTTGCCAGTGATGCCGATAGGCTCGTTGGTAATAGGACATGGGGATCGATACCGAGATGCGGTTTGTATAGGTCGGCAGCGAGTTGAGTATTCCGCGGGATGCAACCAGATCCTCTAGGCGAGCTTTGCGATTGGGGATCGTCGATGGCAATTGGGGTTGGGATTGAGTTTCATTTGCGTTTTGCAATTCACTGCTGGTTTGTGATTCGATCGGTTCGCTCGTGACGACGATTTGAACATCACCGTAGCCAGCCAGGAGTTCAAGGGCTTTTTTCTTGATCTCGGCTTCGTGCTCGCGCCTACGATCGATCCAGTGGATATCGCTTTGGACTAGGTGTCCTGCCAGATCCGAATCTAAATTCGGTTCAGTAAAGGTTTCGCCAAGTCCAAGATCGACCAGGACGACTTCGGAAGCCTTGAGTCCTGGAAAGTGCATATGGACAAGTCGAATGATGCTTCGGCGCTCAGGGCGCGAAAGATGGTTTTTGTTTTTGGGATGGATCGCGACGGTGGCGGCTCGTTTTTTTTCGAGGGCAAAGCCGTCTGTCTTCTCGTCATAAGTCACGACCGCTTGGCGGACAAAGGGAAATTCTTTGAGAGTGTTTTCGATCTGCCGAATGCGTTCTTTGCGTTCTCTTTCCAGGGATGCAGTTCTTGGCTCGAATAACCTCAGCGGATCGCTTGCCGAGTCACTTATTTGCTGAGTGTGAATCGGTAAGCATTTGGCTTGGGCCAAGGCTTTCAGATAAGCGTCTTTCGAAGCCGTCGGAATCCGCATTCGGTTGCCCATGCGTTGGTAGTTCCGAAGAGCTGCGTTGCTAAATGCGAGCTCGAACTGATCGAGTTGACCGGGTGTGAAGTCTTGACCGTCGAGGAGAAACTCCAGACGGCTCGAAAAGACATTCGCGTTTTGCACCAACAGTCCAACGCCGACCCCGAGCAGCAGCGTGCAAAGTACCAGTGCCGTGCGGGTCTGGAGATTGCTGCGAATAAACAGAATTCGCAAGGATTCTAGGATTTGGATGAGGCTCTTCATAACGACTAAGTCTGTAGCAAATTTGCTTCGGATAGACCAAGCCCATATGGGTTGGATTCCTGAATGATAAGCCCGACAATTCCCGGATTAGCAAAATCCAAGGGTGCAGACTTTAGGAAGCTGAGGTAAATTGGGAAGTCTGACCCAACGACACTGACCCTTACCCATCAAGCGTTTAGCACGCATGTCTACAGAAGCCACCAAAACCGAGGTTGGAAGTTATTTCATCTCGAATTACCCACCCTATTCCCAGTGGACACCTGAGGCGATCCCTGAAGCGCTCGAAGCGTTTTCCCAAGCTCCGCTTAAGGTCAATGCACAGGGGCTAGCCCAAGAAGTCCCACCGCTTGGCCTGTATCTGCATATTCCGTTTTGCCGCAAGCGTTGCAAGTTTTGCTATTTCAAGGTCTTCACCAACGTCAATGCCGAAGCGATCGAGCGATACGTCTCGGCCCTGTGCCAAGAAATCAGCTTGGTCGCCGAGCAACCGATCATGCAGGATCGGCAGTTTCGATTCGTCTATTTCGGAGGCGGTACCCCTAGTTTCCTTTCAGTCAAACAACTCGAATCGCTCCTGGATCGGCTCCACCGCTATGTCACTTGGAATGGCGCAGAAGAAGTCACCTTCGAGTGCGAACCCGGTACGCTTAGCGAACCGAAAGTCCAAGCTCTCAAGCAACTGGGCGTGACTCGCTTGAGTTTGGGTGTCGAAAACTTCTCCGATGCGATCCTCGAAGAGAACGGTCGGGCCCACTTGTCCAAAGAAGTCTATCGGGCTTGGGATTGGATCGCTGCTGCCAATTTTGCGAATGTTAATATAGACCTTATCTCCGGCATGGTCGGGGAAACTTGGGAGAACTGGCGAGAGAACATCCGTAAGACGCTCGAGCTATCCCCAGAGAGCGTGACGATCTATCAGATGGAATTGCCGTTCAATACTGTCTACTCCAAAGGGATCCTCGAATCCCATAGCGAATCGGCCGTAGCAACATGGCCCACCAAACGCGATTGGGTTCGATACGCCTTTGATGTTTTCCAAGAAAACGGATACACCATCTCCAGCGCCTATACGGTGGTCAAGGATCCGTCGAAGGTGAGTTTCTCTTACCGAGACAATCTCTGGAGAGGATCCGATCTACTGGCTACTGGGATCGCAAGCTTTGGTCACGTCGGTGGAGTCCACTACCAAAATGTCCCCGAGTGGGATCGTTACCTAGGCATGATCCTCGATGAAAAACGACTTCCCATCGGCCGGGCTTATCGACCTACCCAAGAGCAACGATTGATTCGAGAGATGATTTTGCAACTCAAGAAAGGCTATTTGCAGATCGAATACTTCCGCGACAAATTCCAAGTGAACATCCTCTCAAAGTGGCTCTCTCAGTGGAATACTTATGCCTCCGATGGCTATGTCGTATTGCCCGAAGATCCTAAGGCTTCCGACGCGAAGATCCGACTAACTACCGACGGATTGCTTCGGGTCGATGGATTGCTTGAGGCCTTTTTTGAACCCCAGTTCCGTAATGTTAGGTATACCTAGAGATCAGCTCGATCGAAAAGAACGCACGGGCTTGGCGCTCCTAACGGCCATGCTCCTGTGCGGTCTGGGGATCGCCGCTTGGCTGAGTCCTGATCCAAGTGGGCATGGAACCCATCGGCAATTGGGACTTCCACCTTGCAGTTCTGTTTTGGCCCTTGGGATCAAATGCCCAGCCTGTGGCATGACGACTTCCTGGGCGCTGATGATCGAAGGTAGGATCGCCGAGGCCTTGGTGGCCAATGTCGGTGGCTCGCTTCTGTTTCTCGTAGCCTTTGTCTCCATCCCTTGGCTCCTGTGGATCCTCTGGAGTGGGAAACGCCGGCTCAAAGACCAGTGGGGGATGTTCGCCCTAGGGGGCTCCGCCGGTTCGATGCTGATCGCTTTTGCAACCTGGGCTTGGAGTCTTCTGATCCAATGGAGAACTTAAGCGGCAAAACCTTTGAAGCGGCTCGGCACGTTGAGGCCAAAGAGCCCGAAGATCTCTTTGCGATTAAGTCCAAGGTTTGTCGGTGTTCCGGCCTCTGCAAACAAAGTCCGCAGCAGTTCTCTTTTTTCCGAGAGCACCGCGTCGATTCGTTGTTCGATGGTCTCGACGGCCATCATGCGAGTGACCGTCACGGCCTTTTTGACACCCAAGCGGTGTGCCCGATTGATCGCTTGATCCTCGACGGCAGGGTTCCACCATCGATCGAACAAGAATACATAATGACAAAATTGCAGATTCAAACCCACAGCACCTGCACCATAGCTCATCAAGATCATGCCGCACTTGGGGTCGTTTTTAAATCGATCGATCACACCATCGCGACGGTTCGAAGCGATCCTGCCGTGATACTCCACCGGATTGAACCGAGCTAGCTTCTCGGAGATGACGTCCAAGGTCGATACCCACTGGCTAAAGACGATCGCCTTTTGACCGCTGGCGACGATCTCTTCCATGTCGGCTTCAAGCCGCTCGAGCTTGCAACTCGAACCGGTCACCGGGTCAAAATTACAGATTTGTTTGAGCCTCAAAACCAACTCGAAGACATGTTGCACTGTGACCTCTTCGCCCAGATCGGCTAGATGCACGACCCCTTCTTCTTCGGCAGCCTTGTAACTGGCACGCTGTTCGGGTGTCAAATCCAAATCAGCATGGCGATAAAGTCGAGGTGGCATGTCCTTGAGCACCTTGTCCTTGGTTCGTCGGAGGATATGATCCCGCGTTGCATGTCCCAGAGACTTCAGGTGCATATCGTCGCGAAGGTGCCCAGGCGAGAGGAACTCGAAGATGCTTACCAAGTCCTCGACAGAGTTTTCGATCGGCGTGCCGGTCAATGCCCATGAACGACTCCGAGGTATCGATCGAACCACTTCGCTCGTCGTACTGTTGCGGTTCTTGATCCGTTGGGCCTCATCCAATAGAACCAAGTCGAAATACAGCGAGCCGTCATCGATGACCGCCGAGTCCTTGAGCATCAATTCATAATTGGCGATCTTGACCGGTGCTTGCGGATTGGACCACACCCAAGCCCTCTTGCTCGAGTCCCCTTGGATCACCGCAATCGGGATCTCTGGTGCCCATTGCCTAAACTCACGCATCCAGTTGGTCACCAGCGGCTTTGGACAAACCAGAAGGGTATTTCGAATTTCACCCGAGAGCAGCAGCATGCGGATGGCGGTGATCGCTTGCATGGTCTTACCAAGCCCCATCTCGTCGGCCAAGATCGCTGAAGTGCGGGAATACAGGAAGGCGATTCCATCCATCTGGTAAGGGAACGGCTGGAAGGGGAATGTGAGTTTGGCGTTCTGAACGATCGATTCGAGCGGAGGCTGCAACACATAGTAAAGCCGATCCTCCAAACGGATCAGATTCCGCGGAGGGGTAAGTCGAGTCTTCTTGCCGGTACTCTTTGGTGATGTATCCTCATCGGGCAAACTTGCTTCGGAAGTTTCCTCATGCGGACTGGATGGATCGGTCTGAGAACCACTGGGTTTGTTCGACTCAGGACTCACCAGCGACTTGAGTGACCAGTGGGGTGATTCGGGAAACGAAAAGCCAATGGTCTTTGGAAGTGGGTGCGAGAGTTGTATCGCAAGAACCTTGGTCGGTTTCGATACGATGGATCCCGAAAGATCTGCCGCTCCGTAGTGCATCCTTGGCAATGAATCTGCATCGAGTGTATCGATCCATCGATTCGGAGCACACGCGGCTGATGCATCGAGCAAGCGGGTCTGATCGTAGAACTCCGAATGCACATCGATCGACAACGGTAACCTCGTTTCGTCCATGCTCAAGCAGCCTTCGTGCGAGGATGGGCTTCGGCCAATGCTTCGACGATCCTTTCAAAAGGTTCCTGCAAGTCTAAGTCGATCGTATGGGATTCAAGTATCCATTCGATCGCTTCCAAATCGCTCCGGTAGGAGTCCAGGCAAGAGAGTTTGTAATCTTCGATGCAGCGTTCGACATACTGCGATGGGTTCCGTTGATAGCTGGGGCAATGAAAGCCATGCTCGGCTGGCAATTGCGAACCATCATTAGAATTGGATGCGGGATGGGATTTACAGATGCATAGAATCGGCAAGTCGATCCAGTGCCGAACACAAAGCACCGCCGGCGAGTCGACCAACACGACCTGCGGCTGGAGCTTTGCCCGAGAAAGCAGTGCCCTCGCGATCTGCTCACCGCAAAGGAACTCCTCGAGCGTCGGGCCAAAGAGAATCGTCTGAGCCCGGGTCGGTTGAACCGGTACTGTGCAATGGAACTCCAAAGGCCGGGCGACGCTGTTGACTAGCAAATAACCACCAAAATAACCTTGATCCATCCGGTGCCGGACGGAAACAAAGCCTAGTGATTTCTGCGACATTCCGTTGTCTGATGCCATGCGATCTTGCTGTAAATCTTGCGAATCCAAGTGCTCTGCGGGTTGGAAACCCAAGTCTAGCTTCGACGCGCCAAGCCGGATCAGTCCAGACATCGCCCCCTAAGCCGACTTGTCGACACAAATTCACCAAATTAACAATTCGGTGGTTCCGAAAACTCGACTTTTGACTCGTCGTGGGGATATACTGGATTTCCGCTGGAGTTTCGGGCGATCTCCGGCTTGGTCTACACCCTCTAGCCCTTTTGCAAGCAAATAACGATGTCCAACGACCCAGGTCCATTTTCTCCCATCTTTTCGATCAATGTCTCGGCCGAGGGGGCCAGTCCCCAAAACGCCCCGGCACCGGCCCCCACTGCGCACCCTGGGAACCGTAGCTTGGATGTCGGTACGGCGATGATTGCACTCATGCGGCAAATGGTCGATTCCCAAAATCGACAAAACCAAATGATCGAGCAGCTTTTGCAGATCAACCGTCAAGTGTTGCAAAGCAACCAGCAAGCCAACGCGCAGCGTCAAAACGAGATGAACCAATGGCGAAACGCCCACCCGGAATTGGTTCAGTCGTGCAAGAGCGCCTTGGAAACGCTCTCGGCGGTACAAACCGATTTTTTGGACAAGATGACCACGGAGATTCAGGACTCTCGGGATGATCTAGTCGATAGCGAGTACATGTTCGCCGATTTCCTCGATCGTTACGGGCCTCGTATGGCCCACTTAAACGGTATCCTTCAGATCCTCAATCACTTGGTCGGCTAGAACGCATCCTATGGAATCCGCAGAAAGCAAGCTTCAATCCCTCGGTTGGCAACTCCCTCCTGCTCCTAAGCCCGTGGGGCTTTACAAACCAGTCTTGATCGTCGGCAACTTGGCTTATGTCTCAGGTCATGGACCGCTCAAGCCCGATGGATCGCTGATGCTCGGATGCGTCGGAGATGATTTGGATGTGGCCGGGGGCCAAGCTGCCGCAAAACAAACTGCCTTGGCGATGCTCGCAACTCTGCGCAGTGAGCTATCGAGTCTTGATCGCGTCGTACGCATCGTCAAGACCTTAGGACTGGTTCGATGCACGAACGATTTCGGGCAAAGCCCCTTGGTCATCAACGGCTTTAGCCAAGTCTTCGCTGATCTTTTTGGAACCGATCGAGGGATTGGGGCCCGAAGCGCACTGGGAACCAATGCACTACCCAACGGGATGGCTGTCGAAGTCGAAGCCATTTTCGAGATCAAGCCCTGATGAGCGAGCGGCAAACACTCAGCTTTCTTTCCAAAACCCTTCAAAGGGCGGGCCTACAGCCAAAGACCAAGTACGGTCAGAACTTTCTGATCGATTTGAACTTGCTCGATATCCTCGTCCAAGGTGCGGATCTCGGCCCAACCGATGTCGTCTTGGAGATCGGTACTGGAATGGGATCGTTGACCAAGACGCTCGCGACTCGGGCCGGTCAAGTCATCACCGTCGAGGTCGATCGAGATTTGCAAGCGATTGCAGCGCGAGAGCTCGCTTCGTTTTCGAACGTCAAACTCCTATGCTGCGATGCTCTGCGGAATAAAAACCACTTGAGGGTCGAGGTCTTGGATGCCGTGCGTGAAGCGATGGCAAGAATCCCAGGAGCGAAATTCAAGCTTGCAGCGAACCTCCCTTACAACGTGGCTACTCCGATCATCAGCAATTTGCTAAGTGAGAAACCTCTCGTCGAGCGAATGGTGGTGACGATCCAAAAGGAGCTCGGTGAGCGGATCATTGCTCCTGCGTCATGCAAGGACTACAGCGCCTTATCGATTTGGATGCAATCTCAGTGCGATTGTGAAATATTGAGGATCCTGCCACCGAGCGCCTTTTGGCCAAGACCCAAAGTCGATTCGGCGATCTTGCGGATTGTTCCTAATCAAGCCAAGCGAGCTCGAATTGAAGACTTGGAGTTTTTCCACACGCGGCTTCGAGCGATGTTTTTGCACCGACGCAAGTTCTTGCGAAGCCAATTGATTTCGGCCATGCAAGAGGAGCTGACCAAAGAGCAAGTTGACCAAGTGCTTGCCGAGCAGCAGCTTGTGGCCAATCTCCGAGCCGAGCAATTGAGCATCGAGCAGATGATCGGGCTTTTGGAGGCCTGCCGCAAACGCTGCACTTGATCTAGCTATCGTGTGACCGAGGCCACGACATCGATTTCGTCAAACGAGTGGATCGAAGGGCCATGGAAGTCTTTTGGCAGCGGAGCATTGTTGGGCCGGATGCACGCGATGACTTGCATGTGGGCTTTGTTGGCAGCTTCGATCTCCCCGATCACATCGGTAAAGAAGATGATTTGGGTAGGCGAAAGCCCTAGTGCTTCGGCAATCTTCGAGTAGCTCTCGGGCTCCTTCTTCGAACCGATCGTCGTGTCGTAATGGCCACTGAAGAAATGGGTCAAGTCGCCGGCGGTGGTGTGACCGAAGAAAAGCTTTTGGGCTAGGATGGAACCCGAAGAGTAGATGCGAAGCTCGACTCCGGCCTTTTTCCATCGCTCTAAGGCTGGCACAACGTCCGAGAAAACTTCTGCTCGGAGTTTTCCGCTTCGGAACCCCGATTCCCAGACAAGACCTTGCAGGGACTTTAGCCCCGTGGTCTTGCTGTCGGTGTCCATGAGTTTGCAGACCGTTTCGACAACGCCCGAAAGCTGGTCGTAGGAAGCTCGCTGATCGACTTGGCCATGATGTGGTTTCCAAGGGATATCGTCTGGACCAAAGCCCGCATCGATGGCCAGCAGCGAGAGGCTCGATTGGATCGCAGGCACACTCCAGTTGCTGTGCAGGAATTCTCTGAGGTTGTTCCTTACAAAGGGGAACATCACTTCGTAGACAAACCGCACGTCGGCCACGGTTCCTTCGATATCCAGTAGGGCGCAGCGGGCGATACGCAGGTTCTTGGCTTCGGTCATCGTCTAAAGGTTTTTACGAGTACTTCGGTCTAGGTAGGGATGATCCGAGGCGATGGGCTGCTGGCCGACGCTGGGATATGGGATTTGCCAAAGCACATCGGGCTATAGTCTCCATGGACACCTTGGTCGATGTAATGAGGGGTCCAGCCAGATACGTCCTCGAAGAATCGGATGCAGCGGATGCGGCGATCATCGCAGAGATTAAACCAATGCTTCATCCCGCAAGGGACGTTGATCATGTCGCCGCTTTCGACCGTGACGCTAAAGACAGGGCCGTTTTCGGGGTGGAGATGAAAGACCCCTTTGCCCTCGACGGTAAAGCGGACTTCGTCCTCCGAATGGGTATGCTCCTTGTTGAATTTCGCGAGCATCGCATCGAGGTTCGGAGTGCTTGGATTGACGTTGATCACGTCGGCAGTGACAAAACCACCGGCGGCCTTAACCTTTTGGATCTCCGGAGCGTACTCGGTGAGGATATCGGCATCGGATGCGGCAGGATCGAGCCTTCCTGCAACTTGCCAGTGCTCGTACCAGATCCCGAAAGGTTTGAGGAAGGCCGAGATTTCATCGGCGCTGGTGATCGTTCGGTTTTCAGCGGGGATGTTGACGGTCGCCATGATTGCTTCGGATCCTTATCCAGTGGAGAAAAATGTTAGGTTTGCAGGCGTCTTATGGTAATCGATCCAAGCAACTGGATCAAAGGAGATGCGAATCGAGGGCCTGCGAAGAAGGCTTGGGCCGAGGAAAAATAATCCACTTTTTTTCCGAATTCTTTGGCCAGTGACCAGAGGTGTCACGCCTCTGGCGATTCTAAGGGTACAGCAAGCGGGTGACTTGCTAGGCACAGACCTGAAGGAGTCAAAACAGATGTCAGCGATCGCAATCGAAACAGTTCCGTTCGATGGTGGTAATTTCGAAGGTGGCAAATATGTTCAGCAGATGTTCGATTGGGACACGCCGGCAGTGGCCGCTGCGCCCGTCGTTCGAACGACGGCTCCAACTGCGATCAGTGCATCACCAAGCGTTCCATCGCAAAGCACTCCATCACAAGCCATTGGCCGCCGTGGACGATGCGAGCACGTCGGGAGTGTCATGGGAGCCGTGCTGAGCAAGTACGGGCTTGGAATCGACGATTTGCTGCGTGCCATCGAGGAGCGTCAAGCTCAAGTAGGCATTACTCGATAAGCGGCGTTAGCCAATGATTTGGGCGATGGGTTTACCGTGGTCGATCTCCAGTCGCTTGCGCCCCGGGACTTCTAGACGTCGCGAGTCGAGCCCGAGTTGTTGCAGGATCGTCGCATGGATATCGGTCACATAGTGCCTATCTTCGGCAGCATGAAAACCGATCTCGTCGGTTGCACCATGAACCGTACCACCTTTGATCGAGCCACCGGCAAGCCAGACGCTAAAACCGAAGATGTGATGATCGCGACCATCGGAGCCTTGGGCTCCCGGCGTGCGACCAAACTCGGTGGCAAAAACCACCAATGTTTCTTTCAGCATTCCGCGACGTTCTAAGTCGACAAGCAACCCGGCGATCGGCTGATCGACTGCTTTGGCATTGTTCTCGTGATTGGCTTTGAGTCCACCGTGGGCATCCCAGGTTCCAGCGCCCCCGGCCCCATGTTGGATTTGGATGAAGCGGACGCCTCGTTCGACCAGACGCCTGGAGGCCAGCAGTTGCATCCCAAAGTCTTTGCTGTGGGGTTGATCGATCCCGTAGAGGGCTTTCGTCTCAGCGGTTTCTTGGGAGAAGTCCACTGCTTCGGGGATCGAGCGTTGCATACGAAAAGCAAGTTCATAGGAAGCGATACGCGCGGCCATGGCCGGATCGTTGGGGTATTCGATCCCGCGTTGGAGATTCAGTTCACGCACAAGTTCGGCACCGATTTGTTGGGCTTGGGGATCCAAAGCCCGTTCGGGTTTGCCGAAATCCAAAGGAGCATTCGGATCGATGCGAAGTGGGACTGCATCATGGGCCGGGCCCAGGTAGTGTCCATCTTTTTTATTCCAGTATTCGCGGTTCCCCATCGAGATGAATTGGGGCAAGTTTTCGTTGAGGGTGCCGAGGCCGTAATGGACCCAGGCTCCGAGGGTTGGAAAGTCACCATCGTTTTGGTGTCGGCCTGAATGGAATTGGGTTTGGGCACCGTGGTTCGAGTCGGTCGTCCACATCGAACGAACGATTGCGAGTTTATCGACTTGGGCTCCCAGATGCGGGAACCAATCGCTCACTTCGATCCCGCTTTGTCCGTAGGGTTTGAATCCGACTTGGAGAGGATACAAGGTATTGCGTTGGTTGCCGTTGCCGTCGGGAACCACCAAGCGTTCGATCGCGAGTTTCTTTGGGTCTTGGGTATCGGCAAAGGGTGTTTCGGCGATGGTTTTGCCGGCGTATTTGGTAAGCATCGGTTTGGGGTCGAAGCTTTCCATGTGGCTAACACCACCGTTCATAAAGAGCCAGATGACGCTTTTGACTTTGGGTGGGAAGTGGGGTTTGCCGTCGGGGGGTAGCCAATTTTGATCGGGCCGAGCGATGCCGTCTTTATGGAGCATGGCGGCCAGTGCAAGACCGGTAAAGCCAAGACCCATATCGGCGAGGAAGGAGCGGCGGACAGACATAGGACTCGGTTGGCGTTAGGGAGGAAAACGGGCTTTGACAATAGGATTGTAACACATGACTGGACCGCTGACGGACACTCATGCAAGCTCATGAAGAAATCCGACCGTTGATGAACACTGATGAACGCTGATAGGAAACCCTGGAGAAATGGGTTGCTGTTTAACGTTAGCCGACGAGCGCCAGCGTCGGGCAGAGACTGTACACGGCACAGCACAATCGAATCATCTTGATGGGGTAATAACTCCTTGCTCCCCCGCTTGGCTCCCTTTCTCCCCCAGGGCTTTGGCTGGGGGAGCAAAGGGCGGGGGGATAGAGGGGGCCGACGGCGCGTAGGGCTGTTTGCTGGCACCTGTCCGCCGTCAACACAGTCAATCTTGTCAACACCGTCAATGCCGTCAGAAAAGTGGCCGCCGTCAGGCGGCCGTCTGGCCGCACGAGGCCTCGAAAAACAATTTTTTTCGTTGTCGAAAAGATGGATCATTACTAAACTTAAACCTCTGTTTTTATGCTTGTTTCCAAAAAATGCCGCCTCAGGATCATGAGTAAGAAATCCAACCCCGGATCGGTGTCTCACTGGCTGGCGAATCCCTCGTCAACTCTTTGCGACGAAGGCCCAGATCTGCTTTGGAAACGGTTCGGAATGCGATTGGTGCGGCTGGCTCGGAAACAGCTTAAGTTTATCCAAGATCGAACCTATGATGCCGAAGACCTCGCGCAAAGCGCTTTTGGAGAACTCCATCGCGGCATCGATGCCGGTAACTTCTCAGCACTTGCCAACCGTAAACAACTCTGGAAACTCTTGGTAACGATCTCGTTAAACAAGTCCAGAAACGTGCGTCGCGATAACCTGCGGCATAAGCGACGGCACTCGAAATTGACTTCCGCCGCAGCGCACCTGCATCTTGGAAGAATCCTCGATGATCCGAAAAGATCCCCCGAATGGGTGGCTATGGTCGCAGATCAATGCGAGTTTCTGCTGACGCTTCTGGATCAATCCGACCCATCGGGCAAACTCCGACGCATCGCGCTGATGCGACTCGATGGCGTTAGCAAAACGCAAATCGCAATCGCCATAGGATGCACTCGCCGAACCGTCTTGGCTCGAATCGATTGGATCCAATCGATCTGGCTGGAACAAAGTATTGAAGAAGAAGTCTAGCATGGGACTATCCGACGATCCGCCCCCATCAGTCGAGATCTTCAAGCAACTTGCTCTGACTTGCGAACAAATCGAGGCTGCGGTTCGTTCGGGGCAAAACGTCGATCTCGAAACTTACGTCGCCTCCTTCCCTGCCGAGTACCAAGACATCGTCCGTCCGGAGCTCGAAGATGTGCTCGCAGAGTTGCGTATCCCAATCGGTAAAACGATCTCCCGCGATCCAGATTCCGGTTATGAAGCCTTGCACGAGTACAGCGTGCTCGATCAACTCGCCCAAGGCGGCATGGGCCGCGTGCTAGTCGCTTTGGATGAAAACTTCTCCCGTCAAGTTGCCTTGAAAGTAATCCAACCCGATAGCGCCGACGATGAACTCTATCAGAAACGATTCCTTCAAGAATCGCTCATCACCGCCCGCTTGGAACACCCAGGCATCCTCCCGATCTATAGCCTCGGAGTCAACTCCGACGATCAGCCCTTTTACACCATGCGGCTTGTATCGGGAGAAAACGCCAAAACACTTACCCAAGCCATCCAGGAGCTACATCGGGAAACGATCGATAAACAGGCTTCGAACCTTTTGCGAAGACAACTCCTGAGACGTTTGATCGACGTTTGCAACACTGTCGCCTATGCGCATAGCCAAGGCGTTTGCCATCGGGATTTAAAACCTGCGAATATTCTTATCGGGCCTTTCGGTGAAACATTGGTCGTCGACTGGGGACTGGCCAAATTCTTCAAGGATCCCAAGTCCCTGCCTAAGCCGAAGGCCGCTGGGCTCTTTACAAAACATTCCGATGCATCCACGGACAATTCAAGCAGCCCACCCTTGAGCAGAACCCACAGCGATGGAGTGGGAACTCGCGGCTATGTCGCACCCGAAAGTTTTAACGGAGAACCTATCGTCGATTGGCCACGTCTGGATGTCTATTCGCTTGGAGCGATCCTCTACTGCATCCTGACTAGCAAATCGCCCGGGAGCGAATCAAGCAGTTCGCTTGGTGAAAGGAGCGGTAGTTACAAATTGCAGACACCCCGACAAATCGATCGACGTATCCCCAAGACACTCGAAGCTGTCTGCTTGAAAGCTCTCTCTTGCGAACGGGAACTCCGTTACTCCACACCGCTGGAACTCGCTAGTGACATCGAGCGATTCTTGGCAGGTCAGCCCGTGAGTGTCCTGCGCGATGGGCTTGTCGATCGACTTGTCCGATGGGTAAGCAACAATCGCAAGCTGGCGATGTCTATGCTGGTGTTTGGTTCGCTGCTGAGTTTCGCCATCGGAGTCATCGCCCTACAGCAATGGAGTTACAACGCGTCGCTGACCGAAAAATCTCAAAAACTAACCGAGTCGCTTGCGAAGGAATCGGAGTTAAGGGAGAAGGAACAAAAGGCCCGGGAGTTGGCGCAGTTGCAGCAACAAATCGCATCGGATCGCGAACTGCTGGCCCTGAAAGCACTTCGCACTTACACCGATGCAATCACGTCCAACGAAACGCTTAAGAGTGCCCAAGGGCTTGGTCAAGTCCGACGCGAGTTGCTCGAAAAGCCGATCGCTCTCTTCGAGCAAATTCAGCAGAGCAAGTCAGGGACTTTGGAGCCCTCATGGGGGTATCTCGAGCAACTGGCCAAGATGTCCGAGGAACTGGCCAAGCTTAGTTTCGAGTATGGGGATCCGGTTCAATGCTCACGATGGAACGACCGTTCGATCGAACTCTACGAAGATCTAGTTTCGAAGGCTCAAGAGCCCGAAGGCTCCATCGAAGAAGGCAAACGTCGACTTAACGTTTCCACGCTGGCACTTGCAGGCAGCTATCGCTTGCGAGGCGCACTCCAAATGCCCATGGACAAACAAGCCTCCAATGATTCTCTGCAGCACGCATTGGAGTTGCTCGATAAGGTCTCTGAGGATCCGATTGGGAAAGAACCCTTATTGAATGAGCTTGCAAATATTCATGTCTATCAAGCGATTTTGGGAGCCGAACAAGGAGATGTGCAACGCATGGCTACGAACTTCGACCTAGCCATTAAGGAGAGGGAGGAACTTCTCCAACTTGCAAAATCCTCATCCCCATCCTCGCAACAAAACCAAGCGGC
>JAJTFC010000012.1 GCA_021298315.1 Planctomycetaceae bacterium
CGTCGGGTTACTGGGCCTGCGGCCCATTGGCTAGTAGCCCGAACCGTGAGGGAGGGAGCGACAGTACACAGCCAATGGCTTCGCAGGACGCTTACTCGAGTGCTTCCTCGCTTACGCGTCGGGTTACTGGGCCTGCGGCCACTGATGAAATTACGTTTGCTCTGATTCCAAGCGATGATTTCGGAGAAATCATCGACAATGCGTCCGCAAAAGTAGCAGGCTCTTGGTTAATCACGGTCGACGGCACATGGAATGTGCCTACGGCGAGGTCCGCCAAATCTTTGTTAAAGCTCGCTAAAATCGCGAGCAAGTGGCTGATTTTGCTATCCTGAGCCATTATATTCTGCATGAGATTTATGAACCGCTCTTGGTTGTATTGTTGGTACTTACGTTAGTCGAAAGCAAAGGGCCTCTGCAATGAACTCTCCTACATCATTGACCAAACGAGCCAGTTGGGTGTCACTTGAAGATCACTTTGAAAAAATCCAGGGGCTCCATCTGCGAGATCTCTTTGCTCAAGATCCAGCGCGTGGGAAAACTTATAGCGTCGAGTCGGTAGGCATCTACTTGGACTATTCCAAAAACAGAATCACCAAAGAAACGCTCGATGCACTTTTCTCACTGGCCGACGAGTCGGGACTAAGGGCGTCCATCGAAGCGATGTTCCGAGGTGATGCGATCAATATCACCGAAAACCGTTCGGTGTTGCACACCGCGCTGCGCGCACCACGAGATGCAAGCATCGAGGTTGATGGCCGAAACGTCGTGCCGGATGTTCACGAGGTCCTCGATCGCATGTCGGACTTTTGCAACCGAGTTCGATCGGGTGCATGGAAGGGCCATACCGGCAAACCGATCCTCAATATCGTCAATATAGGAATCGGGGGTTCGGATCTAGGACCTGTGATGGCTTACGAAGCCCTCAAAAGCTACAGCGATCGGACTCGGCGATTCATCTTTGTCTCGAACGTCGATGGTACCGACTTTGCAGAAGCTGTCCAAGGACTAGATCCTTCAGAGACACTCTTCATTGTTGCATCCAAGACCTTTACGACCCAAGAGACAATGACCAATGCGCAAACGGCGCGAGATTGGTTGCTCAAGGGGCTTGGGGCTGGCCATGAGGCGGTTGCAAAACACTTTGTCGCCGTTTCCACCAACGGGGCAAAAGTTTCCGAATTCGGAATCGATACGGCCAATATGTTTGGTTTTTGGGATTGGGTCGGAGGTCGTTATTCGATGGACTCGGCCATCGGACTTTCGACGATGATCGCTATCGGCCCAGCGAATTTTCTCAAGATGCTATCGGGCTTCCGGGATATGGACCAGCACTTTCGCACTGCACCTTGGAAAGAAAACATCCCGGTGATCATGGCCCTACTTGGGATTTGGTACAACAACTTCTTTGGATCGTCTTCGATCGCCGTGTTGCCTTATGACCAGTACCTCAAGCGTTTTCCGGCGTATTTGCAGCAATTGACCATGGAGAGCAATGGCAAGCGAGTCACGCTGGCCGGGAACCTTGTCGATTACGATACCGGAGCGATTTACTGGGGGGAGCCGGGCACCAACGGTCAGCATTCCTTCTATCAATTGATCCATCAAGGAACGCGTTTGATCCCTTGCGACTTTATCGCGTTTTGCAACTCGCTCAATCCGCTCGGTCGCCATCACGATCTGCTCATGGCCAACGTCTTTGCCCAAGCCGAAGCGTTGGCCTTTGGCAAGACCATCCAAGAGGTGCGGGCCGAGGGTACTGCCGATTGGTTAGCCCCCCACCGAGAGTTCGATGGCAATCGACCCAGCAATGTGCTACTGCTGGATAGCTTGACCCCAGAGGCCCTTGGGAAGATGGTTGCCCTCTATGAGCACATCGTCTTTACCCAAGGGGTGATATGGAATCTCGACTCGTTTGATCAATGGGGAGTCGAGCTCGGTAAAGTTCTCGCGCAGAGAATCGTTCCGGAATTGGAGTCCAAGTCTTCACCTGATCTCAAGCACGATAGCTCAACCAATACACTCATCGAGCGATACCGAGCAGCGAAGGCTGCCCGGTGAACCGTCACCGGTCGATTTGACGGTATTGGGCTAACGCCTTATCCCGCTTGGCCCCCCTTCTCCACCGGGGCTTTGGCCGGGGGAGTAAGTGGCGGGGGGGATGAGGGGGCTGACCGCGCGTAGGGCTGTTTTCATCAAACCTAAGGCACTACGACGATATCGTTTTCGACAGCGGTGACACCTGGTGCTGCCCAAGCTGCGCTTTGAGCTTGTTCCCGCTCGGACCAAGAGCGTACATTTCCATGCAGCACGACCTTGCCCTCTTGTGTCTGAACCTCGATCCGACGTGCATCGATGTCCGCGTTGCGGTGAAACGCTGCGATGATCTTGTTCTTGACATCCTTGGGCAACGTCCTTGCTTTGATCGATATCCTAGTGGTTACCGAGACGACACCGATTAAATCCCTGACGGCATTGAGGGCCGCGTCCCTTTGATATTGCCAATCGACTTCCCCTTCCAAGCTGACGATCCCATCCGAGACGACCACTTTGAGCTTCTCGTAAGGAACCAAAGAATGGTTCTTGAGCGCACTTAAGCAGGCTTGGGCAATCTGCTCGTCGGATCGCATCGCTCCGTTGTGCAGGCGAATATCGAGCTCATTGGCTACGGCTTTGACCCCGTAAACCCTTTTGGCTGATTTCTCGGCTGCGTATTTCTCAGCAAACGATAATACATGGCCAGCCAAGCTCACGACACCGCCGTTGGCCGTCACTCCGATATGGGCCTCATTGACCATCGGCTCCCACTTGAGTTCGTTCTCGACATCTTGCTTGAGTTCGCTGTCGGTCTTCATCTGAATTGCCTTTCCATAAAATGAATAGTGACTCGATGTTTCCTCGATCGCCATCTGCTGAATCCTCTTCGAGGTACACGTGCAGATTCTTGCCAACAAAGAAAGGCTGGGATATCAGAGCTCGTAGGATTGTTCGATGGTGGGAATCACTAGAGACTCGACGTATACTAGTGCCCTGAAAACTGAGTTCTATTCGTAGAGTACTCGAAGGGACGTGTTGCGGATGTCGTCGATATACGGGCGTTTCGAGTACGAGTACGAGCACGAGTACGAGCACGGAAAATCAAAATTATCCTATGTAGGTTAGGGCGGGCATGATTCCATCGATGTTCAATCTCAAAGACCGCGTTGCGGTTGTATCTGGAGCCGCTCAAGGTCTGGGCCAAGCCACCGCGCTGGCTTTAGCTCAGGCAGGCTGCCATTTGGTCTTGGTCGATCGCAATCTTGCGGGCACGCAGCGCACGGCAGCCCAAGCCATCGATTTTGGTGTGCGTTCGATCTGCCGTGACACGAATGTCTCGGATCCAGAGGCGATCAAGGAGCTATTTGAGCATGTCGATCGCGATTTTGGCCGCGTCGATTTTCTTGGAAACATCGCGGGCGATGGGATCCTAGCCAAACCTGAAGAACTTCAAGTCCAAGACTTGCAACAAGTCCTTAACAACCTGGTGATCGGGCGGTTTTGCATGTGCCAAGAGGCTGGCAAGCGGATGCTCCGTGCGGGTCGCGGGTCGATTATGAACATCGGTTCGCTTGCGAGTACCACCGCCTTAGGCAGAGGGCATATCGCTTATTCGATGGCCATGGGTGCGGTGGTTCAAATGACTCGTGAACTGAGCACCGAGTGGAGCCATCGGGGCGTGCGGGTCAACGCCGTGTTGCCGGCACAAGTCGTCAATCCAGGTCTTGAGGCTCGCATGGCCGACGACCCAACCCTCGAAGAGCGTTTCTTAAAGGGCATTCCCCTAGGGCGATTGGGTCAGCCGCGCGATATCATGGGGATCGCTCTACTACTTGCATCCGACGCTTCCGAGTGGATCACTGGAGCCATCATCCCGATGGATGGTGGAAACCTAGCGATGAATGCCGGTGGTACTCCGGGCCATCAAGGCACGAAAGTGCAAAGCTTCCACGCCGAACCGAAAAACAAATCTTAGAATCCCTACGATGACCGAAATCAATATTCAACGCATTCTCGATCTGTATCGTACGATGCAGATCATCCGGCAAACCGAAGAGGAGCTTGCCCGATGCCATCAGATGGGTTTGATCCACGGGGCATGCCACACCTATGTAGGCCAAGAGGCGATCGCCACGGGTGTGTGTGCTCATCTGACAGCCAACGATGCGGTCTTTAGCACCCACCGAGGACATGGCCATGCGCTTGCCAAGGGTCTCGCACCAGTATCGTTGATCGCCGAACTCTTCGGACGAGAGCTCGGGTGTTCCCGAGGCCGTGGTGGAAGCATGCACTTGTTTGCTCCCGAGATCGGACTCATGGGTACCAGTGGCATCGTAGGGCCGTGCATTTTGCAAGCATGCGGTGGGGGATACAGTTCCAAGATTCTGCAGAACGGTTCGGTAGCGGTCGCTTTTTTCGGAGATGGGGCCGTTAACAATGGAGCCTTTCATGAGGGCCTCAACATGGCAGCCATTTGGAAACTGCCTGTTCTATTCGTCTGCGAAAACAATCAGTTTGCGACCGAAGTTCCCTTCTCGTATGCCAGCAGCAACGACAGCGTCGCTTCGCGTGCAGCGAATTATTCCATGAGCGGATACCAACTTGACGGCAACGATGTGATCGAGGTTTATCGGGCCGCAAGCGAAGCTGTTGCGAGAGCTCGCAAAGGGGGAGGCCCGAGCTTGCTCGAATGCAAGACCTATCGCACGCGGGCTCATGCCGAAGGCATGGGGGACTTTACCTATCGGACGAAAGAAGAAGTCCAAGAATGGAAACAGCGATGTCCAATTGCAAGACTTCGAAGCCATCCACAAAGCGCTGATTTACTTCCTCCGGACGCTGCGGCGTTCGATCAGATCGACCAAGAGGTTAAAGAGGTTGTCAAGCAAGCCAGGGCTCAAGCCGAGGCGAGTCCGGAGCCCAGTGGAGAATCGGCCACACTGAACATTTACGCTCCGCCTCGCGTGATTCCTGCACAGCAGGGTGCTAAGGCCGATGCGAAGCGTGTGATCACCTTTGCGCAAGGGACCCTCGAAGCGTTGTCCGAGGAGATGGCTTGTAATCCCAAGATCTTCGTCATGGGAGAAGGGATCGGCATTCGGGGTGGAAACTTTGTGACCACCAAAGGGCTTTACGATCTGTATGGACCGGAGCGATTATGCGATACACCGATTTGCGAGCGAGGCTTTGTGGGACTTGCCTGCGGTGCGGCGATGACCGGCACTCGACCGGTAATCGATTTTATGTTCGCCGATTTTGTCCTCGATGGTTTTGGTGAAATCATCAATCAGATCGCCAAGATGCAGTACATGTCCAGTGGTAGGCTGCGTATGCCTGTGCTGCTGCGAGGGTGCATAGGGATCGGTCACTCGGCAGCCACCCATCATTCTGGTAGCTACTATGGGATGCTCGCACAAGTCCCGGGCTTGAGGGTCGTGGTGCCTTCGATGGCAGCTGATGCCAAGGGGCTCTTTAAGCATGCGCTTCGTTGCGATGATCCAGTCCTATTTCTCGAACATCGCGAGCTATTGCAGACCAAGGAACCGGTGCCCGATGGGGATTTTGAGATCGAATTTGGCAAAGCTCGTATCGTTCGCGAAGGCAAATCGGTAACGGTGGTGGCTATCGCTCGCATGGTGCATTTGACGATGAGCATTTGCGAGTCGCTAGAGGCTCAAGGCATCTCGGTAGAGCTCATCGATCCTCGAACCGTAAACCCGCTCGATACTGAAACCATCTTAGGATCGTTGGCAAAAACAGGTCGGTTGCTGGTAGTTGACGAAGCACCGGCGCATTGCGGTTTTTCTGCCGAGATCGCTGCTCGGATGGCCGATATCGGGTTCGATGAACTCGATGCACCGATCAAACGCCATACGGGCCTAGCCTGTCCGACACCCTATAGCCCATCGCTTGAAAAAGTCGTTGTCCCCTCGGCAGATTCGATCGCTCGTGCGATCCGAGAACTGGTGGAGGAATAGCCATGGCTCAGGAAATTCGATTCCCTCGGTTGGGTTGGTCCATGGAGGATGGACGATTTGTAGGATGGCTCAAAGAGGATGGACAGAGCGTCAGCGAAGGCGATCCCCTTTTTGAGATGGAAGGAGAGAAAGCCGTCCAGGAGATCGAATCGATCGGTTCAGGGATTCTTTACCGAGCACCCCAGGGTCCCGAGCCCGATACGGTCGTCCAAGTCGGTCAATTGCTTGGCTATTTGCTCGCTCCGGGGGAAGTGCCTCCTACCCAAACCGATAAGCCCCTTGAATCATCGACTGGCCAGGCGCCTGACGCTGGTGCTCAGCAAGAGGCTCACTCAGCCGGCGGTGCTGCTTCACCATCGGTTCGAAGATTTGCGCGCGAGCTCGGGGTCGATGTGCATAAGGTGCAAGGTACAGGGCGCTCTGGCAGGGTAACTAAGCTGGATATTGCGCGGGTTGAGCAGCAGTCCAAACCACGCAAAGTCAGGGCTACACCGCGAGCTCGCAGATTAGCCAAGCAGCTCGGTGTCGACTGGCATGCGTTGAGCGGTTCGGGCCGCTTGGGTCGGATTCGAGAGCGTGATATAAAGCTTGCTGCGGGCTCTGGTACAGGTGCTGGCAAGCTCTTTACGCAAAGGCGAAAAGCGATCGCCGAGAGGTTGCGTTTAAGCCGAGATCGAACCATTCCCGTCACACTGCATACCCGTTGCGATGCGACTCTTTTAGTGAATTATCGCAAGACATTAAAACAGAGTGGTTCGGCGATTTGTCCTTCTTTTAACGACATCCTCGCCAAGCAAATTGTGGGAGTCTTGGAAGGACATCCAGCGATGCGTGTTCGTTGGAACGCCGACCATAGCGATCTATTGGCACTCGACCCAGAGGATTGTCATGTTGGTTTAGCCGTCGATACTCCCGACGGGCTGCTGGTTCCTGTGATTCAGGGGGTCGGTGGTTTGGATTTGGATCAAGTTGCCTCTGAGTCCCAGCGACTCATTGGACTAGCGCGATTGGGGCGGCTTACTCGCGGTCAAATGGAGGGTGGGGTCATCACCATCACGAACTTGGGGGCCTATGGGATCGATGCATTCACGCCGATCATCAACTACCCGGAGATTGCTATTTTGGGGGTTGGAGCGATTCGACTCGAACCGGTTTTCGTAGACGGGCATGAGGTTGTGGCTCGACATATCATGACTCTAAGCTTGACGTTTGATCATGCGGCCATCGATGGAGCACCGGCTTCGGCGTTCTTAAAAAGTCTTGTCGACAACTTAGAAAGCTACGGCAAGTGATCAATCTTCCTCATCGGGCGAATGAGTGTCTTCCTCTTCTTCGTCGATGTTGCTGTAGTTCAATGGCGAAATGGCCCTGCGAAGGGCTTTGGTCATCGCCTCGATAGGTGGTTCCAGACCGGTAAATAGGCGGTACTGATATGCTGCTTGGCGAACGAACATGCTCAGTCCGGTGATGACAGGGCAGCCTGCGGCTTTGGCTTGCCGAATCAGGAGCGTTTGCTCTGGGTTATAAACCGTATCGAAGACGAGTGTACGTTGATCGAGGTTGTCTTTGCGAAACGGAGTCTCGTCCATCTCTGGGAACATACCGATCGGAGTCCCGTTGATGAGAATATTCGGCTGGACGCTATGTCGTTCGTCCCAGGCAACGGCGCGACCGCCGAGTTCCTTTGCGAGCCGATCGGCTGATTCAAAATTACGGCTTGAGACGGCCACACGTACACGGCGTTGTGCCAATCCCCAGCCGATGGCCCTGGCTACACCGCCTGAGCCTAGAAGCAGAGCCGAGCGACCTTCGAAGGGATTTGGCTCTTCGAACATCTTGGCCAGCCCATAACCGATACACTCCATAGCGGCGCGATAGTCGGTGTTGTATCCGATCCGATCTTCGCCGTTAAAGACGATGGTGTTGCAAGCACCGATACCTTGCGCGGCCGCTTCGCCTTGGGTCAGCAGAGGCAGCACCGATTGCTTGTGGGGGATCGTGACGCTCAGCCCTCCGATACCTTCGCGCTGAGCCCACCGCACAAACACTTCGATGTCTTGGGCTGCCACACGGAAAGGCAAATACCGATAGTCCAAATCGTTCGCTTGGAAGGCGCTGTTATGGAGCATAGGACTGTAGGAATGAGCCACTGGGTCAGCGACCACACCGAAGATCTTCGTTTTGGCCGTGATGGTGTCGACACGGTAGATGTTCTTCATGTCGTTGTAAGACAACTGTCCGGGTGCGACACGTCGATCGAGGTTAAAGACGCAGTAGGTAAATGGGGCGCCATAACGGGTGGCCAAGATTCTGGTCATTGAACCATAATCACCCATAGCGATTCCGATGGTCGGAACCTTGGCTTTGCGCATCAATTCGATGACGCGAAGCGTATCTGCAAACGATTGAGCTTGTACGGCGACTTTGACGATATCTGCATCGAGTTTGGCCAGCCTAGCATGGATCTCTTCGAGGTTCTCTGGGACACCCTCAAAGTTATGGTAGCTGATGATCCGCTTGGTCTTGCCATAACGTGGAATTTTGGCGGCAGTATCCTCTTCCAAGTCAACGTACTCGACCCCGGTAGCGATCGATTGGCGAAGCAGCAGCAATCGATCTTCTTCGGATTTTTCCCAGCGGCCACCATCCTCCTTTCGACGGCAGGTGACGACTACCGGTGTAGGACGGTTCTTTAAGATTCGAGCGAGTTCAACACTGCGGGCAATATAGTCCATTCGCAGTTCGACCAGCTTGGCACCTTGGGCCGCTACATCGAGATGTTCTTGGATCGTGTGCTTGTGGCGAGTTCGAGCGATAGTAACGCAAAGCATGCTGGAAGAAACAGAAGCGAGATAGGTTTTACTTGTTGGGAGGACCGGACCAAGTCAAAAATCTCTTTAACAGAGTCGGTCCGGGTTCGGTTAAAAAACTCTCAGGATGGAACTGCCATCCCTCGACGGCATAGTGCCGATGGCGAACCCCCATGATAATTCGATTTCCTTGGGAGTCTTCCACCCACGAAGAAACCTGCAAGCAGCTAGGTAAACTTTCCGGAAGAATCACCAAGGAATGGTAACGTGTGGCGATGAATGGGTTGGCTAGTCCGGCAAACATTCCTTGATCGTCGTGGTAGATGCGATCGGTTTTCCCGTGCATGAGCTCCGGTGCCCGGACTATTTTTCCACCAAAGGCCTGGCCGATCGATTGATGTCCGAGGCAAACCCCAAGGATCGGAAATTCTTGATGAAGTTTCTCGATCAGCGGTACACAGATCCCCGCTTCGTTGGGTGTGCAGGGACCTGGCGAGAGCAAGATTCGCTCGGGCCGCATCGCTCGGACTTGCTCGACGGTCAGTTCATCGTTTCGAACCGTGCGAACATCGAGACTTGGATCGATTTCTCCAAGCCTTTGAACGAGGTTGTAGGTGAACGAGTCGTAATTGTCGATCAACAGGATCATTGATCTGGTAATTTCCTGACGAAACAGTTACTCTACTCGACCCGGAAACAGGACGAATAATCCAAGTTGGGCCACATTCGGCCTCAATAGGGTAACGACAACCGGGAAAAAAAGGTACTGCTTTGGCCGAAAACGTGCTGAAGTTGCACCAAGGAATCGACGATAACGACAGTGCCGACTTTTCATTAAGCTCAAGCAATCCCGGACAGCTTTTATGGTACGCACCCCGTCTGTTGGATCCCACTCAGGGACTTTCCTAGGATCCGGTCTTTTTGACGCTTTCGGGAACTCTTCGATCCTCAGCACCCAAACGAGCCAATCGGGCATCGTCAGTAAGCTGGATCAGTCGGAGCCGAAGACCTCTACGTCGCGCTCAGGTCTGTGGGGTTCGAGCTCGAACCAATCCACGAGCGGAGCTCAGTGGCCTATGGGTTCCGGAGCGAGCGATTCGACCAGCAAGTCCAGTCGTTAGTGGACGTTCGAGTACGCCCAACCTCGAGCCCAGAGCAATTGCATCTGAGCTCGGTTGTAGTCTGAAATCGCCTTGAGATAAGCCCTTTCACAAGCTTCGAGAGCTTGTGCGGATTGAAGGCATTCGATCGGCAAACCTTGCCCTTGGCGGATCCTTTCGAGGTTCTTTTCGTAGGAATCGTTTGCAGACTCAACCGCTTGTTCGCACGTGTCGATCTGCTCGCGACGAACCGACACCTGCGCTCTAGCCTCGGTGACTTGCTGGACGATTTGGTCGTATAAAACTTGCATCGACAACATCGCTTGCCTGACTTGCGATTTTCGTTCATCACGCGCGGCTTGTTCCCCAACCCCTAGGTTTCGAAGTTCCCAGGTCATCAGGGCATCGATATCGTAGCGACCTCCCCAATTTCCAAAGCTTGATCCTAAACCACCTCCGAAACGACCTGTACTGTAACCGACTTGAAGGTTCGGGACATAGGGAGCCGATTTCTCCCGTTCAAGTAGCGCTTCAACGCTGGCTAGCTGCTCCTTGGCTTCGCCATACTCAGGTCTTTGGCAAAGAGCCAGTTGAATGTCCTCTTGTTCGGTCATGGACATATCGACCAGATCCAAAGGAAGCGCCCGTTCATCCTCTGGAACAAGAACCTGCACGCTCGAGAGGCTCATGAACCTAGCGAGCCTTGCGGATGCAGACAGCTTTTTCTCTTTGATGCCTAAAGCTCGAGTCTCAGCAAGGGACATTTCGGTGCTCATACGCTGAGCGTCCGATACAAGCCCTTTACCTACCTGCGCATAGTCCTGTGTGATTTTGGAGAGCTCTTGAAGCCTATCGACAGAGGCGAGTATTAAGCTCTCGTCTTGGTAGGCATCTAGCAGGTCGAGATAAGCGATCGCGACGTTCAAGAGAGCTTGGTTCTTGACGATCCACTCTCCGTGCTGTCGGGCAGCAACCATTCGATCGGCTGCCTTTGGCAGAAAGATTGCATCGGCCAAATGGAATTGGGCAACTAGTCCTGGACGGGTTGTCGTGCCGGCTGCAATTGCCCCAGCACCTAAACCCGCTTGCAATGAATTGTTGCTGATATCAACAATCGATCCATCGATCGCTTGATAGTTTCCGTCGTGCCGGTGGTAGTTCATACCCGCTTGGATCGAAGGCAACCACATGGCGGCAGCCCGCTGCTGTTTGGCTTGCGCTTCGTAAACACGCCACATGGCGTGCTGGACCATCGGGTGAGCGGTGTCGACTTTCGAGAGGGCTGTCGGCAAATCGATTCCGATCGTGTCCGATCCGTCCGATCCGTCTGATCCGTCCGATCCGTCCGATCCGTCTGATCCGTCTGATCCGTCTGATCTGTCCGATCTGTCTGATCTGTCTGATCCGTCTGATCTGTCTGATCCGTCTGATCTGTCTGATCCGTCTGATCCGTCTGATCTGTCTGATCTGTCTGATCCGACGGATCTCGATTGGATGAGGGTTGTGCAACCGCTGAGGATCGGGATGGTAATCCACAGAAGGATCGCAGCACATTTGACGTATCGCATGCAAAAATCGATCCTGTGACCAATGGACTCTCTTAAACGCTTGGCAACTGCGGCCTTTGGGGTTTATAGGGAATATTCCGATAAGACTGCAATCCTGACTGGATCCTGAGAGCAAGAATAGGCTCTGATTTGGCTTGCTTCTGTTAAACTGGGAGTTCTCGGCGATCTACGCCAAGAAAACTTGGTCGAGTCTTCAAGCACACTTTGTAAACACCTGGGCCTTATGCAACTGATTCTTTCGGCGATGCGCCGACCTGCTACGGTCTTGGTTTTGGTCTTTAGCATCATATTGGCTTGCTTTCTAGCGATCGGGCCAGCGGTGTTCCAGCAGCTTAAGTGGGGCTATCCCGAAGGTCTTCCCAAGGGGATGGAGGTCGATGTTTTCCCTAAGCTTCATTTGCCTGTGATCTATGTTTGTCAGCCTTACGGTGGTATGGATCCGGCGCAGATGGAAGGGTTCCTGACGAACTACTACGAGTACCATTTTCTTTACATCAGCGGTATCCATCATGTGGAGTCTCGCAACGTCCAGGGCACGGCGCTGATGAAGTTGTTTTTCCATCCTGAGACGGACATGTCTCAAGCGATGGCCGAAACGATCAACTACGTGAACCGTTCTCAAGCGTTTATGCCTCCCGGTACGGTTTCCCCTTTTGTGATGCGTTTTGATACCGGCAGTGTTCCGGTGGGTTACTTGGTTCTATCGAGCGACACGCGTAACATCTCCGAAATTCAAGATCTGGCTCTGTTTCGAGTCCGACCGATGTTCTCGAATCTCCCTGGTGTGTCTGCTCCTCCGCCTTTCGGTGGTTCGGCCCGGTCGATCGTCATCTCGGTGGATCCGAAGAAGCTTCAATCCTACAGCATGTCACCTGATGAGATCATCACGGCGTTGACCAAAGGAAACACGCTGAGTCCTTCTGGTAATCTCCCTTTGGGTGAATCCTATCCGATTGTCCCTATCAACTCGGTGGTCAAGGATCCTCAGGAGCTCTCGACGATCCCGATCCGCACCGGAGAGCATCCGGTTTATATCCGAGATATTGGAACGATCAGCGATTCGGCCGATGCCCCTGCCGGTTATGCCTTGGTCAATGGTCGCAGGGCGGTATACATTCTTGCGAATAAACGTGCGGACGCTTCTACCTTGAGTGTCATCGAGCAAATCAAAACGGCGATTCCTAAGATGAAAGAGGCATTAGGTACAGATGGTGAGGGGATTGATGTGCGGTTTGAGTTTGATCAATCGCGCTTTGTGACTAGGGCAGTTTGGAGCGTCGTCAGCGAGGGCATTCTTGGGGCAGTGCTAGTGGGTCTGATGATTGTGTTTTTTCTTCGCGACTGGCGAAGCGCTTTGGTTGTGGTTTTGAATATACCGCTTGCGATCGGTTGTTCGATTGTAGCTCTTTGGCTCACGGGGCAAACAATCAATCTGATGACCCTCGGTGGACTAGCTCTTGCCGTTGGGATCCTGGTCGATGAAGCTACCGTATCGATTGAGAATATTCATACGCAGCTTCAAAAAGGTTTACCTTTAGCGCGAGCCGTACAGGTCGGATCCCTTGAAACAGTGGTTCCTCGGCTGCTAGCAATGCTATGCATCTTGGCCGTCTTTGTTTCGTCGTTCTTCATGCAGGGGGCGGCACGGGGGATGTTCGTTCCGTTGTCGCTGGCCGTCGGTTTTTCGATGATCGCTTCGTACATTCTTTCTAGCACGCTGGTTCCGGTCCTAGCTGTATTGCTTTTGCGACCGCTTGGCCATACAGCGCATCATGACGAACACGACTCGTTGGATTGGTTTGGTCGGATCCGGGCGACTTATGAATCCATTCTTTCGCGATTGATCCAATTCCGCTGGGTGCTCGCGGGAGTGTATTTAATCGGCTGTGTACTTGCTATTGCCGCGATTCCTCCAAGGCTTGGACAGAGCATTTTTCCGGTTGTCGATGCTGGCCAGTTCAGGCTACGCATGCGAGGCCCTGATGGCACACACATCGAAAAAACCGAATCGCTTGCGAAACAAGCTCTTGAGATCATCGACCAGGAAATTGGTAAGGAGAACGTCATTCTGACACTTGGCTATGTTGGGATGATCCATTCGAACTTTCCTGTCAATGCAGTTTATCAGTGGTCTCGTGGGCCAGAGGAAGCCATTTTGTACGTCGATCTTCGGGAAGGTTTTCCGCTCTCGGATCAACAGCTCCAAGAAAGGCTTCGCGAGCGGCTTGCACTGGCGATGCCAGAAGTTCGTTTTTCGTTTGAACCTTCGGATATCGTCAACGAGGTGATGAGTTTTGGCTCTCCTGCTCCAATCGAAGTTGTCGTCAGTGGAACAGACTTTGGTAAGAACCGTGAGTATGCGGAGAAGCTCCGCCAAGTGCTCACTCAAGTTCCCTCGTTGCGTGATGTACAGCTAGGCCAGTCGATGGACTATCCTACGGTACAGGTCAACGTCGATCGCCAGAAGGCTGGGCTGGCTGGGATTATGCCTTTGGATGTATCACGAGCTTTGGTCACTGCAACTTCTTCGAGCCGTTTTGTGGTACCTAACTACTGGGCTGATCCCAAAAGCGGGATCGCTTATCAAGTCCAAGTCGAGATTCCTCGGTCTGTGGTACGCTCTGTCTATGGTGTTGAAAGCGTCGCGTCAACGGAGCAACTCGGTCGCATACCGCTTAAGAAAACACAAGAGGGACAAGTTTTGATCCGTGACGTAGCGAGCATCGAAGCTGGCACGATGCCTGGACAATTCGATCGCTACAACATGAAGCGACAAGTGACTCTGACAGCCAACATGGTCGGTAAAGACTTGGGTGGCGTGGCTCGTGATGTGCGCTCAGCGCTTAAGCTTGCTGGTCAAGTACCTGCGGGTAGTGCAATCGAGGTTCGAGGTCAGATTCCACCAATGCAGCAGATGCAATCGGGACTTGCTATCGGGCTTGTTCTTGCCATCGCCGCAATCCTTTTGCTTCTGACGGCTAGCTTTCAATCCTTGCGTCTAGCTTTGGTTGCTGTTTCGACGATTCCGGCCGTTTTGGTCGGGATCTTATTGACGCTCTATTGGACAAATACGACTATCAACATACAGTCGTTCATCGGCGCGATTATGGCTATTGGTGTTGCGATGGCGAACGCGATCTTGCTTGTGGATTTTTCCGAGAAGAGACGTCGAGAGTTCGGTGAGGTCAAACAAGGTGCTGTACTAGGGTCATCGAGTCGGCTAAGAGCTGTTTTGATGACTAGCTTGGCGATGATCGCCGGGATGATCCCGATGGCTTTAGGCTTTGGGGAATCAGGTCAGCAGAATGCTCCTTTGGGATTGGCCGTTCTTGGTGGTTTGATCGCTGCGACGATGTCGACTCTTCTGATTTTACCGTTGTTTTTTGTAATTGCGCAGAGCAAGGCAACTGGGGCGTCTGCTTCCATGGATCCTGATGACCCGCAAAGCCGTTACTATGGAACTTGAAGGCATGTCCAAATCGAGCTTCTTTTTGAACATCAATGTTAAGCCACAGAAGCTCAAAGCTGCTGGATGCTTAACGATCATGGCTGCGATAGGCATTGGGAGTCTGGGTTGTAAACCTTGGGTTTCTCCCATGGAAGTCGAATCTCCGAGCAAGGCTTCCTCGTCGCTCGTCGAGCGAGTTACGGCAGGTCCTGTTGCTAAGAAAACGCTGCTACTCTATTCGTTGCAACCGGCTCGCGTCGAGCCTTATGAGCAAGCGCCGATTTTGTCTAAGGTTTCCGGTTATGTCGATTCGGTTGCCGTCGATGTTGGAGATAAGGTTCACAAGGGTGATCTGCTGATCGCTTTGAGTGCGCCCGAGTATGAAGACTCGGTGGTAACCAAATTGGGTTTGATCGATCAGGCAACTTCGCAAGTTAAGCAAGCCGAGGCTGCTTTGGTGGCTAGTCAAGCGTCCGTCGATTCGGCTCAGGCTTTGGTAAAGCAAGCACTAGCGGGCATCGATAGGGCTGAGGCACAGGTTCAACGTTGGACATCAGAAAATGCACGAATCTCCAAGCTTGCTGATCAAGGGACCGTGACGAAGCAGCTTGCCGACGAAACCTTGAGCCAATTTCAAGCTGCTCTTGCCAGTAAAAAAGAGAGCGAAGCAATGGTGGGTTCCGAGCAAGCTCGGTTGCTTGAGGCCCAGGCTCAAGTAGGAAAAGCTCGTGCGGATCTGGAGGCTGCCACGGCTAAATGTTCGGTTGCCAAGAGTGAACATGCTCAAGCGGTTTCGATGACCAAGTACTTACGAATTTTGGCCCCTTTCGATGGGGTGATCAGCGAAAGAAATATTGACACAGGCCATTACGTCCAACCTGCCGGCTCTAACCCTGATAGACCACTGCTTACGATCACCAATTCCGACCGGGTTCGAGTCTATGTCGATATTCCAGAGTCCGAAGCTTCTTACGTCGATGCTGGACTTCAGGGAGATTCTGTCGAGATATTGGTGCCGGCCAAGCCTGGTTTACGATTCCCTGGAAAGGTGACCAGAAGTTCTTCGAGTCTGGATCCTCAGAGCCGTTGTTTACCGATCCAGATCGAGCTAGAGAATAGCGACCATCAGCTCCTTTCGGGAGCTTTTGTTCAAGCGAAAGTTCTGCTCGAAGAGAAAACCGATGTTTTATCATTACCCATCGGAGCGATCGTCCGCAAAGGGGACGAGTCCCACTGTTGCGTGGTGGTAGGTGGAAAAATAGAGTTTCGTTCGATCCAGTTGGGAATAAGGGTAGGCGATGAGGTTGAAGTCCTTTCTGGATTGGATGGCAGTGAAACGGTGGTCTTAGCCCGATCCGGTGCGCTCAAGGCTGGACAAAGCATCGAGGTTATCTTGAAAAAATAGACTACTTGTTCGGTACGTACGAAAACGCTTTCCTAACGATTTTCGAGAGAAGTCCATCCTGCTGATTCCTCTTTTTTACTTCGGTGTCCAATTGACTCGTGATGCGACTCAGGAGTTCATCGACTTGATAGTCTCTATCTTCGATGACCAAGCTTTGTTTATTACGCCATCTGACCACCAATTTGGCTTGTTTATCGAGTCCTTTTCGATCGGGTCCGTTGATATCCTCGATCTTTAGATTGACATTATTGACTTTATCCTTGAGTCTCGCGATCGCTTGATCGACTCTTTGCTCGATGTAGGTGCGAAGCTGAGTACCCAAAGCGACTTTGTCGCAACACAAATTCAAATGATTCATTATGCGGGTCTCCTTTTGAGTGAGGTGATCGGACAATCAACTCTAGGAGGAAGATCGCTTTTGAAAATCGAATTTAGGCAACTATTTAGTTTGAATAATTTTAAGTGTTCTTTGGCTTACGGTGGCACGCTAATCAGTTAGGCGCCGGTAGATCTCGTTTGGTAAAACGCCAGAAGGCTACGCTGTAGGCAGCCAGCCCCAGGAGCATCAAGATCGATACATATCCCATAGGGCCAATGGTTTCTTGCCAGCTTTTGGCATGCTGAGCATTACTCAGATACCATTGTCGCTCTGGATGGTTGTGGATCTGCTGGATCATCCAAGCGGGTTGATAGGCTGACAGAAAAGTCAGTGGTTTGAAGATCCCCATCGATGGCGTGGATTTGGACAAGATAAACAGCAATAGGCTCAGCACGTAGATACTGATGACTATTCCTATCGAACGCCAACGATACTGATCGAAGCTGCTGGCCATGACGCCCAGACCCAGTACCGCAAACCCTAGGGAAAAGAGATTCATCGTCGCTGCGATAAACTCCTGCGGCTTAACGAGTTGATTCAAAGGTACGTTCTGCATTTGCTTTGGGGTAAACGGATTGTTGATCGTCCATTCCAACCAGGGCAGGGTCAGCTTGGAAGCTGAGGCTACGGGCGTTGAGTTGGTGTGGATACCCAGGTAGAGACCAGCATAAATCAGCAGGCACAGCAAACCCAAGCCTGCGATGGTCACTAGAGCGTGGCTGGCTAGTACCATCGAGCGTTGCACGGGTTGGGCCAAAAGCATTTCCATCGTGCCGCGGTTCAGTTCGCCACTTACCACATCGGTTCCCCTAGCGATGCACCAAGTCAGCACGCATAGCAGCACGACCGGTTCATCGTAGGTGATGCCAATGATTCCGTGATACGTCAAAAACTGTTCGAGGGGTACCGGTGCAAATTTCTCGAATGCTTTGAATTGCTCGATAAGCGGCGCAAAACCTGTCAGCTCAAATTGGCTTACCGTCCAGATTCTTACCCATGGAAAAAAGAAGAGTACTAAGGCCAGGGCGCACCATAGCAGTATGGATTCGTGGAGGTATTTCTTTATCAGAATGCGAAACATGTCCTAGTAGGCCCACTTTCTGAAGGCTTGTTCGTAGACCTCGACGGCTCTTTGCAATTGTTCGATAGCTACCCACTCGTCCTTGCGGTGGGCTTGTTCGATGCTACCTGGTCCGCACACTACGAGTTTCGATAGCCTTTGCAAAACCGCTCCATCGGTTCCGTAGCTTACGGTTTTGGATTTACCCTGACCTGTGATGGCTAAGAGTTCTTGGATCCAAGGCGAAAGTGGATCGACGCTCCAATGAGCTTTTTCCCCTTTGTCGATCCATTCGAGGTTGTGCTCGCTTTGGATCTTTCGCAGTTGACTTTGGATCTCTTGACAATCCACTTGGGGCATCGTCCGGTAGAATATCAACGCCTCTGCGATGGCCGTTGTCACATTGATCGCTAAAGGTTCGTTTTTGATGACCATATTGAGCGTTACTGTCGGTGGGTCGAATTGCTCGTTTCTAAATGGTTTTTGGGTCTCCGTTTGTTCCTTGAGTTCCAGCAGTTTTTGTAGGGCGGGTATCAGTGCATAGTTGGCGTTGATACCTCTTCCTGTGCTTGTGTGTGCGCTTTGTCCGGTGGATCGAAGGATCACCCCATAGGTTCCCTTATGCGCATGAACCACTTGCATTTCTGTCGGTTCGCCTATGATTCCTATGACCTCTCTATGAATCATCTCATTCCAAAGTTTCGATCTTTTGTCGACTTGCTGGGCACCCTCCATCCCGATTTCTTCGTCGGCTGTGATAACAAAATAGATAGGCTTGGTCTGTTCGCTTGGGTCTATCCTAGAAGCTGCCTTGATCGCGCTGCATAAGGATCCCTTCATATCGCATGTTCCCCTACCGTAGAGCTTGCCTGCTCGCTCGACGACTTCGAAGGGCCCACTAAAGCCTGTATACCAATCATCGACTGGTACGACATCGGTATGCGCTAAATAGGCTGCTCCACCTTTTTCTCGATATGTCCCTTTGGGGTTTCTTACTGCCACCAAGCTGGCTTTACTTACCCCTGCTTGGTCTTTGTACTCGATCCATTCGATTTCAAAACTCAGTGTTTCTAGCCAGTTGGCTACCTTTTGGGTTATGGCAAGATTGCTCAGCGTGCTAACCGAATTTTCCGATACTAGTTCTGCTACGAGAGTTTCTAAATCGGCTTTCCCTATCCTTGCTGGATCCATACGTTCGGTGCGGTCCTATTTGGTTGCTTGTGTGCTAAAATAGTTTGCGTTCGTTGGGTTTTATTACCCTACTTGTTCATTTGACTTCGAGGTGCTTCATGACGGTTATGGATCTCAAAAGTGTTACTTCCCTCATTCTAGGGGGTGGTCGAGGTACACGTCTTTACCCTTTGACGAAAATCCGGGCCAAACCTGCTGTTCCTTTGGCTTCCAAATATCGACTCATCGATATTCCCATAAGCAATTGTCTTCATAGTGATATCAACAAAATTTATGTTGTTACTCAGTTTTTGAGTGTTTCACTGCATCAGCATATTCGTCAGACGTACCGCTTTGACAATTTTTCCGGTGGTTTTGTCGAGTTGCTCGCTGCTCAGCAGACGATGGAAAGCGATGCGGCTTGGTTTGAGGGTACAGCGGATGCTGTCCGCAAAAATCTTGTCTATTTCGATGATCCGAGTTGCAAGTATGTTTTGATTTTGAGTGGTGACCAGCTCTATCGGATGGACTACCGCCAGATGCTGCGTACTCACATCGACTCTCAGGCTGACGTAACGATCGCTGCGATACCGGTGGCTCGTTCTGCTGCGAGTGCTTTAGGGGTTATGCGTTGCGATGATTCTGGTCGCGTCGTTGGCTTTTTGGAAAAGCCTAGGACTTCGGATGAAATCGACATGGTCAGCATGTCTCCTGCTTGGATCGATGCTCGGGGTATCCCTTCGAAGGGCCGTGACTGTCTGGCTAGTATGGGCTTGTATATCTTCAACAAAGAACTTCTCTTTGACGTACTCAACAAAACCAATTACAGCGATTTTGGCAAAGAGGTTTTCCCTGCCGCTATCAGGTCTCGAAAGGTACAAGTGCATCTTTTTGACGATTACTGGGAGGACATCGGTACCATCAGGGCTTTCTACGAAGCCAATCTCTCTTTGGCCAAACCCTATCCTCCTTTTGATTTGTTTTCCGCCGAGAACCCCGTCTACACGCGACCTCGTTTTTTGCCACCTACTGTCGTCGAGGGAGCCTCGATCACTTCGTCGCTTGTCGCCGACGGTTGCAGAATAGGCAAAGGCTCGGTTATCGAGAACAGTGTTATAGGGTTACGCTGCGTCATTGGTGACGGTGTTACTATTCGCAACTCGATCATCATGGGGGCTGACTACATGGAAACCGAGGCCGACGTCGCTCGGTTGGCCAAAGAAGGAAAACCTAGGGTAGGAATTGGTTCAGGAAGCCTCATCGAAGGAGCTATCTTGGATAAAAACTCTCGAATAGGACGCCATGTGCAAGTAACAAACACGTTGGGCCTCAACGACTCCGATGAGTACGATCCTTGTTGCATACGTGATGGAATATGCATCGTGACCAAAGATGGTGTGCTTGGCGATGGATGGTCGTTGGGCTCAAGGAAGTGACCCTTCTATCTAGAGAATAGAAATATAAATCTTGTTGTAGTAGAAGAGAGGTTCCCTAGAGTGTTCAAAACCAATAAAAACCTATGGGAAACAAAGCGAAACAAAGCAAAAAGCTACGTGGAAAAGATGTCAAAGACGCGAAGGTTGCCGTAGGAAACAGGTTGGGAAAAGGGACATCCATCGACAGGAAAAAAGGCATGTTCAAAAGTCGATAGGGAAAGCCAAAAAACCAACAAGCAAAGGAACAAGTTATCAAGGTTATGGAAGAGTTGGCAGAAAAGAAGAAAATCCAAGCGGTAGCTTTTGACATGGATGGTCTTTTGCTCAACACCGAAGACCTCTACGAGGAGGTGACCAAAGAATTGCTCACAAGAAGAGGTAGGACTTTCAAAGATCCAGTACGAAAAAGAATGATAGGGTTGCCAGCCCCGAAAGCTTACCAAGTCCTCATCGAGAGCGAGCTGCTCGAGGAAACATGGCAAGAGTTGCACGAAGAGACGGAGAAGATCTTCGAAGGTATTTTGGAGACAAGGTTACGATGTTTGCAAGGAGTCGAGCAAACACTCTGTGCGATCCAAAGCAAGGGACTTCCAAGATGCGTAGCGACAAGCTCCACAAGGAACTTCGCCTTGAAAGCTCTGGACTTAGTAGGAGTACTCGATAAGTTGGATTTCGTAGTGACGGCAGAGGAAGTAGCCAGAGGTAAACCTCATCCAGATATCTACCAAGAAGCTGCTAGGAGGATGGGAGTACAAACGGAAAAGATGCTAGTGCTCGAAGACAGCGAGAACGGAACTAAAGCTGGAGTCACAGCAGGTGCTTACGTCATCAGCGTGCCGAATCGCCATACCCAGGAAGGAAACTTCCATGGAGCCAAATGGATCGCCAAGAGCCTTCTGGATGACCAAATACAAAGTCTGCTCTTGTGATGGGAAAAGATAAGATGAACACAAAGTGGATCCTTGTCCGGCATGCTAAAAGCGATTGGGAAGATACCAAGCTAGATGACAAGCAAAGACCACTCAGTGCAAGAGGTCAAAGAGCGGCCGTGCTCTTAGGAAATAAAATCCAGCAGTTAGGATATGTGCCTGAAAGAATCCTCTGTTCGACAGCGCTGAGAACAACGCAGACGCTTCAAGGTATCCTTCAGGTTCTGAGCCAATATAGCCAAGAGGCCGTCCCCGAGATCCTCTACTTCGATGAGTTGTATCTGGCTACCCCGGACAGCATCAAAAGAGTCGTGGCGATCCATCATGGAGGCAAAAAGCAAATCATGTGCATAGGACACAATCCAGGGATGGAGATCCTAGCCAGAGAGTTGGCTCAGCAGGATATCCAGATGAAAACCGCACACATGATCGTATTCGGCAAAGACACAGCTTGGGGAAATGCTAGCGAAATGGAAAAAGGATGGGAATTGCTGGAAAATATCAGGGGAGAAGAAGCTTGAAAAAGCTATGGCAGGCGAAAGGGTTTTTCGGCTAGACTCCGACCCAGACGTACCGCAAACCCTCATTGGAGAAAGCAAGGATGCTGGCCAACCGGAATAAAAGTGCAAAACGACAAAGATTTCTAGCTGTCTTAGCCATGATGGTAACAGGGCAAACCTTAGCGACAGCCAGAGCTCAGGATACGGAGTCCTTGGTGGCCACTGGGTTAGGATACACGCCTCAACAACAGAGCGTGGTATACGATAAGGTAGATCCCAACGAGGCGTCTAAGTGCACAGGCAAGTATGAAACGATCGGTGGTATCGATGGCCTAATGATTTACGGCCCAGATGGGCGGTTGCTAAGACGATTTGCAGATACCAACGGAGATCGAAACGTCGATCTTTGGAGTTATTACAAAGACGGGATCGAGGTATATCGCGACATCGACGCGAACTTCAATGGAACAGCCGACCAGTACCGTTGGCTGGGAACCCAAGGGACTCGCTGGGGCTTGGACAAAGACGAAGACGGCAAGATCGATGCTTGGAAAAACATCTCCGCCGAAGAGATAACCTACGAGGTAATTGAAGCGATCAAGAACAAGGATACCAATCGCTATACGAAATTGCTTTTGACACCTACCGAGCTCGAGAGCTTGAAACTGGGTGAGAAAACCAAAAATAGGCTGCAAGAGAAACTAGAGAGATCCAAACTAGCTTTTAGTGAGTTTTTGGAAAGTCAGCGACTGATCGATGCCCAAGCGACTTGGGCACAGTTTGCGGCTGATAAGCCTGGTGTGGTTCCAGAAGGAACCGAAGGTTCGGCTCAAGACTTGGTGGCTTATGAGAATGTGATAGCGATCGTCGAGAGCAAGGGAGCCAACCAGCAGTTGCTCGTTGGAACAATCGTTCAGGTCGCAAACAGTTGGAGACTGATCGATGCGCCAAGGATGGTCGATGGCACGAGCGTTGGCGATTCGGGCTTCTTCTTTCCTTCGATGGCTGTCAATCGAGATATAGCGGCCGTACCAGCAGAGTCGGGCATGACACAAGCCATGCAAGGATTGCTGAGCGATCTGGACAAAGTCGATAGCGCGATGCGAGATGGCAACGCCACACCGCAGCAATACAAGGAACGTGGCGTGATCCTGCGTAAACTCATTTCAGCGAGCCAAAACTCAGAAGATATGGGATCATGGATCCATCAGTATGCTGACTCGGTTAGTTCGGCGGTTCAGACAGGTGTCTACCCAGAAGGACTCGAAGAGCTCAAGGCCCTCGATGCCAGCTTGGACAAAATTCCTGGTGGCAAGGAGCACAAGCCTTATGTCGCTTTCCGAGTGATCTCTTCTGACTTTATGGCGCAGATGAGTGATCCCAAGGCAAACCATGCTTCGGTGCAAGAGAACTACATCGAGCAGTTAGAGTCGTTTGCCGAGGCTTATCCAAAGTCCCCTGATGCAGCCGAAGCGATGATCCAAATCGGATTGAACGACGAACTCGGTGGCCAGGAGAAAGAAGCTCAGGAGTGGTATCGCAAAGTCGCAGCGAATTTCCCCGATACGGACTTCGGAAAGAAAGCTTCTGGGGCGATCGTCAGATTGAACTTAGAAGGGAAAACCTTAAATCTGCGCGGTAAGACATTAGAAGGCAAAGAGGTGCAAACCACCGGACCTACGATCGTGCACTATTGGGCGACTTGGTGCGATCCATGCAAAGCGGATATGGCTGAGTTGCGTAAGCTGCAAGCCAAGTATGCCAAGCAAAACCTGCAAATCGTCGGCGTTAATTTGGACAACGAAGCTGCTACGGCTGCGAAGTTCCTCAAAGAAAACGCGGGCAAATATCCATGGGCACATATCCATGAACAAGGTGGATTTCAAAGCGACTTGGCGACCAAGCTAGGGGTGCTCAGCGTGCCGGTGACGATCCTCATCGATGCCAAGGGAGTGGTCGTGAAACGAACAGCGGGTTTCAGCACAAATCCCGAGATGATCCAAGCGGTCGAAAAGCTCATGGAGCAAGGGCCGGTGGCTAAACCAAAGCAAGCGACATCTAAGCCCAACCCCAATAAGAAATAGGGGCACCTCGATTACGTATCGAGAAGCTCTCGGATAATCGACCCTTGACTTACGGCCAAGGGTCTTCCGATAGGAGTGATCGATTCGACCGCAGGATCGATACCGAAGGCATGAAGAATCGTCGCGTGGAGATCTTCGATACGCACGGGATCTTTGACACCGGCAAGAGGATCCGATTTGTTTTCTATCAGTTCGTGGGACGTTTGTCCGTGCACGTAACCGCGACGCAGCGGGCCACCGAAGATCGCTGTGCTAAATCCGTTGGGCCAATGATCGCGTCCGTCAGCGATGTTGATTTTGGGGGTGCGACCGAATTCCCCCCCGCAAACGACGATCGTCGAGTCTAAGAGACTTCTTTGATCCAATAATCGGATTAAGGAAGCAAGGGCCGGATCGAGGATGCTACATCGGCCCGATTGGAGCGTATGGTTTTCAACGTGAGAATCCCAACCGCTTAGTTCGATTTCCACGCATGTAACACCTTGTTCGATCAGCCTGACGGCAGCCAAGCAACCGCGACCAAAGGGCGAGTCGCCGAAGGGTTCGCGGACGCTCGCAGATTCGCGATCGATTTCGAACGCTTGAATTTGCGAGCTGGACATCATCTTGACAGCCCGTTCGGTGGAAATCGAGTGAAGCGTTTTGTCCGATTCGATGTTCTTGATACGGCCTTTACGAAAACGCTGTTCGAGAATCTCTAGATCGCCGATGCGCTTCTCGAATTGCTTGTTGTCTACGGGGCTACGGAGATTCGGAAGAGGATTTTTGGGGTCGCCGAGTTGAAAGGCATCGAATTGGCTTCCGAGGTATCCGCCACGCGAGGGCCATTGGCCTGCGAGGATCGACACATGTCGAGGGATCTCGAGATTCTCTTTGGTTTGGTGGCAAAGCACTGAGCCGATCGAAGGATGAAGCAGGGTCGGGTCGGGCCGCCAGCCTGTCTTCATATTGTAAATGGCCCGTTCATGATCCCCTTCCTTAGAAACCATCGAACGGATCAAGGTCGCATGGTGCATGACCTCTGCGGTCTGCTCGAGCGTGTTAGCGATCAGCGTATCACGCAGCGACGTCTTGATCGCTTGGGTCGATCCGCCGATAGCGGTATTCGGGTGTGGATCGAAGGTTTCAAGTTGGCTGGGGCCACCTTGGAGCCATAGGAGAATGAGGGCTTTTGGGGTTTTCCGACCAGCAGGGGATATGGCTATCGACTCGGCCAGTGTAGTCCAAAAAGAAGTCGCACAGACTGCTGCCACCGGGGCTCTTTTCAGCAAGTCCCTTCGGAGAGGCTTCGAACCTGCGAAAAGCAAGTTTCGGTACGATTCACAGGTGGCTTGAAGCTGCGTTGAATTGGACATGGCTGATCACCTTTGGAAAACCGCTGTTTTCATTTTGTCGATTCTAATAGCATCTTGGGGATCAAGTCGCAAAAAATCGGGGTTTGATCAACCAATTTAGGTTGAATGGTTCACCATGAGCTACCAGGTAGAGGTTTTCTGCGGACTAGAGATATTTTGCCAGCGGTCCCCCTTGGGCCGCAAGAGCGTCAATTTTCTTGGTGACCTCGGGGGATTCGACCAACGGTGGAGCATGATGGGGCTTGATCCGAGCGTCGATGACCAGAGGGCCTGAGCATGACCAATGTTTATATTCGGTTTTTTCACCGATACCACGAAGATCGATCGCAGGGTTCGAGCGAGTGAAGGTGACCCACGCCCAGTTTGCAAAGGAGCGACTTGCAAAATCAGAGTCATCGACCAAGGTGATCAAAGCGATGCCATTGGCAAGGTTAGGCAGATCTCGCATCGGCGCAGAGAGTTGTTCAACGGCAGCATCCAAAGGCAATTTCGTTTCGATCGCGATCGATCCCAGAGAGCAAAGCTTAGGATTCGAAAAGTTCGAATTGAATCTCAAATCGCTGGGGATCGTTGAAGAAAGTTCACGCCGCTGGGGGCCGGTTATTGGGACAATCAGTTTGGAGCCTTGGTTCCAGCCTTCGCCAGAGTAGTCCAAAGTGTCGATGGTCGTCTTGGTCAGGAAGTGAAGATCGCGAGAAAAATCGATCCGTTCCCAGACCCATCGAAAGAAGGCTTCGAGATCGTAAAGGCTAGGAGCATTTGGATCGTTGCCATCGATGATGAAGAGATACTTGGCCAGCGACATTTGACCTTGGCCCAGAATCGCGTTGGCTTGGGTCAAGAGTTCTTGAGGGCGGTTTGGTTTGAGATAAGGTGTGTAGCGTTCCGAGCCGATCGCAAGTAGCAGAGGGTGAACACCGGCGACATCGACCGCATGAACTCCACGAACGCCCGGAAGTACCGTCGGTATGATTGGGCCCGTTATTTCGTGGATCAGTTCGCCAAAAGTTGTATCTTCTTGTGGAGGGCGGCCTACGACAGTAAAAGGCCAGATAGCATCAGGTCGATGGTAAACGCCGGTGACTTGCATCCACGGGAACGGATGGGTTAGGGCATAGTAGCCGAGGTGGTCGCCGAATGGACCTTCGGGTTTGAGCGAGTTAGGATCGACTATGCCGGTGATTGCAAAATCCGCGTCTGCGTAGATAGGGGCGGTGGGAAGTGTCGACCCAGAAGAGTTTTTCTTAACGATCATCGGGATTCGGTGACCGGCAAGGGCACCGGCGAAAGTCAATTCGCCGACGTCTTCAGGCAGAGGCATCACTGCTGCAAGCGTCATCGCTGGAGTACCACCGACGGTGATCGTCACAGGGAAAGGTTGGTTCGCCTTGAGAGCTTGTTGATGGTGGATACCGATGCCGCGATGAAGTTGATAATGGAGACCGATTTCCTTGTTCGCGATGTATTGGTTTCCCGATAGCTGGATACGGTACATCCCCAGGTTGCAAGCGTTGAGATTTGGCGAAATATTATTTCCATCGGCAGGAGGAGCACTGAGGACTTGGGGTAGTGTGATGAAAGAGCCACCGTCATCGGGCCAGGAAATCAGTTGGGGTAGATCGTAAATTTCGCAAGACTTGGAAAGAACAGATCCAGAGCTTGTTTTTTTCGGGAGCATCGACCAAGCGGTCGAGGGGGCCGATAGGTAACGCAGTGGGTTGCGTAGCAGAGCGTTAGGATCGATCTTCAACTCGATCGCTCGACGCACGCGTTCGAGAGTATGGCGGAATAGAAATCGAGCTTGGTCGAGTGAACCAAAGAGGTTGCTGACCATCGGAAAACGGGAGTTGACCGGATTGGTAAAGAGAACCGCAGGACCTTGACGAGCGTACACGCGCCGTTGGATTTCAGCGATTTCAAGACTTGGGGACAAAGGCGTATCGATTTCGATGAGCCTGCCGTTTTTTTTCAGGTCGACAACGACATCGCGAGTGGAGCGGTGGCTCATGGTAAGGTCATATCGAAAGTAGTGTTTTTGCTGTTTTTTCTTTGTCCGACCTCTAGCAGGATAACCTACTGTCAACCGTATAAGCAGGAGTGGCTGTAACAACCAGGTTGCTAACTACATATCGCCCCGCTGGCGGCGAGCTTCATACAAGAGAATTGTCCCAACAATGGCAACGTTTAAAGACTCAACCCCAGCAGCCATCGGTATCGAACAAACATGATCTGCCATGTCCTTGATTTTGGGATTCACGCCCCGGCCTTCGGCACCAAGCACCAGCAAGGTCGGTTGCTTCAAATCCAAGTCACCTATCGATTGCCCATGCATATCCGCAACGATCACCTTTGCCCCCATGCTCCTGGCGTGGACCGACAACTCCTTGATTCCCGCGACCGCTGGTGGGCACCGAAACCATTGGCCAGCGGTACTTCGCAAAAACTTCGGATGCACCGGAGAAACCGAATCGGGGCTTAAATACAACCGGTTGCCACCCAAGCCGACCAAGGATCGAAGCAGAGTTCCAGCATTACCGGGATCCTGAATCCCGTCGGTCGCTAAAGCCAGACTCCAATGGCTCCGATCACTTGATAGTTCATCCAAGGCGCGTGAGTGATCCTTGGGCTCCAACTTTCCGATCGCTACGACTCCATCGGGATTTTGGGTCGTTACGGCTTGTTTGAGCCAATGGGGTTCAACCAAGTAGTTTTCAACAGTGTCTTGTACGCGTTTTGCGAACTCACGATTCTCGCTTGCCCATTTCTCAGTGTAGTAGAGACTGCTTAGCGGCCAATGAACCGTTAGAGCTTCGGTCAGCAGATGGGTTCCCTCGATCAAAAACTCACGTTGACCACTTTCAACTCGGTGAAGTCGCTTGAGCCTGCGTAGTTGAGGACTGCTCAAACTCTGTATGCGTTGCACCACAATCCCATCTTTTAATTTGCTTGATCAGGCCTTTAGCCCAAGTAAGAATTCCGCATTGTTACGAGTCTTTTGGAGCCGATGGACTAACTGCTCCATGGCGTCGCTTGAACTAAGGCCCGCGAGGGCTTTGCGCATGATGGTGATCTTCTGATATTCAGCCGGATCGAGCAATGCTTCTTCGCGTCGTGTTCCACTTTGGTAGATATCAATTGCGGGCCAGATACGGCGATCGACCAGCGCTCGATCCAGCACGATCTCCATGTTTCCAGTGCCTTTGAACTCCTCGAAGATAACTTCATCCATGCGGCTGCCAGTTCCGACCAAAGCCGTCGCGATGATCGTCAGCGATCCACCTTCTTCGACTTTGCGAGCAGCTCCGAAAAACGCTTTTGGTTTTTGCATCGCATTGGCATCAAGACCACCTGTGAGGGTCTTCCCAGACTGGATGCACTCGCCGTTCCATGCTCGAGCTAGACGAGTAATCGAGTCGAGAAAAACGACCACGTCGATGCCGTCTTCGACCATCCGCTTGGCTTTTTCGAGCACCATTTGGCTGACTTGAATATGCCTGGATGCTGGTTCGTCGAAGGTGCTGCTGATGACTTCGCATTTGGGCCCGCGAACTTCCCGCTGCATGTCGGTGACTTCCTCTGGCCGTTCGTCGATGAGCAGCATCATGACATAAGCGTTCGGATAATTCGCCAAAACAGCCCGAGCCATCTTCTGCATTAGGATGGTTTTTCCGGCTCTCGGAGGAGAGACGATCAAGCCTCGCTGGCCGAACCCTAGAGGGGTTACCAGATCGACAACCCTTGTGGCCAATTCCGGTGCTTGGGTCTCCATGATGATCCGCTCCTTGGGATGCAAAGGAGTGAGCAGATCAAAGGACTTGCGAGAACGAACCTCATTGGGGTTTCGATGGTTGATGGCTTCGACCCGTAGCAGAGCAAAGTAGCGCTCGTTTTCTTTTGGGGGTCGGATCTGTCCCGAGACGGTCATGCCTGTAGTGAGTCCAAATCGGCGAATTTGAGAAGGCGATACGTAGATATCGTCTGGGCAAGCGACATAGTGATGGGTTGCGGACCTTAGGAAACCGAAACCATCGGCAAGGATCTCCAACGTACCCTCACCGATCATGATCCCCGAGGATTGCATCCGCGCGCGGAGCACTTGGAAGATCAATTCCGGACGTGGGAGTTGCTCCCAATTCACAATTCCTTCAATCTTGGCAATCTGGCCAAGCTCTTCTTGAGGCATCCTCTGGAGGGTCGCAAAATCCAAAACGGGTCTAGGCTCTGGGGAGGTATTTTTGATCCCCGAGCGTTCGCGCAGGATCTCTTCGGCAATCGATAGAACTTCGTTGCTGTTGCGGCTCGGTCGTGATCGGCCAGTGTCTTCGTCGGTCATTTTGGGATTGGAACCCGCTGTCGCACCTTCGGCGATGAAATTCCGAAGCGCAAAGCGTCCCTAAATGACGCTCGGAACACGAAATCGGATTCGGGGTGTTGGTGGGGAAATCTGAGGAGAAACCGCAGAGAAATCTGCGACATTTGCATTATAGACAAGAGCTTCGATCGAGTACAATGAATTTTTGCAACACCATTGCCACGGAAGACTTCGCTGCGGACAGGCCAGACCCACTAAAGCACGCCCAAAGGGAACCGAGGGCACCTTGCCGAGTCCCAAAAAATTTCAAAAACCTCACGTTTCTCTGATCACATCGTTGGATCCCCAAAACTGCATGAAAACCCTCCTTGGATCCCTTGGCGTACTCCTGAGTGTTGTTGCTCTGGCTTATGGCATCTATCTGCTGAAATTCAAAGTGCTCGCAACGGCTGCTCCGCCCCAAGAAGCCCGTCCAACGCCTGTCGTTTTCTCCAATCCGCAAACCATCGAACTTCGCGCAGCTTCGACCGTCATCGGAACGGTCGTCGCTCCGCGCTCGATCCAACTCAAAACCGAAACCGTAGGTACCGTCCAAGCGATCCATTTCCAATCAGGGGACATCGTAAGCCCCGGACAGGTCTTGGTCGAACTCGACACGAGCGTCGAACAAGCAACCCTGGCGAGTGCCAAAGCAGCCGAACGTATTGCCGAGTCGACTTATCGCAGGATCAAAAAGGCGATGGAGGTCCAAGCCTTGAGCGAATTGGATCTGGATCAAACCGAAGCCCAGTTAGCACAAGCCAAAGCCGAAGTCGCACGAATCGAAGCAGTCATCCGTCGCAAGATTCTCGTGGCTCCCTTTCGTGCCCGAGCAGGCGTCTTTGATATCCAGCCCGGACAATACCTTTCCGAAGGTTCGCAGATTACCATGCTCCAGGGAATCGACGAATTTGTTTTCGTCGATTTTATGATGCCTCAGCAGGTGGCCGATTACCTCCAAGTCGGCCAGAAGGTCTCTCTGGAACACCTCGGACAGATCATCGAGGCCCAAGTCGTGGCACTGGACTCTCAAGCCGATCGGGTCACTCGATCCTTGGCGGCTCGCGCCAAAGTCCTCAACCCACCGGCAACGCTTCAAGTCAACGACTCGGTCAAGTTGCTTGCCGAGTACGGTGACCCGCAACCTACGGTTCTTATCCCCTCATCCGCTCTCCGAACGAATCCAACGGGTGCTTACTGTTTCGTCGCTCAAATCGACCCCAAGGATACTGCTAAGTGGGTCGCAAAGCGACGCGAGGTCATCGTCGGAGCCACCGTTGGTAACAACGTATCGATCCGCCAAGGCATCGATCCCAAAGAACAAATCATCGCCGACGGTTCCTTCAAGATCTACGATGGAACCTGGATCGTTCCCTCGGAACTTACCAAAGCAGCACCCTAATCTCTCACAAGCAACCGGCTCAGCGATGAAATCGATTACCGATATTTTTATTCGGCACCCGGTCCTTGCGATCGTCGTCAATCTGATGATCGTGCTCTTGGGAATCCGATCGGCGCAGTCGCTGCCCGTTCAGCAATTCCCGAAACTCGAAAGCACTTCGATCGTTATTACGACGGTTTATATCGGAGCAAGTGCCGAGACGATCCGCGGGTTTCTGACCACCCCGATCGAAAAGGCGGTCTCCTCGATCGGTGGAGTCGATTATGTCGAATCCAAAAGCGTAGCTGGATCTAGCCAAATCACGATCCGCTTGAAGCTCAATCACAACGCGACCCAAGCCTTGGCGGAGGTCAATACGCGACTCCAACAAGTAAGACGAGAGCTTCCGGCCGAAGCCGAACCGAGCATCGTGGAAATCCAACGCGCCGATCGCCCTTATGCTTCCTTCTATCTGAGCTTCACTTCCACCCAATGGGATGTCCCCCAACTGACCGACTACCTGACTAGAACCATACAGCCTCAGCTAACGACCATCTCAGGTGTCCAGCGAGTGGGAGTCGAAGGGGGCCGCACGCCAGCGATGCGGATCTGGATTTCCCCCAACAAGCTCTCCGAGCTGAATTTGACTCCGGGCGATGTCTATGGTGCGCTTCGGCGAAACAATTATTTGGCAGCGATCGGGCGGGTTAAGAACGATTCGGTGCAAGTTGACCTGCTTACCGATACGGATTTGAAAACCGCCGACGAATTCCGAGATCTGATCGTCTCGCAAAAGGACGGGGCGGTAATCCGACTGGGCGATATCGCTTCGGTGGAGTTCGGCTCAGAAGAAGCTGGCATGGTGGCGATGTATCGCGGGAAAGAAGCCGTCTATGTTTCGGTATGGCCGCTACCTGGTACCAATGAGATCGAAGTGGCCAACAGGCTCAATGATGCCATGGCCAAGCTCAAACCGACCTTGCCTGATCACATGGAAATGAATCTGGCTTATGATGCCACTCGTTTCATGCGAGATGCGCTTTCGGAAATCTCGAAAACTTTGATCGAAACCATCGCGATTGTCGGTTTGGTGGTCTTCCTTTTCATGGGTTCGCTTCGGACTGCGATCGTGCCTTTGATCGCTATGCCCGTATCGCTCATCGGAGCGACGATCCTGATGTATTTGCTTGGATTCTCTCTAAATCTCTTGACGCTCCTGGCCATCGTATTGTCGGTGGGTTTGGTGGTCGATGACGCGATCGTTGTGGTGGAAAATGTGCAGCGGCACATCCGCGAAGGGATGACCAAGATCGATGCGGCCTTGCTTGGAGCCCGAGAGCTTTTTGGGCCTATTGTCGCCATGACGATCACACTCGCAGTGGTCTACGCACCGATCGGTTTTCAAGGTGGGCTAACGGGGATGCTGTTCAAGGAATTCGCTTTTACCCTGGCAGCAGCAGTCTTGCTCTCAGGTGTAGTGGCAGTGACTCTTTCGCCAATCATGAGCGCTCAGATGCTCTCGGCGAGTGGAAAAGAGGGGTTTCTCACACGTCTGGTCAATCGTGTATTCGATGCGTTTCAACAGGCTTACGGACAACTTCTCCAATGGGCTTTGCAAGTTCGCTGGGCGATAGCCTTTGCGACACTGCTAGTGGCTTTTGCTGCCGCTCCTTTTTACATCATGAGCTCGAAGGAACTGGCACCTGTAGAGGATCAAGGAGCTATTGCTGTGATGCTCAAAGCGTCTCCTGACGCATCCTTAAAGAGTTCCGTCGGTTGGGCCAAAGTGCTCGCAGAAAAATTCGCTAAGATGGAGGAGACCGACTACATGTGGGCCTTGGTCGGTTCGAACTCAGGCTTTGGAGGAATCATCACCAAAAGCTGGCACGATCGAGAAAAGGAACATCTGCGCAGCACCGCAGCGATGGTTCCCGAAGCCTTTGGCATCGCATCGCAAATCCCAGGCCTGCAACCATTCCCGGTCTTGGTTCCACCCCTGCCGGGTGCTGGTAGTTTTGATGTCGAGTTGATTTTAAAGAGCGATCTACCAGTCGAGCAACTGACGGAGCTATCAGAACAGATTTTGGCGGAGGCCAACAAGAGCGGCCTGTTTATGTTCGTCGACACGGATCTGAAAGTCGATTTACCTCAGGCGCAAGTGGTGGTCGATCGTGAAAAGGTCGCTGATTTGAAACTCGACTTGGCTTCGATCGCCGGGGAGCTTGGTGTCCTTTTGGGCGGGGGGTATGTCAATCGATTCAACTACTTCAATCGATCGTACCAAGTTATCCCTCAGTTGGCCGAAGAAGATCGTCAATCGGCTTCCTCCCTGATGGATCTTAAGATTCGAACACCCAGTGGACAATTGATTCCGGTCTCGACATTCGCGTCGGTCGTGCCGAAAACCGCACCCAGGGTGCTGAGTCGTTTTCAACAGCAAAGCTCGATACAGATCCAAGCTGCGGTGATTCCAGGTATCCCAGGATTGACCAAAGAATCAGGACTCAGTCGCATCGAAGAGATTGTTCAGAAAGTGGTGGGGCCAAATGCATCGATGGACTACGCAGGAGAGTCCAGGCAGATCCGCAAAGAAGGATCATCGCTGACAGTCACCCTCGGGATCGCTTTGGCGCTGATCTATTTGGTGCTCGCAGCCCAGTTCCAATCGTTTCGAGATCCGCTGATCGTCCTCTTTGGCTCAGTACCTCTGGCCATCTCCGGTGCATTGCTGCTTACATTTCTAGGACTCACTACGGTCAATATCTATTCCCAAGTCGGATTGATCACTCTGGTGGGGCTGGTCGCTAAAAATGGGATTTTGATCGTCGAGTTTGCCAACCATTTGCAGCAAGAGGGATTGAGCAAGTGGAAAGCAGTGATCGAAGCTTCCAAAACACGTTTGCGACCGGTTTTGATGACCAGTGCAGCGACTGTATTTGGACATTTGCCCCTGGTTTTCGTAACCGGCCCGGGTGCCGAAGCTCGAAATAGCATCGGGATCGTATTGGTCGCCGGCATGGCAATTGGTACGCTCTTTACATTGTTTGTTGTCCCTTGTTTGTATGTCCTGATCGCCGGATCGAAACAAGCCACTAGCCCCGCATGACCCGCGCGACGCAATCTAAAAAACGCTGATGCTCCATTACTCAACTGCCGGCGAATCGCATGGCAAATCACTGTTGGCTTTGATCGACGGTTTCCCCGCAGGGCTTACCGTTGAAGAGGAATTCATCAATCATGAGTTGCACCTGCGCCAAGGCGGCTACGGACGAGGTGGCAGGCAGAAGCTTGAGCAAGATACGGTCAACATCCTTTCGGGTACTTGGCAATCGGTCACCTTAGGCTCACCGATTGCAATGCAGATCGTCAACAACGATTACAAGCTAGAGAGGCTTAAAGAACTCGAGCGACCCAGGCCTGGCCATGCCGACTTAACGGGTGCGATCAAGTATTTAGGGTCGATCCGAGGGGTGCTTGAACGATCCAGTGCTCGTGAGACGGCCGCGCGAGTTGCCGCCGGTGCGCTGGCTCGACTCTTGTTGCGAGAGTTTGGGATCGAAACAGTCGGTTACGTTGTCCAGCTCGGTGAAATGAAGTTCGGTTCCCAAGGGACGCAGGATCTAACGATCAGTCAAGTTCGTACTCTTAGGGATTCCAGCAGCCTCTATTCGGTTCAACCTCATACGGATCCTGATGCCCAAGCCTACATCGACCGGATGGCCGACGAAGGAGACACCCTTGGAGGTATCGTCGAGGTTCGGGTCGATGGATTGCCTTTTGGGCTCGGTACGCATGCCCAGTGGCATCGCAAACTCGACGGCAAGTTAGCCCAAGCGGTCATGGCAGTGCAGGCCATCAAAGGGGTCGAGATCGGCATGGGATTTGAGGCCGCTGGCAAGCGAGGTTCCCAAGTCCACGATCCGATACAGCACGATCCGAGTTTATCGCATCTACCCCATCTGGGTTATGTGCGTCCCTCGAACAACGCCGGTGGGCTCGAAGGTGGAATGACCAACGGTCAGCCACTGATTCTCAGGGCTGCAAAGAAGCCCATCAGCACGTTGCGCAAGCCTCTGGATTCGATCCGGATGGAGGACAAGCAGCCTCATCGAGCCAATTACGAACGGAGCGATGTGTGTGCGATATCTGCTGCGGCGATCATCGTCGAGCATGTCGTCGCGTTTGAAATCGCCACCGCATTGGTCGATAAATTCGGCGGCGACAGCCTCGTCGAGATGAAAGCTAGATACGATCTTTTTATGCAGATGGCGAGGGCTCACTGAGGCTAGAATGTGAATTTCGCGGGTGCTTGATCGATTTGTGATATACTATTTTCTCAAATCAGCGCCCAAATTGGGGGCGTTAGTAGCCTCTGGATGCTAGAGCCTTTCCTCACCAAACTTCGGAGCTTGGCTCCTTATAGGTTCGACGAAAAATGAGTGATAAAAAGCAAGATCAGCCCAACGAGCAAACTGCTCCCCAGTCGGAGTTTCAGCCTCGCATGCCATTGCCCCAAGAGCCCGAGCACAAACTTTGGGAGGGTGGATATTCCCCAAAGGCGATGTATGGCACATGGTTGGCCTTGGCAGTCATCAGTCTTGCGGTCATCGCAGCGATGATCGCATTGCCAGCCATGAAGATCATCGGCCCGATCGACAAGAGCATCTGGTGGATCGCCCTGGGCATCCTGGCTTGCTGCTGGATCTTTGGCATCTCCAGTTTCTTGTATAAACGGCTAAGCACCTATTATGAATTGACCACTCAGCGATTCATCCACTCGCGAGGCATTCTGATACGAACCGTCGATCGAATCGATGTGATCGACATCGACGATGTGACTTATGTTCAAGGTGTCATCCAAAGGATGCTTGGTGTCGGTAAAGTTCAATTGCGAAGCAAAGACAGATCTCACCCACAATTGATCCTAGCAGGGATCGACCAAGTACAGCGCGTTAGCGGCATGATCGACGATGTTCGTCGTAAGGAACGTCGCAAGCGCAGTCTGCATATCGATGCAAGCTAAAGAAGAGTCGTTCATCCCAGTTCATCCAAACGAGTTCCAAGCAGCCTTGGAACGCTCTGCACAGACCGACCAGAATGCTCTTGAATTCGTACGTTCGATTAAAGCCCATCTAGCGAGCAAGATTCATCATCGGATCCACGAACGCTTCAAACGCTTAATCGAAGGCTACACGTTTGTCGATCCAGATCGTGAGTCAGCCGATGCCGAGCTTGCAGCAACCATCGCATCGGAAGTCTCGAACAACGAACTTATCGAGGCGACTGAAGATCTGCTGTTGCTGGCTAACTATCATCGCTTGACCCCAAGCCAGATTTATCAAGCCCTTCGAACAGCTACCTCTTGGGGGGTGAGTCTCAAAATCCGTTTCTCGGACTATAAGCGGCTTCGGGTCTATGCACGTGGCGATGCTCTTGGGCATCGAGTGGCTCGTCGTTGGTACAGACTCTTTCGCAAGAGCGAGTTTTCGGTTCCTATCTACCGTCAATTGGTTGTCGCATTTGAGCGTTCCTCGCCAAGTGGGCAATTGCATTTGAGGATGCTCAAAAATATTCCTCACGCCGATGTCGATATGCTCTTGCCTGGTTCGATCAAGATCACTTGGCTCGATCAAGGCAAGATTGGGATACCGACCTTGTGGGGGTTTTCGATGACGGTGACCCGATTAATCCGTAGCATGTGGATATTGGCTTTGCTCGGAGCCGTCGAGATCTTCCGCGCCGTTTGGATGTACATCGCCGTTGGGATCGCGGCTGTGCTTTATTCGATCAAAGTTTTTTTCTCCTACCGCCATGCCAGGAATCGCCAACTGCTCAACGTAGCACAGAGCCTCTATTTCCAAACGTTGTCCAACAACAAAGGGGTACTGCTGAGGCTCCAGGACGAAGCCGAGCAGCAGAGCCTAAGCCAAGCGATGCTGCTAGTGTATGTGCTTAAAAATTGGGAAAACCAAGGAGCCCGGCTTCGTCCGCTCGACTCGATCGAATCGCTCGATCTGGCTTGTGAGGAACTGCTCGATAAGCTCGGATTCGGGAAAATCGATTTCGACATCCAAGCATCGATACGGTTTTTGCTAGAGGCTCGAGTGCTCCAGCCGATCCAAGAGCAGGAAGAACTGCAAGGTCGCGGCAAGGAAAATGGGATTTGGGAATTTGCAAAAGGCTGATTCAGACCTCCCGAGAAAACGGTTTTTAAGTTAATTTCTAGGTGTTGTCCGAGCTTCATGACTTTTTTTGGCCTGGGTAAGTTTGATGTTTGAGCACTTCTCGTTGGCACCCCCTGATTCGATCCTCGGTTTGAATGCCGCGTTTGAGAAAGATCCCCGTGCCCAGAAGCTCAACTTGACTGTGGGGGTTTTCAAAGACGACGCAGGCCAAACTCCCATCCTCGAGAGCGTTCAACTAGCCCAAGCAAAGATTTTCCAACAACAAAAGACCAAGGGCTATCTGCCCATCGAAGGTGGCAAGGATTTCATCGACCAAATCAACCGCTTGGTTCTTGGCTCAGAATTTGATTATGGGCGAGTCGCCACGGCACACACCCCTGGTGGAACCGGAGCGCTGCGCGTAGGCGCAGACACTCTCGCGAAAGTCCTTCCCGCCGGGCGGTTTTGGGTCAGCAATCCGACTTGGGCCAACCACAACGCGGTCTTCCAAGCAGCCGGCTTTGAAGTGCTAAGCTATCGGTATTTGAATGCCGCCAAGACCGGTTTGGATTTCGCGGGCATGTTAGAGCAGCTTAGCCAGCAGGGGCGCCCAGGAGATGTCGTCTGCTTGCATGCTTGTTGCCATAATCCGACTGGGATTGATCCGACGCTTGAGCAATGGCGAGAGATTTCTGACCTTTTGGCCAAAAAGAAAATGCTCCCGTTTGTCGATTTTGCTTATCAAGGTTTTGGCGATGGTCTCCAAGAAGATGCAAAACCCATATCGATCCTGATGCGTGACCATTCGGAATTGGTCATTTGCGGGTCGCTGTCGAAGAATTTTGGGCTCTACTCCGAGCGGGTCGGTGCGCTGATGATGATCTCCGAGTCACCCCGATCGACCGATGCAGTCTTGAGTCAAATTCGAAGTTCGATTCGTTGCAATTACAGCAATCCGCCAAGGCATGGGGAAGCGATCGTCGCAACGATTCTTTCGGATGCGGAGTTGGCCCCCAAATGGCGAAGTGAGGTCGATCAGATGCGAAGCCGGATCCACAGCATGCGAAACGCACTGATCCAAGGCATGGAGGCCCGAGGAAAGAATTTCGGATTCTTGGCCGATCAAAAGGGGATGTTTTCCTACACAGGACTCAATCCCATGCAAGCCGATTGGTTGATGAATCAAAAGGGGATCTACATTGTCGGGACCGGACGGATCAATGTCGCCGGTCTGACGACCTCGTCGATGGACCGGGTTTGCGATGCGATCGCAGAGGCTTGTGCAGTGTAGGTGATTTCTCCGAAATCATCTTAGCCTTGAATCGATTCGGGCATTTCGAGTAGGAGTAGAAGATTGCTCTAAATCGTTTGGCCCGCAATTTGCAATACACGCCCAGATGTAGTAAAAATACGCAAGCACTTCAGACGCACGCCAGCCCGTTGGTAGCTTGTAAAACGAAGGTCCAGAAGGCTTGAGCCCTTTCGAACCGACTTTTCCGAACCCATGCACACACACGTGTCGCGTTAGAAAATGAGATAGGAGTTTCTGAAAATGAGACGAACCAAGCGAGTGGTAAGTTCCTTGCGAAAGCTGATTTTGGAGAATCTGGAAGTCCGGAATTTACTGGCTGCGGATTTCATGCCCGGCGAATTGGTCATTCAGTACGACCCTCAAATGGCTCCGGCGCTCATGGCGATGAATCAAAACCATCGGGCGGAGATTCTTCAGGAGATCGATCCGGTAGGCCATGACGCAGCACACATAGCCCGTATTCGAATACCGGCAGGATTGGACGTGATGTCCATGGCTCAGGAATACCAAAAGCTTCCTGGGGTACTCACTGCCGAGCCGAATTACATCCTCAAGAAGGCGGCTGTCAGCAATGACACCAGCTATGTCAACGGCCAGCTTTGGGGCATGTACAGCGACGACTCACCAACAGGCTATGGTGGCGGAGGAACCACCAATACTTTCGGAAGTGGTGCTGAGGAGGCTTGGGGTAACAACTACACTGGATCGAGCACAGTCGTTATAGGGATCATCGATGAGGGCATTGATCTAAACCATCCTGACTTGCAACAGAACATGTGGGTTAACCCAGGTGAAGTTGCCAACGACGGTATCGACAACGACGGCAACGGACGTATCGATGACGTCAACGGCTGGGATTTTTTCAACAACGATAAAACGATTTACGATGGTGGAAGTGGTGATACCCACGGCACTCACGTTGCCGGCACGATTGGTGCCGTAGGTGGCAACGGAATCGGCGTGGCCGGTGTGGCTTGGAACGTCAAAATGATCTCGGCCAAATTCCTGGGTCCCACTGGCGGTAGCATCACCGCAGCCATCCAAGCGGTAGACTATTTGACCGATTTGAAGGTCAATCGCGGGGTGAACATCGTCGCTACCAATAATTCCTGGGGCGGTGGCGGACACTCCTCGGCATTGCACGCCGCGATCATTCGCGCAGCCAACGCGGGTATTTTGTTTGTAGCGGCAGCCGGTAATTCCGCATTAAACAATGATGCGACAGCGAACTATCCTTCGAACTACTCCACCTTGGTCGGTGTGAGCGGTACTCCTGCGGCCGATTACGAAGCCGTTATTGCAGTCGCTGCGACGACCTCCACTGGCGGGCTTGCGAGCTTTTCAAACTACGGAGCCACCCAGGTCGATATCGGTGCCCCGGGCAGTTCGATCCTTTCGACTCTGCCTGGCAACACCTATGGAGTTTACAGCGGAACGTCGATGGCTGCCCCGCACGTAACAGGTGCGATCGCCTCTTATGCAGCAGCCAAGCCTAATTCAACTGCGGCGAGCATTCGCGAAGCGATTCTCAATTCGGCTATTCCGACGGCAAGTCTGGCTGGTAAGACAGTCACCGGCGGTCGCTTGAGCGTCCTGGATGCCATCAACTATGTCACCGTACCGACGATTTCGATAGCCGGTGCAAGTTCCCCCGAATCGGTCAATGGTGCAGCAGGCGCGATTGATTTCAAGGTCACTCTCAGTGCACCGGTGACTGAGCAGTTCACCGTCAACTATGGAACCTCCAACGGCACTGCCGCTGCGGGATTAGACTACACCCAAAACTCAGGGACTCTGACATTTGCCCCTGGGGACAGGGAGAAAACCGTCCGAGTCAATCTTGTAGATGACAATACGGTCGAGCCGAATGAAACTTTCTTTGTCGATCTGTCTGGCGTGAGCTCCACGGCCGTCGCGTTGAGAACCGGCCGAGCCACTGGAACGATCGTCAATGAAGAATCTACACAGATCTCGATTAGCGACATGCGTGCCCTCGAAAACGCCGGAACTTTCCGCTTCACCGTCAGTCTTAGCCGTCCCAGCGCTTCGACCGTTTCGGTTCGAGTAGCGACGGCTAACGGCACGGCAAAGTCTGGTAAGACCGGAGACTACACGGCCATTAGTGGCACTCTATCCTTCGCTCCAGGGGTCGTTAGCCAGACCGTATCGGTTACCGTACGTAACGACACGACCGTGGAACCCGACGAGACCTTCTTCGTGAATCTTTCGAGCGCTACTGGGGCGACGATCGCCGATGCCCAAGGTCTTGGAACGATCCTCAACGACGATGGAGGTGCAGGTGGTGCAGGTGGTGCAGGTGGCCCAAGTCGCTTCCTTGCGGGTGGCTCTCCAGATAGCCTCAGTGCAAATGACTGGCAGGATCTGATCGAGGGATTTGGTCGACGACGCGGTCAACGCCGCTAGTTTGCGCTACGCAGATTTTGCGTGTTAGATTTTGGATCATCATCGATTGGGCGTTGGAGTGAGAGCCGAAAGGTACTCCCAACGCCCAATTGGCTTTCTACGCTGATGCTTCCACCGATGGCGATCGTCAAGTGCTTGACAATTGCAAGTCCCAATCCGGTGCCACCGGAATCTCGGGATCTGGCCTTATCGACCGTGTAGAATCTCTCGAAGATTCGATCGACATCCGACGCAGGAATACCGATCCCTCGGTCGATGACCAAAAGATCGATTCGATCCTTGTTTGGCTCGCATCGAAGGGTGACTGTGCCTCCTTGCTTGGAGTACCGGATCGCATTGCTCAGCAGATTACCTAAAATCGTTCTGAGTGCATCGAATTCCGCCAAGACCATGGGATCTGTCGCTTCGGAAGAATGCTCGATTTGATTGTCGATCACGATTTGATTCGAGTCTGCAACGGTACGATGTTCTTTGACGACTGAGCTTATCACATCGGCCAATCGCAGAGGACTCAGGGAGAGTTTCTCTGGCATGGCCTGGATACGATTCAGTTGCATTAGCCCCCGGATCAACTGCTCGAGCTTATTGGACTGCTCGCTGATACTCGTTACAAAGCGATAACGAGCATCGGGGTCGTCCAGTGCACCCATGAGCAACGTCTCTGAGTAGGCTTTGATAGCCGAAAGCGGAGTTTTTAGTTCGTGAGAAACATTGGCTGTAAAATCCTTGCGGTAATTCTCAAGTTGTTTCATGCGAGTCTCATCGCTGATGACAAGCAAGACGGATGCAGCAGGACCGCTGGGGAGCTCTGGGGTATAAGCTCTTGCTCTTATAGGATTTTTCAGAGTCGTTACAGGTTTGGAATCCGAGCTGATGCAGTAGCCTCGAATGCGAAGCGATACGGTCTGATCGGTCGCGTCGGTCGTATCGAACTCGCAGTCCAAAGGTTGCTGCCGTGATTGAACATCTTGAACCAATTGCAATAGCTTGGGTTGCCTAATCAACTCGATCAGAGGGATGTTCTCTTGGATGCGAGTTCCAAGGTTCAGCAGTTTGACCGCTGCACGGTTTGCAAACAACAGTCGCAATTCAGAGGAGAAGGCCAGAATGCCTTCGGGCATCGCCGAGAGAATCGCGTCGGATGTCTCTGATCCGCTGAGATTGGTATAAGCATTCTGATGCAATTGATCGCAAAGTGCGATCAGTTCCCGACCCACCGGGTCTACATTGAGTGCCTGAGGGAACATCCCTAAGAACTCGGTTCGCGGGATCGGTCGTTTGACTCGGGCTCGGATCCACTGCAAAGTATCTCGAAGCTTGGTCGTAGCCCTCGTTGTTTGCCACAGAATCGCTGCCAAGGCCGCTCCACCAGCAAAACCCAAAGCCCCAAAAATCATCGCCCTGAGCACCCAAGGTAAATCAGCTTTATGTACCCGACGCGAATAAAGCATCCACTCGCTGGGGGCGCTGGCTGTCGGATCTTTGATCGGTTGGCGTACACAAATACGATAGAAGCCGTCGGGCTCTGGAATCCACTGCGTGGGGCTAACGACCAACGACCGCCGAGCTCGGTCGCTGAGTGTCGAGTCGGCAAGGATATCGACCTCACCCCAATTCATCTTGCGTAACCCTTGAACCAACTGCAACCACTGCTGGCGATCCGAGCTACTGGCCAGGGTTCTAGAAAGCAGATTCGCTTCTTGGGTCATCTCGGAATCCTGCTGAGAGAACCAACGAAGGTTTTCGGTCTGACGCATTCGACCAGCAACCAGCAGGCCGATGATGCTACCGATCAAGGGCAAGAGCAACAATCGCCATGGAACTCGCTGAAAACTCATCCTTCAACTAATGTGTCCTGCCTCTACGAAATAATCGCCGTCTGAAGCACAGCCTATCAAGCGTACCCTTGGGATTCCGACAAAGCTTGAGTATACTCATAAGCGGCCTTAAAAACCGCCTTATCCCCCTGAGAAACCGATGATGCTTTGCAAAATCTGCCGGTCGTACGTCGTTTTGGGCTCTTTGCTTGGAATGGTAATACTCGGTTGCGAAAAACCAACCATCAAACCTGTCGCGACGCCTCTAAAAATAGCCACCGTTCAAGCCACCTCCAAGCAGATCACCGACTATGACGAGTTTGTCGGTCGAACCGGGGCCATTGAAACAGTCGAAGTCCGAGCTAGGGTAACCGGCTATGTCAAGCAAATCCATTTTAGCGACGGCCAAATGGTTCAAGAAGACGATCTGCTCTTTTCGATCGAACCGGATGTATACCAAGCCGCACACCAGCAAGCTCTTGCCAAAATCGAACTGATGAAGGCACGAGTGGGACTCGCCAAAAGCAAACTCGCTCGCGCCAAGAGCTTGATCGATGTCAAAGCCATCTCGCAAGAGGAATACGAAGAGAATGTTGCCGCCCTGACCGAAGCTCAAGCCCAAGAGACCTCTGCTCAAGCCGACTCCCAAATCTCAGCGTTGGATCTGAAGTACACCGAAGTCCGTAGTCCCATCAGTGGGCGAATCGACCGAGCTTTGATCACTCCAGGCAATATCGTCACCGGTGGGCTCGGTACTGGAACCCTGCTGACGACCATCGTCAAAAACGATCCGATGTTCGTTTACTTTGATGTTGATGAACAATCCGTCCTGCGATACCAAAGGCTCGAAAGACAAAAACAACCCGAGGATCCTTCGAAAACTCAAAGTTCCAATCCCTTGAAATCCCAAGAAATCCCATGCTTCGTTCAGTTAGGAGACGAGAAGGATTTCCCCCATCGAGGAAAACTCGACTTCCTCCAAAACCGTATCGATGATCGGACCGGTTCGATCAAGCTTCGTGCCCTTTTGGACAACAAGGACAATTTATTGAAGTCCGGAATGTTTGTGAGGATCCGTGTGCCTGTATCACAACCCTATGATGCAGTGCTAGTGCCCGAGGCTTCCATCGGAGTTGATCAAGATACCCGATACGTCATCGCCATAGGATCGGACAAAAAACCCGTTCGCCGTACCGTCGAGCTCGGTCGATCCATAGGAACTTGGAGGGTCATTACCAAAGGACTCGATGCCGGCACCGAAATCGTCTACCGAGGGCTACAAAGAGTCCGACCAGGTGCGGAGATTTCGATCGAGCAAGCCAGTGTCCCACTAGATCTGGATCTGGATCCGTCCACCGAAGGAGTCCAGTAATGCTCTCGCGGTTCTTCATCGATCGACCCATATTCGCAGCCGTCATCTCGATTCTGATCACGCTCGCGGGACTTGTATTTGTCTGGCAGCTACCCATCGCACAGTACCCCGAGATCACACCACCGACGGTCCAGGTCTCGTGCGTGTATCCAGGCGCAAGCGCCTCGGTCGTTTCTGAAACGGTCGCTGCTCCGATCGAACAGCAGATTTTGGGGGTCGAAAACATGCTTTACATGTCGACCCAATGCACCAACGATGGTGGATGCTCGATCAGCGTGACGTTCGAAGTGGGAACAGATCTGGACATGGCCCAGGTTTTGGTCCAAAACCGAGTCAATTTGGCCACACCAAGCCTTCCGAGCGAAGTCAAACAAACAGGTGTTTCGGTCAAGAAACGCTCGCCGAGCATCCTGCTGGTGGTGAATTTGATTTCTCCTGATGATTCGAGAAGCCAGTTGTATTTGAGCAACTATGCTTCGATCCAACTGCGAAATGAACTCGTCCGAGTCCCGGGTGTGGGTGATATCGGATTCCTCGGTCAACTGGATTACTCGATGCGAGTTTGGCTTGATCCGACTCGGATGGCAACGCTGGGAATCACAGCAAGCGATGTCATGCAATCGCTTCGCGAACAGAATATCCAGGTTGCAGCGGGCTCGTTAGGCCGAGAACCTATGCTCCCGGGGCAGTCCTTTCAATATACGCTATCGACGAAAGGTCGCTTGATCGAACCCGAAGAATTCCGAGGCATCGTTGTCGGGACGAGCCTCTCGGGAACTACGGTTTACCTTCGAGATGTCGTGTCCGATCAGCGGCAAGGTTCCGATGGAAGATCCTATGGCGGAATCGAACTTGGAGCGAAAAACCAAGATACATCTTGTACTCTCGATGGGAAACCCTCGATCGGGATGGCGATCTATCAGCAGCCCGGTAGCAATGCGATCGATACCGCGAGGATGATCCAAGAAAAGATGGACAGCCTCAAAGCGAACTTCCCCCCCGGCGTGGATTACAAGATTGTCTATGACACCACGCCGTTTATATCCGAGTCGATCATGGAGGTTTTTAAAGCCCTCCGCGATGCGATCATCCTCGTGGCAATCGTCGTGCTGGCGTTTCTCCAATCGTGGCGAGCTAGCGTCATACCCTTGATCGCCGTACCTGTCGCGATCATCGGAACCTTTGCTGTGATGCACGGTATCGGATATAGCCTGAACAATCTCTCGTTATTCGGATTGGTGCTTGCCATCGGTATCGTTGTCGATGATGCGATCGTGGTCGTCGAAGCCGTCGAGCATAACCTCCAGCACGGACTCACCCCCCGCGATGCGGCGATCAAGGCGATGGAAGAAGTCTCTGGGCCGATCATTGCCATCTCTTTGGTGCTCATGTGCGTCTTTATCCCCTGCATTTTCATCGCGGGGATCACAGGTCAGTTCTTTAGGCAGTTTGCCGTTACCATCGCCGTGTCGACGTTCTTCTCGGCAATCAACTCGCTGACATTAAGCCCGGCTCTTTGCGCGGTGCTCCTGAAGCCTAAAGACAAACAGACCGACGTGCTCTCGAAGATTCTCAATGCAACGCTCGGTTGGTTTTTCAATCTCTTCAATCGATTCTTTACTTGGAGCTCGAATCTTTACGCAGGTACGGTCGGACGATTGATTACAGGCCGAGCCGTGGTCATGGCACTCTATGCTGGATTGCTCTACTGGACTTATTACGGCATGACCCATACTCCCACTGGCTTTATCCCTGCCCAGGACAAAGGTTATCTACTGGTCGATTTGAGACTCCCCGATTCGGCATCCGTCGAAAGAACTGCTCGAACTCTCAAGGAATTTGAAAAGATTGTCAAAGACATTCATGGAGTCGATCATACCATCGGCGTAACAGGACAGTCTTTCGTTCAAAACGCTGTGGGTTCGAACTTCGGGAGTATGTTCATCATCCTCGAACCTTTTCATGATCGCAAATCGATCGAAACCAAAGCCCAGGTCATCGGAGCCAAAATTCGCCAACTAAGCTCCAAGGAAGTTGACGAAGGGATCTTCAGCGTCTTTGGACCTCCTCCGGTCGATGGTATCGGAAGCGCCGGCGGCTTTAAACTCATGCTTCGCGATTCAGGCAACCTCGGTTACGAAGCCCTCCAATCGATTGCCGATGATGTCAGTAGCCAATCGAGCCAAACGCCAGGAATTCTCGGTATGTTCAACGGATTCCGCAGCAATACGCCTCAAATGTTTGTCGATATCGATCGCCAGAAAGTCAAAACCCTAGGTATCCCGCTGCAGGACGTTTTCACCACTCTCCAAGTCCAACTCGGTGGAGCCTATGCCAACGACTTCAATCAATTCGGACGGACTTGGCAAGTCAATGTGCAAGCCGACCCTCAGTACCGTCGCACGCCCGAACAAGTCGGACAGTTGCGAGTCCGAACACCCCTTCGGGAGATGGTTCCATTAGCGACCCTTGCAACTGTACGCGAGTCACTCGGACCCTCGATGATCACTCGCTACAACGGCGATGTCGCCGCAACCATCAACGGGATTACCGCACCGGGACTTAGCTCCGGCGATATGGTCAAGGGGATCGAAGGTGTTTTGGATCAAAGCTTACCCGACGGGATCAAACCTGAATGGACAGAACTGACGTACCTGCAACTGAAGGCGGGGAATACGGCTCTGCTAGTTTTTGCGATGGCCGTTGTCTTAGTCTATCTGGTGCTTGCAGCGCAGTACGAAAGCCTTATTCTCCCCCTCGCGGTGATCTTGGTCGTTCCGATGTGCTTGCTCTGTTCGGTCCTAGGGGTCGCCTGGGTGGGACTCGATATCAACATCTTCGTACAGATCGGCTTTGTGGTACTCGTTGGTTTGGCTAGCAAGAACGCGATCTTGATTGTCGAGTTTGCCAAGCTACTTCAGGAGTCCGGCAAATCCGCTCGCGAGGCAACCATCGAAGCTTGTCGAATGCGACTACGACCGATCTTGATGACATCCTTCGCGTTCATCCTGGGTGTCGTGCCACTGGTCCTGGCCCAAGGTGCAGGAGCCGAGATGCGAAAGACATTGGGGATCGCTGTTTTTGCTGGGATGCTCGGTGTTACATTCTTCGGTATATTCCTGACCCCAGTCTTCTATTTCCTTGTGGCTGGGGTCATCAAACCCAAACCAAAAACCACTTGATCGATGCGAATCACTTCAGTTCTCTGCACGGTATTTGCGCTGTCTTTGTGCGCCCAGTCGTCGAGTCTTATTGGACAAGACTCCGTCAAGAATCCGAGCGTTCTCGATCGTGCAGCGATCATTCGCTCACAGCGATATTTCGACAACCAGGATTGGGATTGGTTCGTCGAGAACATCCCTTTTCTAGATTGTCCTAATGAGGACATCCAAACTACGTATTACTACCGTTGGGAACTGATCACCAAGCATTTAACCTATGGGAATCCTGACACCGGCTATCTATTTACCGAGTTCATCGACCGTCCGTTTTGGTCCGGGGCTTATGGAGCAATCAGTTGTCCTGCGGGTCATCAACTCTATGAAGCCCGTTGGTTGCGAAGTGGAACGATCGCCAAAGACTACTCGCGTTACTGGGTAAGCACTCCTGGAGCGCAGCCACGGAACTACTCGACTTGGTTGGCCGATGCTGTTGTAGCTGTCGATGCAATTCATCCAGACCCAGAGCATCTTAGCCGGCTACTCGATGGGCTGATCGCAAACTATGAAGGCTGGAAAAAGCGTCATTTCGATCCTGCGGTCGGACTGTTTTGGCAGACGGGTCATGACGATGGGATGGAGTTCAACATCGCCAGTCGACAGACCCAAGATATCCTGCGGGGTGCACCGAGTTATCGTCCTTCGTTCAATGCCTACATGTGGGCTGACGCGAAGGCGATCGCCAAGATTGCTTCGAAGCAAGGCAAGGTAGAAATCGAAAAGCAGTTCAACGACTTTGCAGACAAACTGCAAACGACGATGCTCGCGAAACTTTGGGATCCGAAACGCAAATTCTTCTTCCCAATGTTCAAGAATAACGAGAATCGAGACGGATACCAGATCGCCGCAGGGTCGCTTGTGTACCAAGAAGGACGCTTTGCCGGAGATAGCCATGGGCGAGAACTCATCGGCTATGTTCCTTGGCAATTTCCTATGTTGGAACCCAACAGTCCCTATGAAGAGGCTTGGGCCAAACTCATGGACACCGATGGGTTTTTCGCTGCGTATGGACCGACGACGGTCGAGCGCAACGACCCGATGTTCCTGCTTCAAAAAAGCTGTTGCTGGTGGAGCGGTCAGTCTTGGCCCTATGCAACCACACAAACGCTCAAGGCTCTTGCGAACGTCTTGCAACGTAGCGATACCAAGATTGTTCGGCCCGAAGAATATGTGCGCCTTTTGGATATCTATGCCAAGTCGCATCGCAAGGAAGGGAAACCTTACCTGGCCGAAGCTCTTCATCCCGATACTGGATCCTTTGAGGGTCATGATGGATACAACCACAGCGAACACTACTTCCATTCGGGCTTCTGCGATCTAGTGATCACCGGGCTCGTCGGTTTGCAGCCTACGGATTCCGATGAAATCGTGCTCCATCCATTGGCACCCGCAAGCTGGGATTACCTTGCCCTCGATGGTCTGAACCTAAGAGGTCGCCAAGTTTCGATTCTTTGGGATCGGACCGGCGATCGCTATAAGCGAGGAAAAGGGTTCATGGTATTCGCTGATGGCCAGCAGATCGCCCAGCAAAGCGAACTCACACCGCTCAGAGTGAAGTTGCCAGAGACGAATACTCTATCGACCAATCCCAAGGATCGATTGGTCAATCATTTGGTCAACAACGATGGTAACTATTATCCAAGAATTCAAAGCAGTAGCACCCGACCCGGTACATCGATTGCCAAGTTGCAGGATGGAAACTACTGGTACATGCAAAATCCACCAAATCGTTGGGAGAGCGCTGCGAGTGAAACCGTCACGCTCGAAGCTGACTTTGGCTCGAGCCGAGAGATTCAATCGATCGATATGCTTTTCTTGGACGATTCGATCGAATGCTTGGGACATGGCCAATTTCCGGATATTTCGAAAGCCCAAGTCGTTGTTCCCGCAAGCGTGAAGCTAGAGGGTTATCGCGATGGAAAATGGGTTCTTATCGAGCAGCGTGCCAAGGATCGATTGCGAGGCAAGCATCCGACGAAGTTCAGCACCTCATCGGCTCGTTTCGATAAAATTCGTATCGAGCTGCAACCGCAAGAAGGTAAACGTGTAGGTTTGACGGAGATCCAAGCATGGGGCTTTGATGAAAGTCCCTATCGGATAGCTCCAATGCCAAAGGGTAATTTGGCTTATCGTGGACCCGGCGCAGAGTATCCAAAGGCAAGTGCGTCGCATAGCGATCGTTTTGGTGGTACGCCCGAGAAGTCCAACGACGGGAAAACGGTATTCGATCCGAATCCCTTGAATCGTTGGACCAGTTACGAGTCGACTCAAAGCGAAGATTGGCTGGAATTGGATCTTGGTCAACCCCGAACTTTCGGGCGCATTGAGTTAGCGATCTATGACGATCGCGGGGGGGTGCAAGCTCCGGAGGCTTACCGGATCGAGGTTTGGCAGGAGGGCAAGTGGGTGGGTGTCGAAAAAGAAGTTCATCGGCCCGAGAAACCCGCTGGGAGTCAGTGGAATCAGGCAACCTTCAGCAGTGTGACTAGTTCCAAGTTGCGAGTCGTGTTTCGCCACAAGTTGCCTGCTAAAAGCGGGGTGACCGAAGTCATGCTCTGGGAGCAGTAAGCTTACCAACGAGTTGCTTGACTTTGGATTCGATCAAATCGCGAACACCGCGAAACTCCTCGGGTGTCATGTCTCTAGGGTCGGGGATCTGCCAATCGATCCGCTCATTGGCTAGCACCAATGGGCACTCGTCTCCGCATCCCATCGTCACGGCAACATCGACCTGGGTACCGTTGAAACCTTCAAGCCCCTTGGAGGTGTGCTGCGTTAGATCGTAACCGAGCTCTCGCATTGCTTCGATCGCCTTGGGATTCACCCTACCGCTGGGTCTGGATCCGGCGCTATCGGCTAGGACTTGGTCTTTGCCATGGATCCTTGCAAACGCTTCGGCCATCTGGGATCGATTGGAATTCTCAACGCACACAAATAAAATTCGCTTGGGATTGGTCATCGGTTTGTCTTTAAATTAATGGAGAGCTATCGGATGGAACTTTGGACAAATTTCAGCAGCATCCTGGACCGCTGCATGCAGACATCACATTGAGTTCGATTCGGCATTTGTCCGGTGCTAAACAAGCGGTGTGCTTGTTGGCAACCTGAAATACCAATCCTTGATCGTTGAACTCGATCGATTGCAAGGGATACTGCGAGAGGATTTCTTGCTCGTATTCGATCTCGATAGGGATATGCTGGTTATCGAAAAGCCCCAGTCCTTTCTCGATGATCTTGTTTAATTTGGTTGTGTCGAGGCGATGCTCTAGATCGTTTGCCACCCAGATTTGGAGAAGGCAGCTTGCGGTACTGCGGAGTGTGCCACCGCAATCGACGAAGCGTTTTTGGACATGACCGACCTCCGTGACGTGGAAGTGAGCTGGGATCGATCCACCGGAGGGCAAAGCGATTTGGATCGAGCGGTCTGGATGGTTCTTCAAAATGTCCAGTAGTTCTATGAGTTCCACAGCGAGTTTGCTCCTCTTCGTTGATATTCAATTGGGATTGTCTTCATTGGGACTGAGCCGTTGGATTCCTGATCATTGAAAAAGTACCAACTGCAAGAGCCGAGCCGATCATCGGCGCTAGCAGATAAGCCCATAAATGTTCAGGGTGCATTGAAATCAAGGCTGGGGCCAAGGATCGGGCTGGATTCATCGACGCTCCTGAGATAGGGCCGGCAAACATCGCTTCGAGGCCGATGACTGCTCCTATCGAAATCGCTGCGAAGGCAGCGTCTGGCTGAGGGCCACTGGAGACACACAAAATCACCAGCATCAGAATCCAGGTCAGCACGATCTCCAGGACAAACGACTGCATCGCTCCGGATGCTGGAAGCGTTGCTCCAAGAGTTGGATGCTCAGGAAACATCGCTCGTATGATAAGGCTCGCGAGCAACGCTCCTGCGCATTGGCTTGCGATGTAAGATCCAAGTTCCTTTGTAGGAAATTTTCCTGCTAGCCATAAGCCCATGCTTACCGATGGATTCAGGTGGCATCCCGAGATCGGCCCTAAAGCGTGGATCAGTGCTAGTACGACTAGACCGAACGTAAGTGCGATTCCGACGTGGGTGATCGCACCCTGGCTGAGATCATTGACGACGATCGCCCCGGTTCCGCAGAAGATCAAGATGAAAGTCCCTAAAGCTTCGCAAAGCGATCGTCGAGTTAAACTTCCAGCGATTGGACTCATCTTGGGAGCCTTGCCCTATCCCTTGAGGAGACTTCTTCCATCAAGCAAAGGCCTTGATCCAAAAGGGATCGCACGCACAGGTCGACCAGTTGGTAATGGATGTTGTTTCCCTCTCGGCGAGAGGTGAGGATCCCCAAGTCCGATAGTCGTTGGAGTTGGTTCGAGATCGCTTGGGGTTTCATGCCAAGCGACTTGGCGAGTTGGCTAACACACAATTCCTCGTCACGAACCAGGGCGTGGAGGAGACGAAGACGCGTGTCGTTGGCAAGTACTTTAAAGACCGCCGCAAGCCCGCCTGCTTGGATCGGGGACAATAGCGACCGATCTTTCAGCGCCACCACTTGGCAACAGGTCTTGTTTTGGGGCTTTTTGAGAGCCCCAAGTTTTTGCGAGGTGTTTTTTGCAGTTTTCATCCCTACGGATCCTAGTTGAGCTTTCTGCTATTACACTATACCGTGTAACGGTGTATGTCAATCGCAAGATTCGAAACGGGCGGTGCTCTGGCGCACACGATGATTTCGGAGAAATCATCGACACTTGTTCGCTACAGCGAACATTCGTTTAACCCGCAGCCAACGGCGAGGAACTTAACCAAGCCCACTCGGATAGTGCGTTTGGTGTAAAACGGAGGAGTTCACACCCGGGGGGCGGCAATGTGTTCTATGTTGTGATATCGGTTTTGGATGGTCTTGACGGTATTGACCGATTCCAACATGTGCTCTGCAAGGCGGCCTGGGTCAGGTTGTCGATTTGAATCGGGCAGTGCTCTGGCGCTCACGATGATTTCGGAGAAATCATCGACAGGCGGCCTGGGTCAGGTTGTCGATTTGAATCGGGCAGTGCTCTGGCGCTCACGATGATTTCGGAGAAATCATCGACACTGTTCGTTTAACCCGCAGCCAAGGGCGAGGAATTTTACCAAGCCCACTAGGATCGTGCGTTTGGGGCAAAACGCAGGAGTTCATAGCCGGGGGGCTTGGCGATGTGTTTTGTTGTTTACCGTTGGGTTTTGGATGGTCTCAACGGAGGATCCATCACCGTCTTCGCTCCAGCTTCGGAGAGATCCGCAATACCTCTCCAAAGATCTCGAAGGCTTCGTCGTTGCGCGCAGGGATCCGCAATGCGAGCCTGATGTCGCTTGTTGCAATCGCGCTGATCAACGTTGCCTTCTCGAGCCCCAAGACTGCGACAAAAAGCTCAGAAATATCAGCGGATTCAGGGCGCAGTTTGAACGATTTGCTGAAAACAAACACTATTTCCGCGATTCTTCCAAGAATCGAAAAAACCAGGGCGCAGTTGAGTCCGCAAAAAGTGCTCTATAAGGGTAGGAGAAGTAGTGTCAGGAGGGCGCTTTTGTTTTCTTTCAGTTTTGAAAGGGTTCAGGTATGCGTTCATTTTTTTGCAAGGCTCGTCTTGGAGCATTGCTTGCACTTATCGCCGCTGGGGCGTCACCAGGGGGCGTTGGAAAAGCCGATGCCGCCGTCGTGTCATTCGGCACTGGCGGCAATCAGTTCCAGATGGAGTTTGTCACGATCGGTAATCCAAATAATGCCGCCGATACCTCCGGTGTGCCAAATCCTGCGGGTGCGGTTGGATACACCTACGGGATCGGCAAGTTCGAAGTCAGCGAGGACATGATCGATAAGTTCAACGCCTCTCAGTCACTTCAGATCACCAAGGACACGCGTGGCACATTTAAGCCCGCGACAAGTGTTTCTTGGAACGAAGCGGCCCGGTTCGTCAACTGGCTCAATACGAGCACCGGCTATGCGGCCGCCTACAAGTTTGATCCCTCCGCCACCGGTGTCAACGATAACATTTCTTTATGGCAAAGTGGTGACGCCGGATACGATGCATCCAATCCGTATCGTAATAGCTTGGCCAAATACGTTTTGCCCACCTACAACGAGTGGTACAAGGCTGCCTATTACGACCCAAGCAATAGCACCTACTACGACTACACCAACGGAAGCGACACGGCTCCGACGGCGGTCGCAAGTGGCACGGGCGCAGGTACGGCAGTTTACAACGGTCAAGCTAGCCCGGCGGATGTGGATCAAGCCGGTGGATTGAGTCCTTATGGCGTGATGGGCCTTGGGGGCAATGTCAGAGAATGGGAAGAGAGTTCGTTCGATTTGCTTAATGATAACAGTTCTGATGTTCGGGGGCTCCGCGGCGGCGGCTGGAACGGCAACTTGAGCGCCCTGTCTTCGACGTCTCGCAGCAACGACAGGCCTACCTTTGAGTGGAGCGGCTTAGGTTTTCGTGTCGCAAGTCTGTCATCATCCCCCCCGCCTGCAGTGCCTGAGCCTAGCATGATGGTGATAGGGACGCTGTTTGGTTTAGGTGGGCTCGTGGCTAAGAGGCGGATGAAGAAGTAACCCTTTTTTTGTCTCTTTTACCCTTTTTCTTTTCTGCGCGTCGCCGTCAAGGCGACGCGCGTGATTAATGGCGATTTGAATCGGGCTAAGCTCTGGCGCTCACGATGATTTCGGAGAAATCATCGACACCTGTTCTTTTCAGCGAACATTCGTTTAACCCGCAGCCAACGGCGAGGAACTTAACCAAGCCCACTCGGATTCCGCGTTTGGGGCAAAACGCAGGAGTTCACACCCGAGGGGCTTGGCGCTTAATACCGATATGTCTGCCCACTGGGCTGCTGGCAAAAGTTCGATGGGCACTTGGTTATGCTGGTAGACGGCACATGGAATGTGCCTTCGACTATGTCCGCCTGACGGCTTTGAAGTTGCGCTATTCGGGTGTTTCGTAGTGTCGATCGATGTTTTTCCTTGCTTTTCGTACTCGTACTCCGCGTTAGCAGTACTCGTACTCGTACTCGAAGAGAGGGCATCGAGTACGAGTACGAGTACCATTTCATTGAGTACGAGTACGATAAAAGACAAAACGCGCAACTTCAAAGCCTGACGGCGGTGGCATTTTGGACGGTATTGACCCTATCGACGGCATTGACGGTATTGACTGCGGACCTTGTTGACGAGGTTGACCTTATTGGGTGCTTGATGTCAACACCGTCAATGCCGTCAAAAGCGAGGTCGCCGTCAGGCGACGTAATACCAAGGGTTCCTTTGCCAGATGCCAGAGATGTTTAGGAAGAACGGGACTTTTGAGATTGCTCCAAGGTTAGGCGAAACGATAATGGACAGATTCCTCCTTCCTGTCCATCCCTCACAAGCAACCTATCGATATGCCTGTCATCCAAGCCTTCCGAGGCCTGCGGTATAACCTCGCTCGAGTCGGCTCACTCTCCGAATGCATCGCACCCCCTTACGATGTGATCGATGCAAATCTCCAAGATCAACTCTACAACGCATCGCCCCACAATTTCGTACGCTTGGAATACCCCAAGATCTTGCCAAACGATTCTCCCGGTGCAATCTATGACCGGGCTGGACGAACCTTGCGCAGTTGGCAAAGCGAGAAAATCCTCCAACCCGAACCCGACCCAGCGATCTATGTCTATCACCAGCAATTCGAATGGCTTGGTCAACATCTAGTCCGTCGTGGTTTGATGGCCAACGTTCGGCTCGAACGCTTCGGCGAGGGTAAGATCTATCCGCATGAGCACACTCATGCGCAAGCCAAAGAAGATCGCTTGCAAATGCTCCGGGCCTGCCGCGCGAATCTCTCTCAAATCTTTGGCTTGTACCCCGACCCCACCAATAGGATCCAAGAGTTGCTCGAAGCCAAGATCATGGGTGTGCTTGGCACCGAAGCGGTCGATCATCTTGGAGTTCGACACACGATTTGGCCTATCAGCGATCTTGGGTTGATCCAAGAAGTCTCCGCACTCTTGGCCAATCTGCCTATGTTCGTCGCCGATGGGCATCATCGCTATGAAACGGCTTGCAACTATCGCGACGAACTTGCTGCAGCAGGAATTTTGACCAACGAACATCCGGCCAACTATGTCCTTAGCGCACTGGTGAGCATGAGCGACCCGGGTTTGGTCGTTCTGCCGACGCATCGACTTGTCCATGGCATACCCAGGTTTACGACCCAGCAGTTGCACGAGAAGCTTAGCAAGTACTTCGATTGCGAGCTGGTTGCCAAGGGCTCTGAAAGCGCCGGTGCCGTGTGGGCTGAACTCGATCGCTTGGACGAACAACTAATTTTGGTCATCTACAGTGCTGAGTCCAAAGAGTGGACGCGGATCAGTGCCAAAGAGGCCGCCATCGATCGGATGGCCGAGTTGGCCCCAGAGCATTCGTCGGCTTGGCGAGAGCTTGGAGTCGCCGTTTTGCACACACTGGTCTTCGAAGATGCACTTGGCCTCAAGGACATGCCCAAACCAACTTACGTGCACCAAGTCCAAGAAGTCATCGATGGACTCACAGGACGAGGTGTTTCCAAAAGCGATTATTCGCTAGCGGCGATGGTCATGCCTGCAAGCATCGATCAAATTCAAAACCTATCGCTGGGCAACGAACGGATGCCAGCCAAGAGCACTTACTTTTTTCCTAAACTCGCCTCGGGTTTGGTAGTCCATTCGCTGGAATAATAGGACCTATGGGAAGAAAAGGAGATGTAGGGTTCAAAGTGCTAGGGCTTGCGGCCTTGATTGTGGTCGCTTGCATGCAAATGCTGGTCTTGGCACAAAGCGATGATGACTTAGCGCTTCTTGTCCAACCACCCGAGTCGCTCCAACCCCGACTTGGACGTATCGCAAATATTTTGGTCGACCGATGTGTCGGCTGCCACGATGCGCAGGATGCTCAAGGGGGTTATTCGATGGCAACCCCTGCGCTAATACTGACCCCAGGCGAGTCCAAACGAGTGATCTTGGGCGCGGCTACCACCAACGAGTCAGGTCAAATCACCGCCTTTCCAAACGGCCTTGGTGAACTTTGGGAGCGTATCAGCACCAATGACCCTGCCTTGCGCATGCCAAAAGACTCCGACGCCTTAGATCCCGATCAGATCGAAGAGATCCGAATGTGGATCGTCACCGGAGCCAAGGTCGACGGCGGCATCGATGCGCCCATTGAATCCTTTAGGCCGCTACTGGTGCCTAGCGAACCGAAGATCAACTCTTACCCTCGTGCTCATACAGTCCAGTCGATCGCCTTGGATGCAGCCAATCGGATCCTGTTTACGAGCGGATATCACGAAGTGCTTCTATGGCGATGCTCAGACAAAATTGAGTTTGTAGGACGCATTGCAACACCCGGTCGATCGATTAGCGATCTTCATTGGGATCCTGTGCAGTCGTGTCTGTGGATCGTATCGGGTGAGCCTGGGAAAATCGGCTATGTCGAGTCGATTCCTGTCCGAGATTCCCAGCCTGATACGAATCCAAAATCCAGACGCGTTGCGTGGATCAGCCGCGATATGCCCTTGGATATTTCCGTAAGCCCTAGCGGTGAACTGCTTGGCATCGGAAATGCCGACGGAACGATCGTCGCGATCGATACTTATAGCAACGGTGTTCGTTGGAAGACGCCAGCCCATGCGGCAGCAGTCACCAGCGTCGATTGGTCACGCGATAGCAAGACCCTGCTATCGTCGTCTCGGGATCGAATGGCCAAATCGTTTCAGGCACAAGATGGAACGATGCTTTCCAGTTTCGTCGACAACGAGCGAACCGTCGCTTCCATCGTGGCACTGACAAAGGGTGTGGTAGTCTTTGACGAAGCTGGAACGGTTCGGTTTTACCCTAATTCCACGACACCCAACGCCAGAACCAAGTGGGGAGGTTTCGCGCAGCAGACCCATAAGCTCATCGCCTACAACGATGATTTTTTTGTCATCGACGCGGATCGAATCAAGCATTTTCGCGTCAGGCGAGAAGAGATCGAGGTGCCTGAGGATCAAGACAAGGAAAAAAAGGATGACAAAAAGAAAAAGAAGAAGACCGAGTTTTATTTCGATGAAAAACAAGGGATCCGATTGACCGACCCACGGGATCCTAAGCGTCGGCTTGCGCCACTTAGCATGCAAGCTTCCAGCTCAGAGATAAACGGCCAGCAGCAGCTCAGCATCGCCATCGGTTGCGCCGATGGAGAGATCTTTTTATGGACTCCAGATAGCGATTTGTTGATTTCCACAAGCAATCGCCCCTGAGCTTGGCATGTCGCATGTTTGAGGCGATAATGCAGATCGAGAGTAAAGCATTCATTTAGGAAAAACCAAGATGGCATTGGCAAGAATACTGACGGCAAAAGGGATCCAAACCGCACGCGTCGATCTTCAAAAGGGCAACGCAGCGCTAGCAACCCCTATTGATCTCAAGCCCGCAGGGCTTACAAGTCTCTCGCAGCTACTTTCCCATCCTGACTTGGAGCAGCTCGCGGTAAATCTTCCGTCCGACGGCCCGGGGATTCCACTCGATCAAGTCAATTGGTTACCACCGATCGACGATCAAGAGGTGTGGGCCGCTGGTGTTACATATAAGCGGTCGCAGACCGCACGGATGGAAGAGAGCGAAGCGGCAGCCAGTTGCTATGATCGCGTCTATACGGCTGCAAGGCCCGAGATCTTTTTCAAGGCGACTCCAGGTCGATGCAGCGGGCATTTGGGGATGCTGCGTATCCGCGAAGATGCGCACTGGAATGTCCCCGAACCTGAACTTGCTCTGGTGATCGCAAGCAGTGGCAAGATCGTCGGCTATACGATCGGAAACGACATGAGTAGCCGCGATATCGAAGGGGATAACCCGTTGTATCTGCCGCAGGCCAAGCTCTACAACCAATGCTGCGGACTAGGTCCCTGGATCAGTCTTGCAAGCCAGATGCCCGAGAGGCAAAGCATCGAAATCGCATTAGCCATCCATCGCGATGACCAGGTTGTCTTTGAGGGCAAGACATCCATTGCGCAAATGGCCCGGCAGTTCGAAGACCTCGTCAGTTGGCTTCTTCGAGACAACGACATGCATCAAGGTGCATTTCTGCTCACTGGAACCGGAGTAGTCCCCGATAGCGACTTTACACTCAAACGAGGGGATATCGTCGATATCACCATCAGTGGCATTGGAACTCTGACCAACACGATCGTCCAAGGATAACGTCAGCATGACAACGACTAGTAAGATTCAGCCCATTTTGGTCGATGGCCAGTGGGTCACGGAAAGTGCCGCTAATACTTTTAGCTCGAAGGATCCAAGTACCTCCGAGTCTATTGACCGAGTTTATCCAGTGAGTTCCTGGGAAACGTGTGATCGAGTCTTGGAGGCAGCCCATCGGGCCTTTCAAACGAGTCGAAACCTAGCACCATCCAAAATAGCAGCCTTTCTCGACGACTATGCATCGAGGATCGAAGCGGATGCCAAGGAATTGGTCGAGATTGCAAATCGCGAAACAGCGTTGCCTAAATCGCCAAGACTTGCCGATGTCGAGTTGCCCAGGACGGTCAATCAGTTAAGGCTTGCAGCGCAGGCAGCCCGCAATGAATCCTGGCGAATGCCGATCATCGATCGCAAAGCAAACATTCGATCGTGCTACATGGCGCTAGGTCCTGTGGCCGTCTTCGGTCCCAACAATTTTCCATTCGCCTTCAACAGTATCTCCGGAGGCGACTTTGCAGCCGCGATCGCAGCAGGCAATCCTGTGATCGCCAAAGCCAATTCGTCCCATCCGGCCACGACCGAGCGGTTTGGTCAGTTGGTTGCCCAAGCGATGCAAGCTACCGGGATGCCAAGTGGACTGGTTCAGTTGATTTACCGAACATCGCACGAAGATGGCGAGCGGCTCGTGGCTGACCTGCGACTCGGTGCTGTCGGATATACAGGGGCAAGGGGTGCTGGTTTGCGGCTCAAGGCTGTTGCCGATCGGGTCGGTAAACCGTTCTATGCCGAACTATCGAGCGTCAATCCAGTCGTCTTTTTACCCGGAGCTCTCGAAGAGCGTTGCGATAAGCTCATCGAAGAGTATGTCACAAGCGGCCTGATGGGGGCCGGTCAATTTTGTACCAATCCGGGTTTGCTATTGATGGTCAAAGGACCCAAGACCGATGCGTTCATCCAGGGCGTGGTCTCGAAGTACACGGCCGCTCCGGCTGGTACGTTGCTGTCGGATTCGGTCGAGAAATCGCTCGTCAAGAGTTTAGGTATTTTGAACCAAGCTGGAGCCAAGTGCCTGACTGGTGGTAGTAAATTGCCCGGGGCTCGGTGCGCGGTCGCCAATACGGTGCTTCAGATCACCGGCGAGCAATTTCTCAGCGATCCGCACGTGTTCCAAACCGAAGCCTTTGGCAATGCCGTATTGATCACGGTCTGTGAATCGCTAGACCAGATCATTCGCGTGATCGAATCGCTTGAAGGGAATCTTACAGGATGCATTTACAGTGATACCCAAGGCTCTGATGATCGTGTATATGGAAACCTAGCCGATGCTTTGCAGCAGAAGGTCGGTAGGTTGCTCAACGACAAGATGCCTACGGGGGTCGCCGTCTCTGCGGCGATGAATCACGGAGGGCCTTATCCGGCCACGAGTCATCCTGGGTTTACGGCCGTGGGGATCCCCTCGAGCATGCTCAGGTTTGGCAAACTGACTTGCTACGACGCCGTTCGCGAGAACCGTTTACCAAGTGTGCTCAGGGATGCAAATCCGACAGGCAATACGTATCGTTGTATCGATGGGGTATGGACTCTCGATTGAGGATGTCCCTTCGACGACATCCGAAAACCTCCCTTCGAGTAAACCAGCATCATGAACCGACTTGTGACTCTCGTAAGCTTCGTAGCAGCGATCTTTTTCGTCGGCCGAATCGACGCACAAGAGACCTCGGTACGCAAACTCAAGTACAACGGCGGCGAGCTAGAGCTTCTGGTGAACTCCGCAACGCTTTCCCAAGTTGTCGCGATGAACAATCACGGCTCGATCATCGGAACGCGTGAGATTTCTGATAACAAGGCGGGGGTTCTAAGGTCGATCCCTTTCTACATCGGCAAGCACGGCAAGAAAGACATCCCGACTCCAGCGACGTTTTCGAATCTTGAACCTATCGCCATGAGTGATACCGAGATCGTCATCGGTTATGCCACAAGGCCACCTGGAAGCAAAGATGGCTCGTTAGGTGGAGTCGTTTGGAATGCCAAAGACGATGCTTTTGTCATCTTACCTAAAGCACCCGGCGATACGGTGAATCAGCCTCAAGCGATCAGCGCTGATGGAAAACGGGTCACCGGTTATTCGACGGGCCCCGATCGGCTTAGGCCGGTCCTTTGGCAATGGAAAGACGATTCTCAAACTTGGTCAGTCACTGTTCTTTCGACCGAGTTCGAGAACAACCCTTACTTGATGTCCGGAGCCTTGATGATCTCGCCCGATGGCAAATGGATCGCTGGTAGCTGCACCGAGGCGTTTTTGCCTGATGGCACGGTCGATAGCGCATTGTATTTGTGGACCGAATCCAAACCAGGTTCTTGGGATCGCAAAAAACTATCCCGAGAACAACTCTATCTTCGAGGGATCAATGACCAAGGTGAAATGGCAGGATCGATCCGAGGCAAGACTGGCGAAAGGCAACCTTGTTATGTCTCCCCCCAAGGAGAATTCCAGATTCTAAAGCTCCTACCTGGGGATGTATCCGGAGAAGCCAAAGGCATCAACAACTCCTCGATGATCGTCGGTTTTTCGGACGATCCACTCGGAGGAGATGGGGGCCCAGAACCGTGCTTTTGGAGCAAAGACAAAGCGGTTCACAAGTTGGCTCCGAGCGACTCTTGGTATGGGATGATTCAAGCCATCAATCAAGCTGGTCAAATGGCAGGTTTGCTCGAAGATGCCGAGACGGGCGGCTCGCTTGCGTTTAAGACCATCGAATAAATAGGCTCATTGGGATCTGGCTCGGCTTTCGATGGCAAGTAGCACAAGGACGCAGCTTCCATCATCGATCACATTCAGGCCAGATTCCCGCGCCTGTTTGCTTGCTTGCAGGTCTTCTGCCCCCGGTTGCATCCATAGGTTCTTCACCCCGGCCCGGATCGCTTGCTCAACGACTAATCGAGTTACATGCGGTGGTGTAACGATCGAAAGCGATTCGGGTACCTCGGGTAGTTTCCCGATCGAGTCGTAGGCTTGGATACCTTCGATCACGGTTGCGTTGGGATTCAAAGGAAAGACGTTTCGGCCCGAGGCGACCAACGCACGCAGAATACGATTGCCGTATTTCTCGGGATCTCGCGACGCCCCGGCCAATGCAAAGGACTTGGCTGTTAAAAATGTTTCAATTGGATCCATCGATTGATTTTGCTCCTGGATGAAGATGGCTTTCAAAGCGGAGCGGCGCGAGCCGTCCGGTGAGCCTTAACCCTTCACCGGAGGGCTTGCGCCCAACCGCTTTCAAAACCCCTTCGGCATGCGCCGAAAACCACTCAAATCCAATCTTTCCAAAAATGATCAAAATCTCGATTTGACGGCATTGTGATTGCGTGTGATTGCGATTGCTATGCTCCTTTCGAGTACGAGCCTATTTTTCTAAAGCTTTATTGAAACTTAGGTGTTTTCCAATAAACCGAAGCATCTAGCGAATAATTACACGAAGGTAAAGTCGCTGTGAACCATTTGTTTTCTATGCCGTAACCAGTGGCTAGGTATGGTTTTAGATACTTAAAGAATCTAGCCGCAAAAGCTTAACAAAACTAAACGATAAGGTGTGAGGATGGACTGGCTTAACTACCACCATTTGCTGAATTTTTGGATGGTAGCGCGGGAGGGGAGTGTCCAGCGGGCCAGCGAAATGCTGAGCGTCACGCCAGCGAGCGTCAGCGTTCAAGTGCGCCAATTGGAAAGATCCTTGGGCGTGCAACTCTTTGCCAAGCAGGGTCGCGGGCTGGTTTTGACCGAGATGGGAAAAGAAGTGCTCGAGTACGCTGAGGAAATCTTCAGCACGGGTCGAGAGTTGCTCGATATGGTCAAGGGTAAGCCGCTTGGCAGGCCGTTGGAATTGCGAGTTGGGATTCGGGATGTGATGCCCAAATTGGTAGCTTACCAGTTGCTCCAACCAGCAATCGCCGGAGATGAATCGATGCGATTAATCTGCCACGAGGGAAAGATGGCTGATTTGGTGGCCGATCTGGCCATCCATAAACTCGACGTGGTTCTCTCAGATACCGCGCTGGATCCATTGTATCGGGTACAAGCCCACTCGTACAAACTTGGGAGTTCAGAGGTCAGTATCGTGGGTAATCCAGATTTAGCGAAAAAGTATCGCGGTGGATTCCCGAAATCGCTGCATGGTGCACCGTTTCTCCTTCCAACCAAAGAGACGGTGCTTCGGCGTCAACTCGAACGCTGGTTTGCGGAGACCGAAATCGTTCCGATGATTCGGGGTGAGTTTGCCGATAGCGCGATGCTAAAGATTGCCGGTCGAAACGGACTTGGACTCTTCGCGGTACCCTCGATTGTCGAAGAGGAAATCCGGAAGCTCTACGGGCTTACATCCATCGGTCGCATCGATGGAATCCAAGAACAGTTCTTTGCCGTTTCGATCGAGCGGAGGATCAAGCATCCCGGGGTGCTTGCGATTTGCAAGTCAAAAGACCATTAGATTTTTCGCTAAACCAAATTCTTAACTCGCTCGTGTTTTATTGGATGAAAACGCATCTTTTTCGTACTCAGCTTCGCGGTACTCGTGCTCGTGCTCGTACTCGTGCTCGAAAACGCCTGAATCGATTCAGTTCAATTGCCTTTTTAGAAAGCTGGAATCCCGGTATTTGGTTCGTATGTCAACGACATCCCAATAAGTCCCTTCGAGTACGAGTACCGTTTCACTGAGTACGAATACATCGCTTTCTCGTTTAGTATCAGCGCAGGATCGGTAGCGCGATACGGCTTGGGAAATCCGGACCTCGCAGCAAACTGTGGATTGCACTTTGGAAGTCTTCGTCTTTGGCCAAGAAGATATTCTCAACATACTTCTGAGGATTGCGGTCGATGAAAGGAAACCAACTGCTCTGAACCTGGATCATGATCCGATGGCCAGGTTGGAACGTGTGGAAAATATCACTTAGTTCAAAACGCACCCGGGTGGGCTCTCCAGGCACCATCGGCTTGGGATCATCAAATCCGTCTCGAAACCGACCGCGGATCACGCCGGCTCGAACCAGCTCCTGCCTGCCGGAATTGATGTTCTCGCGGATGTCCCGATTTCGACCCGTTGAACCGAGAACACCTGGGTACTCATCGACAACCTTCACGACCCAATCGGCATCGCTTTGCGTCGAAGTTACCCAGAGTTCCACAGGGATCGGGCCTGCGAGAGTAACGGAATCCTTGAGCACCTCGCTGCGATAGACCAATACGTCTGGACGCCAACTGGCAAACCGCTGATCCTCGGTGACATAATCGCGCGCCCAATTGTTGGTGATCTCCATCGTATAGGGGACCGGTTTTCGAGGGTCGCTCGGAAAACTATCTGCACCCTTGCCTACCTTCGTCGTATCGTTCGTCAGCAGGCCATCTTGTCCAAAGTAGTAACTCGTCGATACGACCTCTGCCGGCGGCCATTTGGGGAACTGTCTCCATCGGTTGGCACCTGTTTCAAACGCGGTCATCTCAGGCACGTATCCGTTGCCAGCCCCTCTCAGGTAATGCTCAAAGAAGGGCAGCAAAACGTTCTGCTGATACCACACCGATGTCGGGAATCCAAACTCGGCTTGCCCAAGCTTGGATCCATCATCGCTAGCCCACTGGCCATGGTACCAAGGGCCCATCACCAGTCCGTTTTGGATCCCAGGGTTCTGCTTCTCGATCGCTGCATAGGTTGCAAGTGGACCGTAAAGATCCTCCGTGTCGTACCACCCACCAACGGTCAACACCGCCGCTTTGATGTTCTTCAAATGAGGCAGAATATTCCGGGCTTGCCAGAAACTATCGTAGTTCGGATGCGCTTCGATGTCGTTCCAAAAACCAATCTCATCTTTGAAGTACTTCGCATCGACATTGCTCAGTGGTCCCAAGTCCAAATAGAACTGATAACCATCCCGCGTCGGAAACTGAAAACCACTAGCCGACTCCGTGGTCGGAACCGGTCTTGCTTTTCCAAAGGACGAAAAGAAACTAAAACCCATCGGCAGAACGAACGCACCATTGCGATGGAAGTCATCAAAGAACCAATCGGCAATCGGAGCCTGAGGCGATACGGCTTTTAAGGCCGGGTGCGAATCGATTGCTCCCGCCGAAGTATAAAAACCGGGATAGGAAATTCCCCACTGGCCTACGGATCCATTGTTCCCTGGCAACGACTTGACCAAATACTCGATCGTATCGTAAGTGTCGGTGCTTTCGTCGATACTGCTGCCCGATCCGGCCACCTTGGGGACATGGGGTCGCATGTTGACAAACTCGCCGCCACTCATGTAGCGGCCTCGAACATCTTGAAATACAAAGATGTATCGGTTCTTTTCAAACTCCGGACTTGGGCCCAACCGGGTTTTATAGGCGCTAAGTCCGTAGGGCCCTACGCTATAGGGTGTGCGGCTCAGAAGGATGGGATACTTTTTGGAAGGATCTGGGTCATTCGGCGAGTAGATGCTTGTAAAAAGCTCTACGCCATCTCGCATCCGTATCCGAACTTCGGACTTGGTATAGTTAGCGCGGATGTATTCGGCCCTCGGATCGGCCTGCGGTTTGGAGTCCAACTGGGCCCAGGACTGTTCATCGGGCAATACTACTGAGAAAACACACGCCCAAATCGCTACAAGACAAGTGGCTCGAAAGTGCCGGTATAGATTACACTGCTTGCTCGATATCATCATCGCAAACTTGGCTTTCATTCAAAGGTTGATCGTTGCCCGAGGGTTCTGCCCCCCGAAAGGCACTTATGGATTTTAGATTCTAATCGATACGATGAAGTCTCGACCTACGAAAGCCAAACGAACTCTCGCTGATTTTATTCGCGGAAACCCCGCCGATATTCCAGAGGATCTCTCGGATACCCCGCTCGTAGAGCCTACGACACCGCAAAAACAGACCTCGCCGCAAAACAAGACGACGCAGAGCGAGAGGAAAAAGCCAGCGCAAAAGAAGTCGTCGCCTAAGACCGCGAAAACCAAACCGGCACCAAGTGAGCCTTCGGTCAACGAGGAAAGCCCACGAGCACCTCTGCAGGTCAATCCTGCACCCGCCTTTCTCGATGCGATCGGAGAACTAGTCGACTTTCAAGTCGCCTTGGACCGCTGGGTCAAACAAGACACGTTCTATTGGGATGGGGCTTGGTTGGGTGCTGTTGCCCCGCTGGCCTGTGCAGCTCAAAAGATCCAGCAGCGGCCGCTGCTGATCCTCGTAGCCCATCACCAAGATGCCGACACCCTGGCGCGCGACATCGAGTTTTTTCACGACAACAGTTGCCTTGTTTTTCCTCCAGCGTCCGAAGACCCCGATGAGGACTCGCTGCAACAACAAGAGGTTATCCAGCGATTGCAGGTCCTGGCCGAGATCGATCGTCAAGCGAAGGGAGCAAACACAGCACCTCCGATTGTGATAACGACGCTCCAGGCTCTCATGTGCAGCGTTCCGAGCCCCGATCAACTCCGCAACGACCGACGGGTTCTGCAAGTCGGAAAGACAGTCGACCTTGCAGAACTCAAACAGTGGCTGACGGATTCCGGATACCGAGTGACGACCGCCGTGCAGCTTGCAGGTGAGTACACGGCGCGCGGCGGTATCCTCGATGTGTTTCCACCCGACGCACCGGAACCTTTCCGTATCGAGTTCTTTGACAACGAGATCGAATCGATCCGCTCGTTTGATACCGTATCGCAACGATCGATACAACGGCTCGATCGAGTCGATCTCCTTGCGGCAAGCGGTGCAACTCGCGAAGAAGCGATCCTGCTGGACTACTGCAATCGAGATTGGATGGTCTTGTTCAGCGAACCTACCGCAGGCCTGCATCATGCCGCAGCGTTTCGCGCGAGGATCCCCTTTCCAGAGCGATTTCGAGATCCGATCGAAGTCTACCAGCAGTTGCAGAAATACCCTTTTGCTCAAATCGGACAACTTGCGGCGGAAGGTTACACGGGGGATCTAGTCCGTATTCCGATCAGCGATGTGCAGCGCATCGGTGGTGAGCTTGAGAGTATCCCCAAGGAGATCGACGCATGCTTGGGCCCCGATCGCCGAGCGGTGATCGTCTGCATCAACGATGGTGAACTAGCCCGGATGAAGGAAATCATCGAGACTTGCCAAGCCGCCCAATCGGGTCGGGTTTTGCTCGTCGTCGGACTCTTGAGCAGCGGATTTGAAATTCCCAACGGGGCTTTCATTCTGACGGTCAATCAAATCCTCCGTAGAGCCATGCTCAAGCGATCGAGTCGCAAGCATGCATCCAGAGCCATCGACACTTTCCTGGATCTTAAGCCAGGGGACTTGGTGGTTCACCTCTCGCATGGCATTGCGATCTATTTAGGCATGGAGATCATCAGTAAAGAGGGTCAGAAAGTCGAGCACTTGATGCTCGAATTCGACGCAGGGACCAAACTCTATGTACCGACGGCCAATATCGATCTTGTCCAGCGATACATCGGTGGTACTAAGACTCGTCCGAAATTGGCAAAAATCGGCGGGCAAGCTTGGGCGCGTCAAAAGCAAGCGGCCCAAAGCGCCGTGCAAGACATGGCGGCCGAGCTTCTGGAACTCCAGGCCCAACGCCGAGCATTAACAGGCGTCAGCTTCAAACCCGACTCGATCTGGCAAAAGCAATTCGAAGCGTCGTTTCCCTACGAGGAGACACCCGATCAATTGACAGCGATCGAGGCGACCAAGAAGGACATGATCTCGACGCGGCCCATGGAGCGGCTCATCTGCGGTGATGTCGGATTCGGAAAAACCGAAGTCGCCATGCGTGCGGCTTTCAAAGCCGTCGAAAGCGGTTACCAAGTTGCGGTGCTCGTGCCGACGACCGTGCTGGCCGAGCAGCACTTCAAAACATTCCGAAAACGCATGGCTGAGTTCCCTTTTGAAATCGCTAAGCTCAGTCGCTTTGAAACCAACGCCGAGCAAAACGAAACCTTGGCCAAGCTGGCTAAAGGGCAAATCGATATCATCATCGGAACCCATCGAATCGCTTCTTCGGATGTGAAGTACTTTAACCTCGGGCTACTGATCATCGACGAAGAGCAAAAGTTTGGAGTCGAGCTCAAGGAACGATTAAAGAAGACCACGAGCAAGGTCGATGTGCTAACCCTCTCGGCCACTCCGATCCCACGAACGTTGCATATGTCGCTTGTCGGTATTCGAGATATCTCGAACCTCGAGACACCTCCCGAAGATCGCATGTCGATCGAGACCCGTGTGGTTCGATGGAACGATGCGATGATCCGCAATGCGATCCTCCGCGAGCTCAATCGCGATGGGCAAATCTATTTTGTTCATAATCGTATCGAGGATATGCATAGCGTGGCCGCCAAACTCCAGCGAATCGCACCTGAAGCCCGCATCGTGATCGGACACGGCCAGATGGCCGAACATGGACTCGAACAAGTCATGCTCGACTTCATCGAGCATCGAGCCGATATTCTTTTGTCCACCACGATTATCGAAAGCGGTTTGGATATCTCCAACGCCAACACGATGTTCATCGATGAAGCCGATCGTTACGGCTTGTCCGAATTGCATCAGTTGCGCGGTCGCGTCGGTCGGTACCGAAACCAAGCCCACTGCTACTTGCTGGTCGATCGCAACAAGCACTTGAACCCCGATGCCGCAAGGCGACTCCATGCGATCGAAGAGTTCTCGCAACTCGGAGCCGGCTTTGGCATCGCCATGCGAGACCTGGAGATCCGCGGTGCAGGCAACCTGCTTGGTACTCAGCAAAGCGGACATATCGCTGCCGTGGGGTACGAACTGTACTGCCAACTGCTCGACCAAGCCGTCCGGCAAATGACCAAATCGCCTCTGAAACTCAGCCTCGATGTCGATATCCAGTTGCCCGTCGAAGCCTATCTACCCCCCGCATACATCCAGGATATGCGGCACAAAATCGACGTTTACCGTCGTATCAGCCGCCTGCAGGATATCCAGTCGATCAGCCAAATGCGCCAAGAGCTCGAAGATCGTTTCGGTCAGATCCCAAGGCCAGTCGAGCGGCTTTTGGAAATCGCTCAACTGCGGATGGATGCGACGCTCTGGTCGATCAAAGCCATCGATGTGCAAAACCATTTCCTTTGCTTTACCTACAGCGATCATCGGCGAATCTCCCAGTTGGCCACCAAACATGCGGGCAAACTCAGGCTCGTCGAACGAGACATGCAAGCCTTTTGGTCTTTGGCCGACGCTGCTTCCAACGAACCTGGCGAACCGAATATGACCGAGTTGCTAGCAAAAATCGATTTGCTAGCAGTCCTTCAGGCGATCTTGCACTGGTAGACCCAAATCACCTACCCTTGCGCGATGCTTACCGTTGGGTAAGTGTGTTTCGAACAAGCCTTCATTGGGATGGGATCGCGGATGCTCCATTCGCACAGGGTTCATAGATATACCGTATTGAGTTACGCCGTATTGAGATACGCCGTACTGAAATACTCCGTACTTAGATACATTGCTGCACTGCTTTGCCTTGGGCTCCTGATTCACTCTTCAGATCCGGCTTGGGCACAAGTTCAGCAAGCGTCATCAATCGACCTTGTCGGTGATCTGCGATCATCGAGCACTGGAGAGTTGTTTGCGGCAAGTTCGATTGTAGCGGTCGTGGGTGAAGAGAGAGTACTCGTAGGCGATCTTTTCCCCGCTGAAAAAGTCACCATGGAGATGCTCAACAACCCCGAGTTTCAGTTGCACTTGCGCAAATCCCTCAAGATGTCGATCCAGCAGAAGTGTCTGGCTCAGTACTTTGTCAATTCGCAAGCGGTAGGCAAGCCCAAGAAAGAGCGGGACGATATCCGCTCGAAGATGATGTCCAAAACAGCGGAGATCTTTAGAACCAAGGTGCTACCCGAGCAGGTCAAGAAGGCAAAGCTGGAGACCGAAGCAGAGTTCATCGAGTTGCTTGAGTCCCAAGGTACATCGCTTGCTTCAATGATGCGATCTTTCGCAGAACAAGTATGGGCCGATCAAGCGCTCCGCGAGGGTGTCAAAGAGAAGCCAACAGTGTTTCTCGATGAGATGCAAGAATATTACGACAACCATCCCGAGCAGTGGCAAAGACCATCTCGGGCCAAATTCCGAATCATGTCGGCGGTCTTTAGCAAGTACCCGGATCGCCAATCGGCTTATCAAGCCATTGTCGAGATGTGGAATCAAGTCTACTTTGGCGGGGCTCCCTTCGATGCGGTTGCCAAGAAACTCTCGACCGGCTTTTCTGCGGAAGAGGGAGGTAACTTTGATTGGACCAGGCAAGGTGCACTCAAGAGTAAGCAGATCGACGAGGCGGTCTTTGCGATCCCCGTCAGGGCTTTGAGCCAAGTGATCGAAGACACCGAAGGGTTTCATGTGATTGAAGTCCTCGAGCGCCAGAACGCTTACCAAATGACGTTCCCTCAGGCGCAAGGCGAGATCAAGGAGTCGATCTTAAAGACCAAAAAGACTCTGCAAGAGAACGAATACAAAAAGAAGATCCAAGATTTGACACCAATCTGGACTCGCTGGCCCCAAGATATCCCCGGATCCCGCGATCTGAGCGAAATCCTCTGATCAGACGGATCAGACGGATCGGACGGATCGGACAGATCGGACAGATCGGACAGATCGGACAGATCAGACAGATCAGACGGATCAGACGGATCAGACGGATCGGACGGATCAGCGAACTTGCTTTTTAGACAACCCAGCAGCGATCGGATCTACGATCGGTGGCAAGCTTGGCTTGACGGCCTCTTGCGAGTCAGAGACAGCGATCGCAAGCCAGCCTTGCTCCATCTGAAGCTGGGAGACTTGCATCCCCTGGGCTAGCGGATTGCTGATCAACGATTCGGCAACCATCGGAATTGCCGAGTTTCCAGCGAACACCTTCGTGAATATGGCTCGGATCGGAAAGCGATCCTTGGAGCCCAAACGGTGTCCATCGACACTGATCAGTGGATCTCTTTCCAAGGAGGCTCGCAAGCCTTCGACGGTCGGTATGTACGATGTGCGAACCGTAAAGTTCTTCAGTTGGATTCGGCCAGGCTGCTCGAGCGAAGCGATTCTGAGCGTCAGCCACATTCGCCCATCAGCGAACTCGATCGTCATTGGATGGACATCCATGAAACGAATGATTACATCCTCTGGGGTATCCTCGGGCAACGAAAAAGGTGCTTGCTGAAGGATCTGTGCGATTTTGTCTGCGAGTTGGCGGATCGTCCAATCGCGGTCGGTCGGGATCGCTTGGGCGATTAGGTTGTTGATCGCGGATTGATGCAACTGCACCGACAAGAGGCTTTCGGAGGGTGCCAGTGGCCTAGGAGTAAAGGCCGCGATTTGATTGACCCCCGCGACGCGATATCTTGCAACAAGCCGAGTGTCGGTCGACTGCATGTCGAGAATCATCGGCTGAAGATCCAACGAATGGAGAGGTCCGATGAGCCGTTTGTCGAATTGTTCTTGAGCGCGATCGATGTTGGTTTGAAGCTGCTTATTGAATTCATCGTCGGTCTGCTTGGCAATCATGCGCTGCGAGATTCGCTTAGCGATCGGCTTCTTCTCATTGAACTCCTGCTTGGCTACATATCGAACCATGTCGCCGAGGATTGGCATTTGATCCCAGTTGGTCGAGAACTTGCGAAGCGACTCTTGCGATTGCACACTGGCGGGTTGGCCGTTGATCGACAGCGAAGCAGGATCGACACGGATTTCACGAACCGACTGCACCTTGGCATTGCTCGAGTTGTAGAAGGTCGCACCGCTTCGGCTGCTACGGGTATTGGAGTGGATATTGCCATCGAGATTCAAGGCAACTTTCCAGCCGCTTGTGTCTGGAAGAAAGTCGACTTTGAGGTTCGTTTGTATCTGGCTAGCCCCCTGGGTATCGGCACCCAGAATCCGCTGCTGAACCGGCCGCGTCGAGACTTGATCTTTGGGCATGAGTCGATTGACAAACTCTTCTGATACACTTAGGCGAATATTTGCGTTGCGGTATTGCTGATTCAAAGCGTTGGCGACTGCATATTGGGTTTGCGAATCCGCGAACCGCAGAGACTGTATCGCTTCGGCGACATCCTCACAGCATCGATGCACCGAGCTTTCTTCGATCGATTCGATGTCCAACAAAAGCTTTCGGTAGTCGATCGGAATGACCGTCAAAGGACGGATATCTTCGGCCAAGGTTTGGATCTCTCGGCTCGTGAGAACTTTCTTTTGATCCTCGCTCAGGCGGCTGAAGGTCAGTCGTCCGAGGAATTCCTGGGCAACCTGGATTTGCTCGGATTGACTTACAAGACCACCGCTTGCCAGTTTTTCGATTTGATCAAGCATCAGAAACTCAGACCAGTTCGATGCATCTGCGGTCGCCTGCAACGCATCTCGAACAACCGCAAGATGCTCCGAGAGTTTCGCATAGTCGAGTTCCGAGCGACGCAGCGAAACAAACTTCTCCGACTCGGATCCTGTAGCGTCCGAACCGATGCACTGATAGACCCGATCCCAGACAATCGCCCGTCGTTGGATCCCTTGTGCAACTAGAGATACCGCCATTGCTTGAGTTGTTGCAGACTCCAAATTCGCTTCGGCCCATGCAAAGCCTTGGGCTGCAAGTGTCTTGGCTTTGAGCAAAAGCTCGAGAGATTGCTGCGATTGAATCGGAACTTGAGAAAGCGATTCAAAAAGTTGCTGAACCTCAGTCGCCCAGCCATCTAGGCCATCAAGCGATGCTGTTTTGGAAATTTCAGTGAGGCTGCTCGATTGCGTAAGAAGACTCGATGCCAGCGGCCAATTGCGATTGCTAGCGGTTGCCGCAGGGAGTTGCCGTCGTTGAAACAACGGATCGTTCGAAGTACTCTTGGGCGAGTCTTGCTGGCTCGTTGACATCGTCGCCGAGACAGGGAGGCTGGCAAGTACCGATCCTGGATTCGAAGCCGCCTTGGCCGCAAGCAAAGCCGAGGCACTATGGGATTCAAATGGATTGGTATACTCGCGAGCTAAAGGTGCCGAGATTCGAACCGAACTCGTCGGCTCCATCATCGCCAAGGCGCTCGGTGAGGGGCTTCGAAACGTGCTTAAGTCCGAGCGAACTACAAGATCCCTATCCGAGAGCCGCTCGGAGACAATCGGCTCGGCCACAATCTTTGGCCTAGTCACCGGCGTTTCAACCGTGTCAACCACCCGCGTACGCTCGGGGAACTTCACCCCTTTTCGCTTCGAGCCTACAAGATCCCCTCCGAAGAGGATCAAGACCGACGCAACGATGGTTGCCAAGAGTGCAAAGACCCACCCACTGACACCCTTTTTAGACCGCATCGTCATCCGTGAATCCCCTAGGACGTTTCAAATGCCGTGGCCTCCAAACCGACACCTCCACTACCGGTATCGCGGAGCGTTTGAATTCGTCCCTCGTCCTTAGGTTTTCGACCTTCCAACCCCCGGTGATGAAAACACTCTGCACCGAATTCGCCCAGTATTCCCAAACAGGCTACCCCCCTGTAACGCCTAGATAAAATGGGAGGACTCTTCGATTTGCTAGCATACAATCGATTTCGTTTTGGATATGATGGTGACCTCGGATCGACCGCCCGTCGGAGCGCTCTATCAACCTTGTTCTATTTGAGTCACTAATAATGAAGCTCCCCACCATGGGCATGCTCTATGGCATGCGTTCTGCCCGGATTCTGGGTCTGACCCTCGGCTCACTTTTGCTTAACACCAGCATGCACAACGCGTTAGGGCAAACGACCGCTTCGGGAGCTAGCAGCGAAACGAAAGGGCCCCGAGCCGTGCAGATTGAGGACATGTTCAAGTTCATGCGGTATGCCGAGCCGCAGTTAAGCCCCGATGGCAAATCGGTGGTTTATCAAGCGACCAAGTTCACCGATCCGGCTAAGAACGCCAAGTCGACAAATCTCTACCGATTCGATTTAGAAGATGGGACAACTCATCAGGTCACGACGTCGGCCAAGTCCGATACGCACGCGAGGTTTTCGCCGGATGGTAAGCGATTGCTTTTTGAGTCCACTCGCGATGGCTCGTCGCAGTTGTACATTCTGGATTCTAGCTCGTTGGGTGAAGCCAGGCAGTTGACTCGCATCTCGACTGGAGCTTCCACAGGCATCTGGTCTCCGGATGGCAAGCGGGTTGCATTCGTATCGACGATCCGTCCGGAATTCAGCGACTTGCCGTTTGCTCAGTCGGATGCCAAGAACAAGGAGGCTGACGATCAAGCTGCGGCTAGTCCTGTGAAGGCCAAGATCTTCACGAGGCTCTTTTATCGGCATTGGGATTCGTACGTTGAGGACAAGCGTCAGCATTTGTTCGTGATCAATGCGGATGGAACGGAGTGTCGCGATGTGACTCCTGGGGATCGGGATGCTTATCCCACGAGCATGACCTTCAGCGCCGGTGATGATTTTTGTTTTTCTCCCGATGGTCGCTACTTGATCATCACTGCAGTACCTTCCAAAGGTGAAAGTTGGACGACCAATTACGATCTGTGCCGTATCGACTTGAGCAACCCTTCGACCACTTGGGAAAGTTTAACGGCAAACAATCCTGCCGCCGATTGCAATCCCAAGTTCAGTCCTAGTGGCAAACGGATGGCTTATCGAGCCCAAGCTCGTGCAGGCTATGAAGCCGACAAATGGAATTTGATGGTCGTTGATTGCAAGTCCGACGGGAGTTGGGTTGGGGAGCCAAAGGTTTGGACCGCCGACATCGATCGTTCGGTCAGCGACTATAGCTGGCTCAGTGACGAGAGCATCGCGTTTGTTGCCGAACAAAATGGTGCAACGGCCTTGTTTACAGTCGATGGCAAAGGGGCGCCCAAGCAAGTCGCGCTTCGGTTTGGAGAGGAGCTTGGTGGACCGAGCCGAGCTGGACAGATCACGGCCATGCATCCTTGTGCCGATCGCGTCGTCTTTGCCCGAGCAACGATCAACGGTCCTGCCGAACTTTTCGTAGGCAACAAGTCCGAGCTGGCAACGGCTCCGCTCAAGAAGATCACGGGGGATAACGATGCTCTTGTGGCGAGCCTATCGAGGACCGCTCCGGAGTCGGTGTCGGTCGATGTCGAAGGGGATCTGCCGATGCAGATGTGGATTCTCAAGCCACCTGGTTTCGATCCTGCGAAGAAATGGCCGGTGGCTTATTTGATTCACGGAGGGCCGCAGGGAGCTTGGGAAGACGGTTGGAGCTTTCGCTGGAATCCACAGTTGTGGGCGGCCCAGGGCTATGTCGTCGTGCTTCCAAACCCTCGAGGTTCTACTGGTTTTGGACAAAAGTTCTGCGACGAAATCAGCGGTGACTGGGGTGGTAAGTGCTATCGAGACTTGGTCGCCGGTCTGGAGACGGTCAAGAAATTGCCTTATGTCGACGCTTCGCGAATCGGTTCCGCAGGAGCCAGCTTCGGCGGCTACATGCAAGACTGGTTTGCGGTCAATGAGATCGCCAAGGACTTGCGTTGTCTGATCAGTCACTGCAGCGTGTACAACTTTGAAAGCATGTGGGGAACGACCGACGAGCTCTGGTTCGACGAGTTTGAACATGGTGGGCTTCCTTGGGAAATCCCAGGCAAGTATCGAGAGTTCAGCCCGCACACTCTGGCGGGTAACTTGGGCAAATACAAAACACCCATGCTCGTGATTCACAACGATTTGGATTTCCGCTGCCCGATCGGCCAAGGCCACGAGCTTTTTCAAGCACTGCAGCGACAAGGGGTTCCAAGCCGCTTTGTGAACTTCCCAGACGAAGGCCATTGGGTGAGCAAGTCAGCGAACAGCATCGCTTGGCATCACGAAGTGTTCGCTTGGTTGAAAAAGTATTGTCCACCGGGTGGTCGTTGATATGGTTTCTGGTTTCGATAAGACGGAAAGCAAGTCCCGACTGGGTCTGCATTGGAAGATTCTCATCGGGATGGCCATCGGTGCGACTGCCGGCATCCTGTGCAATGTAGTCGTCAGAGGACAAGGCCCCGAGGCAGTTGCACGGCTCAAATGGTTTGCCGACACGTTCACCGCCCCGATCGGGAACATCTTCTTGCGATTGATCTTCATGGTCGTTGTGCCATTGGTCTTTTGCGCACTGACGCTCGGGGTTGCCGAGATCGGCGATGTTCGAAAACTAGGTCGACTCGGCATGCGAACGCTTGGGATGACCCTTGTCTTCTCGACCGCATCGGTGCTCATAGGATTGACGCTGGCCAATACGCTTAGGCCCGGTGATTTGATCTCTGAGGGGAGCCGGGATCTGCTCAAGCAGCAGTATGCCGAGGATGCCAGCAAGAGCATTAAGTCTGCTAGCAAAGCCAAGTCGATCACCGATACGATCTTGGACATCATTCCCAGAAATCCACTTCAGGAAGCCGTTGGAGCCCTCGATGGGTCGTCGCCGGGCAGTGGGATGCTAGGGGTCATGTTCTTTTCCCTATGCTTTGGGATCGCCTTGACGGTGATCCCTGCCGAGCGAGCCTCGCCGGTGCTTGAAGTGCTACGGGGCATCTACGAGGCGGTGATGGTGATTATCTCCGTTGCGATGAAGTTTGCGCCAATCGGCGTGGCCGCATTGGTGTTCTCGATTTCCGCAGTCCTTGGCTTGCAGTTCCTCGTAGCTCTCTCGGGCTATGTGTTCGCGGTACTAACCGGACTTGGGATCCATATGTTTGTCGTCTATTCGCTTGCGGTTTGGTTGATCGCAAAACGCTCGCCGATTGGGTTCTTTAAAGACATCATCGAAGTGATTTTGACGGCGTTTGCCACATCGAGTTCCAATGCGACGCTTCCGACATCGCTCAGGGTTGTCGAGGAAAAGTTGCGTTTGGATCCCAAAGTTGGGCGATTTGTGCTGACGATCGGATCGACGGCCAATCAGAATGGAACGGCCCTTTATGAAGGGATGACCGTGTTGTTCTTGGCCCAAGTCTTCGGGCGGGATTTGGATTTGACCCAGCAGCTTACGGTCGTGCTATTGAGCGTGCTGGCGGGGATTGGAACAGCAGGGGTTCCGGGAGGATCGTTACCCCTTGTGGTACTGGTCTTGCAGACGATCAACGTGCCGGCCGAAGGGATCGGCATTATCATGGGAGTCGATCGTCTTTTGGACATGTCTCGAACCACCGTCAATGTTGTCGGCGACATCGCGATAGCAACCTGTGTCGATGAGCCAACAGCTGGCCGGCAGATTACTTCTTCTTAGGATCTAGATTGGCGTCGAGTTGTTCTTGCGTTACGGTCGATGCGACCCCTTCGGCAGGAATCTCCGCTTTGGCCAACCACAGGCAAGCGTTGAGGATCAACTTGCGAAACGAATCATTACCCCAGTTGTCGTGGAAGTGACCTCCGGTGAATCCAAAGCCACGTCCTGAATCGGGACGTTCGACCGTCCAAAGCATTGCTTCGGCGCGTCCTTTGTTGGCTTGGATGTGAGCATAAGGCCCTGGAGGATAAACATAAGGTCCATTGCGGACCGCATCGGAAGGAGCGGCCACGAGGATCGGTACGAACTTGCCACTGTCACTTTGAGCCGCACTTGCGCCCGGCAAGTCGTTGACAAACCGCATGTTGAAATACCATTCGTCTTTGACCGAAAAAGGTTTCACACCACGCGTGATCGGATGTTCAGGCAATTGATTGAACTCTGGTGACCAGATCGGATTGCATGAGAACATGTGCTCGTAATGCCCACCGATCCACTTCTTAAACTCTTTGCCTGCTTGATCCGCAACAATCTCGACCGCATAGTGCATGCAACCGATCCCAACTCCTTTGCTGGCAAGTTCATCGATCTTTTTGAGGCGTCCTCCTGATTCCCCGACGGCTTCGTGCCCGCCACCACCATCCATGTAAAAGACGATCGCATCGGCTCGGTCTAAGATCGATTCATCCTTGGGCCACCCATTGAGTGAGATATCCACAGCTACGGGTAGTCCGCTATTTTTCAAGCATTCAGATAGCAGTTGCACTCCGGCGTTGAACTCATGCATTCGAGGAGGGTGCGAGGGCTTGCCCGCGATAAGCACGATTCGCTTGGATTCCGTCGGTACAGGCTCTGCCGAGTCCTTCGACGGTTCGCCGGCGATGCACCGATCCAGGCCAAGGGTACTGGCTGCAAGCGCGATGCCTATGATCAACATCCACAGGGTTTTGGTTAATTTCATGGCCAAGTGAACTTTCCGTTGGAACAAAGAGTTTTGGGGGTTAGGTGAGGATTTTAGCAGGATTTTGATTTGAAGATTCTCATCGATCCCTTGGCGGCTGGCTAGGTAAGCTAGCAAACAAACGAAAGTTCTAAAAAAATTTTTTGCTTTGTTGGGTTCTAGTGACCAGAGGTGTCACTGGCTCGGCCCACACTACTTGCATGGAGTTCGTGGAGGACTCAAAGAGAGACCCAAGTCAAACCCAGGGAGGAAGAGATGCTTGCACTAAGTCGAAAAATTGGAGAAAGGATTTGCATCGGGGACGAGATTGTCGTCGAGGTTCGGGGGATCCGTAATAACCGAGTGATCCTTGCGGTGTGTGCACCTGACGAGGTGGTCATAGACCGGCAGGAGGTACAAGAGCGAAGGCAGCTGGATCCTAGCGGGCCGAAGGAACGCAAGGTTCCGAAGGTGAGGGGTCGTCGGCAGGGGCTTAAACAAATCGTCCGCGAGATCGACGTGAGTTATGCTCATCGAGCGTTAAGTTTTGAGAGTGCCGATCTCCAAAGCGGCCAGGAGCCAGCGATGGTGCCTTGAAAAAGTCCGCAGTGTCGATTGTTCAACGGCTGTCGATTGTTCAACGGCTGTCCTCAGCCGTTTGCCGACAAGCTTTAGCTTGGCGTCGCTTTGCAGGAGCCCTCAGACTCGCCTCGCAAGCTCGGCAGAGGGACGATTGAGGACAATCGTCGAACACTATTGTTCAACGGCTGTCCTCAGCCGTTTGCCGACAAGCTTTAGCTTGGCGTCTTTGCAGGAGCCCTCAGACTCGCCTCGCAGGCTCGGCAGAGGGACGATTGAGACAATCGTCGAACAATGGCCGATTGAGGACAATCGTCGAACAATAGCCAACTGGTTTTCCCTATAAACTATGGTAAAAAGCAAGTCTACATCGAGGACTCTTATACCATGAACCTAAAACCGATCTGTCTTGTTAGCGCTTGGATGATCGTCGCTTGGCTGTGCACGGTTAATTCACCGGGTAATTCACTCTGGGGCCAAGAGGCTACCAAGGAGCCTGCAAGTGCGACATCAATTACTCCTCGAAAGATCGTCGATCTAGAGTTCGAAGGCCAGACGATTGACAGTTGGCACGGATTCACACGCCATAAATTCACCTTCGATGGTGCGGAAGCTTGGGTCGTCGAGCCCAAAGAGCCTCGAGGCGACGGTCGGTTCTCCTGGTGCATGATGTTTCCAGACGCCTTTACGCAGCGCTGCGCAGCACCGATGCTTGTAAGTCGCGGTTATTACCACGTTTTTCTTTCCGTGGGTAATAGTTTTGGTGCTCCCAAGGCGATCGAGAAACTCGTTGCATTCCATAAGATGCTTGAACAACGAGGGTTTCATCACCAAGCAGTACTCATCGGGATCTCTCGTGGTGGGCTCTATGCTCACCGTTATGCAGCCACCCATCCGGATCGCGTCAGTGTGATCTATGACGATGCCGCAGTGCTCGATTATACAAGTTGGCCGGGTGGAAAAGGCAAAGGCAAGGGGAGTCCTGGCGATTGGCAGGAGCTCAAGCGATGGTACGGTTTCGAGTCAGACCAACAAGCGATCGACTATCCAGGTACACCTCTAAAGACACTAGAGGTTTTCGCCAAACACCATATCGCGATCGTCTCGGTCGTGGGCGATGCCGACGATGTCGTTCCACCCGACGAGAATACGGCACCTGCCGAGAAACGTTATCGGGAACTCGGTGGAGTCTTCGAGGTGATCCACAAGCCGGGCGTAGGTCACCATCCTCACGGCCTCGATGACCCTACGCCCGTGGTCGAATTCATCGAGAAACATACGCAGAAAGAACCGCTTCGTTAAGCGGACTAAATAACCTTGGTCTTTTTAGTGAATATTCGCAAAAAAACTCTAGGGTTGACCGTTACGTTCCTTGTCCAAATGGTTTGACCGTCTCTTTTCGCCAAAGGCGATATTCAACGTAGCCTGGGGCAACGCCCCAGGAAAGGATGTTGTTTCCGTGGCGGTTTGGCCATCGGCCATATCCATGCGTAACGCTGCCCTGGGGCGATGCCCCTGGCGATGGTGATTATCGAGTACAATGTGAGCCTGTCCTTGTGCCCTTCTCAAATCCCTCCGTGTTCTCACCCGTCGAATCTTCATTATGCGATCTCTATTGCTCTGCTTCTCCCTCGTCGCTCTGTTCGTCGCTCATAGCGACAAACTCCACGCGCAAGAAAACCCCGATCGAATCGTTCAGCCCAACGTTCCCACCGGAAAAATGACCAAAGGGGAATGGAACGATAGCCAAATCTTCCCCGGTACCAAACGGGCTTACAGCATCTATGTCCCAGCCCAGTACAACCCGCAGCAACCCGCAAGCCTCATGGTCTTCATGGACGGCTCAGGCTACTCTCAAACCGACGGAGCCTTTCGCGCTCCGATCGTCTTGGATAACTTGATCCACCAGAAACAAATGCCCGTGACCGTCGCTGTCTTTGTCAATCCAGGCAATATCCCAGCCAACAAACCAGGCAGCGCCGATCGCTCGAATCGATCCTTTGAATACGACTCCCTCGGCGACCGCTACCCGAAATTCCTCATCGATGAATTCCTGCCCGTGGTCCTTAAGGATCTGAACATCTCGAAAGACCCCGCCGATCGCGCCGTGTGCGGGATCTCATCGAGCGGCATCTGCGCGTTTACCGTCGCTTGGGAACGCCCCGATCAGTTCGGTAAAGTCCTCAGCCACATCGGAAGTTTCACCAACATCCGAGGCGGTTGGGCTTATCCAGGCCTCATCCGAAAAACGAAACAATCGCCAAAAGCGATCAAGGTCTATCTGCAAGAAGGCAAAGAGGATCTCAACAACTTGCACGGCAATTGGCCGTTGGGCAACCAAGACATGGCCGCAGCTCTTCAGTTTGCCGGCTACAACTACAAATTGGTGATGACCGACGGTGGTCACAGCGGTAAATACGGTGGAGAAGATCTTCCCAATGCATTGCGATGGCTCTGGGCCAAGGAATCCGAGTCGACCAACATCCCCATCGTCGAGACCAAGCCCAAGTGGGAACCTCATCCTGATGCGGTGGCCCGCGAGGATGTGCCGAAAGGTAAAGTCGAGAAGATGGACGCTTGGGAGTCGACGATATTCCCTAACACCACACGCGACTGGTGGATCTATGTCCCAGCCCAATACAAAGATTCTGAGCCTGCCGCACTGATGGTCTTCCAAGACGGCGAGCGGATGCAAAACGTCAATGGACGCTGGCGTGTCCCGACCGTCTTTGACAACCTGATTGCACGTGGAGAGATGCCACCGACGATCGCCGTTTTCTTAAATCCAGGCCACGATAAATCTCAGCCTCTGAACAACAATCGCTTCTCGAACCGTAGCTACGAATACGATAGCTTGGGTGATCGCTACGCTCGGTTCTTGCACGAGGAAATCATTCCCGAAGTCAAGAAGCGTTACCGTATCTCGGAGGATCCGAACTCGCGAGCCATCGCCGGTTCGAGCTCCGGTGCTATTTGCGCCTTTACGGTCGCTTGGGAACGACCCGACTCGTTTCGCAAAGTCTATTCGACGGTTGGAAGTTTTACCAACCTGCGAGGTGGTAACATCTACCCATCGTGGGTGCGTAAGACCGAGCCCAAGCCGATTCGAGTCTATATGTCCGATACCACTGGCGATATCGACAACCCTTTTGGGTCTTGGCCTTGGTCAAACCAACTCATGGCATCGGCCTTGAAGTACATGGGGTACGATCTTCGCCTTGATTGGACCGATGGGTATGCCCACAACGATGATTACGGAAGTTCGCTCTTTCCAGATGCGATGAAGTGGCTCTGGCGCAAAGAGGCTCACACCCCAGTGATCGATACCCGAGGGGATCTCGGTGGTGACTTGACCTTGCTCAATCTGCTCATTCCTGGCGAGTCTTGGAAGGTGGTTGCTGACAACTTGGGCTTTGCAGACGCATTGTGTAGCGATGCTCAAGGGAACATCTACTTTTGCGATATGAAGGCTCCGGCGGTTTACAAAATCAGCGCCGCAGATGGGACCAAGACGGAGTTGTGCAAGGAATCCGTAAGCGGTCTGGAGTTCTCGCCCGATGGAAAGCGATTGATCGCTTGCCAAGGCGCCCAGAGTCGTATCCTCTCGATCGACATCGAAACCAAAGAGGTCAAAACGATTGCCCAAGGGGTTAAGCCCAACGATTTGGCAGTGACCAGCGAAGGACATATTCTCTTTACCGATACCGGAGCCCAACAGGTCGTTCGGGTCGATCCGACAAGCGGCAAGACAACAGTGGTCGATACGGGGATTAGCAAACCCAACGGCATAGCG
>JAJTFC010000110.1 GCA_021298315.1 Planctomycetaceae bacterium
AATACCGGGGTTTCTGCTTTCCGGAAAAGGTGATCGACTTGAGGCGATTATTCCTACAATATGGGTTCTGTCGTTGACGGCAAATACAGCGCGCCGTCGATCGAGTCCCCTGCGAGGGTCGCTTGGATCGGTGATACTTGGCCTGTCCAACAGGCAAGCTTTGTCGATGACGGTGACTTTGAGCACCACGGTTCTCGCGGTCTGAACATCCTCTACAGCGATGGAAGTATTCACTGGATCAAATTGCCCAAGCTCAGCGAGATTTCTTCCATCGACCACCCCTACTTGAACCGAGAACTCAAACAAGCCCCTGGGCTCGGTGAATCCGATGCCTGTCTGGGACCTAGCCATCTGCTTGCGGTCCCCCAAACGGCATCGGATTGATCCCAAGGCTCTTTGTTGACCTGGCTTTCCGGCGACCTACAATGCACGGGTGTTTTGTCCTCTTTATCGATCGGTAAATCCTATGTCCCGCTGGCTGGCTGCAATCCCTGTCTACAACGAAGTCAAGCACGTCAGTAGCGTCTTGGACGAAGTGGTTCGTTACGCCCCAGATGTCTTGGCCGTCGATGACGGCTCGAAAGACGGAACTAGCGATCTGCTGAGAAATCGCAAAGACATCGCGGTGATCCATCACCCCCAGAACCGTGGCTACGGTGCAGCCCTCAAAACCGCCTTCGAATATGCGATTGCCGAAGGCTATGAAGTCATCGTAACGCTCGATTGCGATGGCCAGCACCAACCCCAACGGATCCCCATGTTCGTCGAAGCTTGCAAAAAAGCCGACATCGTCACGGGCTCAAGATACCTCAAAACCTTCGAAGGTGACTCCTTACCTCCCCCACCCGAACGCCTGTTCATCAACCGAACGATCACCAAAAGGATCAATGATCTCTTTGGATGGAATCTAACGGACGCCTTCTGCGGTTTTAAAGCCTACCGCACCAGCGCACTTGAACAACTCCGTATCACCGTCGACGGTTATGCGATGCCCTTGGAACTCTGGGCACAAGCCGCCATGCTCGGACTCAGTATCGTCGAAGTCCCCGTGCCACTGATCTACCTGGACTTGGCCCGTTCCTTCGGTGGTGCCATGGACGATGGTGGTGTTCGACTCAAACACTACAACCAAATCATCGATGAAAGCATCCTGGCCATGAGAGCCCGAGGATTTGAGCTCCCCGATCTTTATCCCGCCGGCTGCGGCATCGAGTGCTGCTCGTGACAAGCCCGGTCGTTCGCGCCCCGCGCAGCGATAACCTAGATCTGTGTATCCCCGACCACGGTCAAATATGCTCTCAGGTGATCGAGAATCACCGACTCTGGAGCAGTGACTCCATTCCAGCATGGTTCAAACGCCTTCGTGAATCTGCCCGAATCGAAATCGCTTCTGCCGCCAAAGGTTATGCACGAAGCTATACCCACGAACCTCCCCTAGAGCCCTCCATGCTCTGGCTCATGGGTGGACACCAACCGGAAGCTTTCCACCCAGGGGTTTGGTACAAAAACTTTCTTATCGATCAAGCCACCAAATCGCTCTGTGCTGCTGAGCAACCCACGACCGGAATCCATGTGATTATCGACCACGATCTACCCAAGTCGCTGTCGATCAAGGTTCCTTACCGATCCATAAGCGACTCGGAGCATATCGGCAACGAAGCTTGCCCACTACCGATCCAAAGACGGCAAAGTAGTGGCCAAGTTCCAGAACCATGGCACAACTACGAAATCGACCACGATCGCATCGAGCCGTTTGTTCGCAAGATTGAATCATCCGCTTCATCCCTAGGCTTGCCCGAACCGATGGCACGCCACTTCTTTGAAAGCCTTACCCACCTGCCAAGTCCATCCAATGCGGCGGTGGCCCTATCGCAAGCTCGCCATCTGACAGAAACCAAACACGGACTCCGCAACGTCGATCTGCCGATGAGCAGCATTTGTCAAACTCAAGCTTGGTTCAAATTCGTCGAGCACTGCATCGTTCATGCCCAATCTCTCTGGCAGGTCTACAATTCCGCACTGGATCAGTACCGCAAGCGAGAAAAGATCACCAATCCAGGCCAGCCAGTAGCCACGTTAGGAACCCAAGGCCCCTGGCTCGAACTCCCCTTTTGGCTATATCGATCCATTGACCCAGGCCGTAATCGAATGTGGCTCAAAATCGACTCTTCGATTTGGGAACTAGGCTGCGGCCTAAGCCCCGACCAGTTGGCTTGGACGCTCCAAGTCGACCCGCAAAGCGGCGGTCTTGAGAAAGCTATAAACAGTGCCGCCGATCAGGAGATCTACCTCAGACCTCGAGCTTTGATGACGACCCTATTTATGCGATGCTTTTTAGCCGATGGTTTCGTCCACGGAATCGGAGGAGGCATCTACGACCGACTGACCGACGAGATCATTCGCGGCTTTCTAGGCATCGAGCCCCCAGGCTATACCATCGCAACGGCAACTCTCCATCTACCCCTGCCCGAGAACCTGCGCCGCATGACTCTCAGCGCCGAAACCGAACTCGAAAAACTTAAAGAGCATTCCCGTAAGATACGATCGGCCCCCGAACGTATCTTGAGCCCCAGCAATCCCGACGATCTTGCCTTAGCAAACGCCCATGCCAAGCTGCTCTCAGCGATCCCCATGCGCGGTGCTAAAAAAATGTGGCACCGTCAAATGGTTGACATCAAAGATCAGATTCGCAAAGCCATCGAACCTGCCGTCGTAGAACATCAACGAAAACTCATCGCGGCCCAGCGTCAGTCTCAGGAAGCTCACCTGCTTGGCTCTCGGGAATACTCGATGCTGCTCTTTCCAGAATCCAACTGCATCGATCGGCTTAAGTCTTTAGCGTCCCAAGTTCGCGCATAAGCATCTTCATATCTTCCCATGTGAGCTTCTTGGCCTCGGGTGCTCGAAGCAAATACGACGGATGGTAGGTCACGACCACCTTGGCTTTCTTGTACCAGTGAAATCGGCCCCTCAAGCGACCGACCGGTTCGCTCGTGCCGAGAATCGCACGTACTGCGGTGGCACCCCAGCAAATGATGTAGTAGGGCTGAAGGATCTCAAGCTGCGCTTCCAAGAAAGGACTGCAGTTCTCTAACTCGACCTCGCTGGGGACCCGGTTGTTAGGCGGTCGGCATTTGACCGTATTGAGAATGTAAACTTGATCGCGGGGAATTCCAGTGGCTACAAGAATCTTATCGAGCAATTGCCCGGCCGGTCCCACGAACGGCTCTCCGAGGCGATCCTCCTCGGCTCCCGGTGCTTCTCCTACCATCACAAAACGAGTTGCCACAGGCCCGACGCCAAAGACCGTCTGGCGACGATTGCAGGCCAACTCATGGCACTCTTTGCAACCCTCGACCTTGAGTTTCAATTCCGCCAAAGCCGCTGTTCGCTCTTCGGGATTTTTCGCAGGAGTCGACCAGGGGGACTCAACCGGTGGACCCAAGGGCTTTTTGGGCGCCGTTGGCACCTGGGTTTGCAAGACTGTCGGTGAAGTCGGTGGTTTTAGAGGTGATGCAGTGCGCGGCGTGACTGCAACTTGGGCTTGCTGAGCCTCTTTAGCCGAAACACCACCGGCAGGCGTTTGAGAGGCCGGAGCGATCCAGTCGACTAAGATCTCTTGCAAGTTAGCATGAGGCTTGGGCAAATTTCGGATCCCAAGCTTGCTCAGATGCTCTAAGTATTGGAGGCTTGCGAGTTTCCACTGGTTTGAATCCACAAGTCACCTGCTAGGCTTGCTGGATTGATCGTTCAAAAGCACTTGCCGCGTGGGCGAGCTGCTCGATGCTGTGAGCCGCCGAAACCTGAGTACGAATCCGAGCCTTGTTCTGTGGCACTACCGGATACGAGAAACCAATCACATAGATTCCTTCGGCAAGCATCGCCTGTGCCACTTTCCCCGCCAATGCCGCATCGCCAATCATGACCGGAACGATGGGGTGAACTCCATCGAGAATGTTCAGCCCGCGTCGCTTCATCTCTTGGCGGAAGTACTCGGTATTAGATTCCAATCGGTCTCGCAACTGGGTCGACTCTTGAAGCAACTCTAAGGCTCGAATCGCTCCGGCGACGACCGGTGGAGCGATCGTGTTGGAGAAGAGGTATGTCCTGGATCGCTGTCTCAAAAGCTCGACCATTTCGGCATTGCCCGAAGTATAACCGCCCGAAGCACCACCAAGCGCTTTGCCCAGCGTCCCGGTCATGATGTCGATGCGATCGATCACTCCGCAATGCTCGTGGGAACCGCGACCTTTGGGACCAACAAAACCGACCGCATGCGAATCATCGACCATCACCAACGCATCGTGCTCGTCGGCCAGCTCGCAAATCGATGCCAAATCAGCAATCGTGCCGTCCATCGAAAAAACACCATCGGTAGCGATCAGACGGAAGCGAGCCGACTTGGCCTCCTGGAGCTTGGCTCTCAAGTCTTCCATCGAGTTGTTCTTGTAGCGGAACCTTTGGGCTTTGCACAAACGGATACCATCGATGATGCTCGCATGGTTGAGTTCATCCGAGATGATCGCATCCTCTGGCCCTAAAATCGTTTCGAAGAGTCCTCCGTTGGCATCCCAGCAGGAGTTGTAGAGGATCGTGTCTTCAAAGCCTAGGAATCGGCTCAACTGGTCTTCGAGCTGTTTGTGGATCGTCTGCGTACCGCAGATAAATCTCACGCTGGCCATCCCATATCCCCAACGAGCCAAGGCATCGTCGGCAGCTTGGCGAACCTCCGGATGCTGAGCCAGCCCCAGATAATTGTTGGCGCAAAGATTGAGGTACTCTTTGCCGTCAGCGAGCTTGACCATCGTCCCTTGGGCCGAATCGATGACACGTTCGCGTTTGAACGTGCCAGCATCGCGCATCGACTGGTTCGAGCTTGCTACGTGTTCGAGGAATTGAGCATTCATTGTGAATCCCTAAGCTTGCAACGAGGATCGAGACTGACCAAGGAAATAGGCCCAAATTCCAAGTCCGATAATGACCAATTGGCTCAGAGCAAAGGCCCCGAGTATTTTAAGCGATTCTCCGGTTTCACCGCCGTAAGCGTGAAGTCCGACACCAAGGATGTTGGTACCGAACATCGACCAAGCGGTGATGATGTTGCCAGCGATGGCCAACGTCGCAAAACCCAATGCACCCACGAGGCGATCCCATTTGGCATGGAGCAACAGGGCATTCCACAGAACGATCATCAGAGCCCCGTTCTCTTTGGGATCCCAACCCCAGAAACGACCCCAACTGTCGTCTCCCCAGAGTCCTCCTAGCACCGTTCCAACGAAGCTGAAGAAGATCCCAAAGCAAACCACACCGTAGCAAATCCGATAGAGCATATCGATCGTTTCGCGAAGCGTTGACCCTCGAGAACGATCTCCAAAGAACGACGACATCAAGCTGACGAGAACAATGACTATCCCTAAGAAACCTGCTAGGAACGTCGCGCTGTATCCGAGCGATACGCTGATGACGTGTGTCGACAACCAAAACTGGGTGTCCAACACCGCTTGCAATACAGGCATCGAATCGCCCATGTCCAATCCATAGGCAACTTGAAGCGACAAATAACCAGCAATCGATGCGACGAGCAACGAGATCGAAATCGGAAACAAGGATTCAGCAACAACACCTGCTAGCACAATCGCCCAGCCGATGAATACCGCTGCCGAGTAAAGACTCACCACCGGCGGACGCTCAGAGATATAGATCCGGCTGATGATCGCCAACGTATGGAGTCCAAGGGTAAGAACGCATATCCAAAAAGCCGACTGGCGCACCCACTCGCTGCGGATAGCCAAGCCTAAGAGGCTCAATAGACCCGCGATGATATACAGACCGTAAGACCAACCGATCGGATTGAAGTACTCATACCAAGCCTCGAATCGAGCCTTGGGCACCTTCGCGACGGCTCCATACTTGTCTTGCATTAGCTCGGAATAATCCTTCACCGCAGCATTGATTTCGCGGCTCTTGACATTCCCCTCACGCAGCAGGGCGGCCATATCTCGGAACCTCGACGTCGGATTGTCGAGTTTCTTGGAATCGAAATTGGAAATCACCTCGTAAAACGCAGGGGCATAAGCATCCCAGCGCGGAGGAGGGAGCTTTGGATCGATCTTCTCAGGAATATCACGAGGAGGAATGATCGCCGGTGGACCTTTGACTCGAAGCGATTCGATCAGCGGCTTGAGCCGATCGATCACCAACGCCAATCGATCGGGTTGCTGAGCCGCACTCTTGAGGAGTTCGTCGATCGGTTCGTAAGCGTTCCAAATACCCAAAAGAATCTGCATCTTCGACTGAAGCTTCATGAACTGCTTTTCGTCAAAACTCCAATCCTCCTCTTTGCGAGCCAGGATGTTCTCGGTCTTTTCCTGCTTGCCTTCCAAGGCTGCCATGATTTGGTTGGCTGGATAGCAGTTGGTCTTGTCCCGTTTGATTTCAAGCTCGTCGAGCAAGACTTGCGAATCGATTCGAACCAGCGGAGCTTCAAGCACCCAAGGCTCATGCACCATGACACTCATTAGCCACTCGGCCGAGGTGCGTCTCTTGGGTGGTTTCGAAGATTTCTCACCGGAGTCTTCTTTCAGATAAGGCTCCAGCGCGTAAGGCTTATTCGATAGGGCTTTAAGGATTTGACTTCCGACGCTCGATAGAGGCTTGATCCGCCCCTCGTGCTGCACGGGCAACTGACCGACTGCATACCAATCGACTTTTTCGCTCGTGTCCTGGCGTTTTGGAAGGGCATAATAGAGCACACCCAAGGCTAGCACCGCTGGAATGATCAATGAGGAAATCGCAAGTGGCCTACGCTTGGGCATCGCGATGGCTTGGCGATCGTACCTTGAGGCAAATCGCGTCAAAGTGATGCTAAAGTGAGCCAACATTCCCAGGCCGACCAAGACGCATGAGACGTAGGGAATGAGCCAACCGGCATTGGTCACGACTTGCAATACCGTTTGCTCAACTTTCAGCGGGGATTGAGCAGCCGATGTGTATTGGGATTGATAATAGGTCTCCCCACGGAAACGCATCGGACTGTTCATCCAAATGCGACCTTCCTGGAGTGTAGCCCCGGAATCATCGAGGATCCTGACGATCGATGAATAGTCCTTGGGGATCGATGTACCTGTGTATTGTTCGAGCTTCACATCCTGAAGTTCAATCGAAAAGGGTTTGATATTCCTACGGAATCTCAGTGCCAACTCGAAGTCCCTTCCGTCGGATTCCAATCGAGGCAAGAGCGTTTTTGGACGCACGCTCGGATCGTTAAAGAACTGCGTCAGGGCGTACTTGCCCAAGTCTTTCGAGGTTTTCTTTTCGCGAATCGAGACGATGGCCGAGGCAAAGTTCATCTCGCTCTTGGCCCCTCCTGACTTGCGGGCATCGAGCAAAACCACCTCGGGCGGTAATCCCAAAACCCCCTCGGATTCCTTCGCTGCAGCGGCGTTCTCTTGCCGACTACCCATGTCCGAATTGGGCATCCACTTTTCGATGCGGATCTCGAAAGGCAATGACTCATCGCTCAAGGGCTTCTTGCTGTCGATCGAACTCAAAATCAACGGATCGTCAAACGCCACGATCCGGTTCTTGTCTGGTCGCGAAGAATCGATCACGGCCAATTCGACAATATCGGTTTGAACGGCAACCGAAGTCCGTTCACCTTCATAAAGACTGATGCGCTCTTCGCTTTGTCGATCCCCGAAGACGAACTGCCCGAGCATCAATAGACCAATTCCCAAGTGGATAAGCACATTTCCACCCCGAGCCCCAAACAGCAGGATCAGCCCCGCGAGCATGACCGAACTGACAATCGCGCTCTTGGACAACTGCCAAACAATCCGCAAACCAGGATCGGGAATTCGATACTTGTCCCCAGTGATAAACAGGAAAACTGATATGCCCAAAAAGGTTACGAACAAAACCCAAAGGGTTATCAGCACAATCGACTGCTTGGGGGGATAAGCGATCGCCCAGCTACCAAGCCCAATGGCAGCCAAAACGATACTCGCTACGCAACCGATCCAAATCGCATCGTAACTAAACGGCGGTTCACCTTGGAGACCATCCTCCAGGTGCGCGCCAAAAACGATCATCGCGATGAGCGCAAAGCCGATGAGAGTTAGCACCATCCCTGCAGCCAATCGCGAACCTCGAGCGGTCATTTGAAATCGCGTCATCTTGGCCGCTACTAGGTTGACCAGCAGAATCAAACCGATCAATGCACCACCAGGGATCACAAATCCACCAGCAAGTCGCTCTTGGTCTGTATGCGGCCAAATCGTCTGAGGCTTGAACACGTCCAAAGGTACGTAAGCCACCCAGCTATTGAAGTAGTCTTTCTTGACGTCGACGATCGTATCCTCGTCCTGTGCCAAGGTTCCAACAAAGAGGATCACCACCCCGAGGAAAAACATCGCGCAGGTGATTTTTAAAGAACCCGCATACTTCAGGACGGTCCAAATCGCATTTTCGACCGAAGACGAAGATTCGCTAGACCGTGGAAAAAGACCGTCTTGCAAAGGTGCAGTAGCCATGGAAATCTATTTAAGTTTTAAGGATTGGACGAATTGGATGAGGTTGTCTTTTTGACCCTCAGTGAACTGATTCTCGCCGATAACTTTCACGAACAAATGCATTTCTGGACTATCGGTCGGCAAGGAGACCACCAGCAAGGATGGGGCCATGGGTTCTTCCGAATTACGGATCTGGTAGAGGGTTGCTTGCTTGTCACCAACGGCAATCTTTTGGGCCCCCTGAAGGGTCTTTTCAACAAGCGGCTCGAGCTTCGTTGGATCGGTTTCCTTGGCGACCTGCTGCAACCACATCATCGTGTTGGCTTGCGGATTGTCCGTCGCCATACTCACGGTCACCTCGCCACGACCTTCCTTAGATTCGACGTTGAGTGTCGCTAAGCGAAACTGGGAACCTTGGCCTACACTCCAGCCAGCAGGCAAGTCGTATTCGAGCGAGGGACGCTTGGGGGAAGCAGGTTCCTTGGGGACCGGAGAGTTCGCAACGCCTTGTGGTGGTGGACTCATTGCGCCTGTGCCAGTTCCAACCGCATCGAAAATATATGATGGCAACGGTGAACCCAATCGCGGAACAGTTGCCAAGGTCTCTTGCACGGTCTCCTTGGTCAGTTCTCCAAGTTTGAGTTGCCCTCGCCAACGATTGACGTTGCTCAGCAAGTATCCTTGCCACTCTTGCTCGGGTGGCATGGCCAAGGCCGTGACGGTGAACTTGACCTGACCGGTCGATTCAGGAGAGACCAGTTCAGCAATCGCAATGTCGTTGCGTGGGTTCATCACCCAACCTTCGGGAAGTTTGTTCGCAGGAAGTCCCGTCTGTGGATCGATCGTGAAGGTCTCGACAACATTCCGAAGATCGCCAAGCAAAGGTTCAAGCCGCTCGGGCGCGTCGGTTGCTTTGAGAAAGTAACAACCTTGCTCGGTTGGAATAATCGCTCCGACGATCCGCTTAGGCCCAGATGCCGAAGGGTTGCTCTTGTTGACACTCGGACTCGGATTGCTAGCCCGCGTATCGGTCCTGGCCAGAGGGCCTGAGACAAAGGTCGATTCGGATTTTGGAGATTCGTAAACACGAACCTGCGAGGCTGGCTCGCAAGCCAGTTGCGTACAGGTGAGAACTGCAAAAAGTACCAGCAGCAAATTTTTTAGGGTGGGTGCAAAATCCACGAAGGAATTTCCGGTGTGCGAAGGGCAAGGCGGGGAAGCAGGATCGAGGGGGAGTCGCTTGACTGGAAGCTTGTGCCTTCAGAACCGCAAAAAGGTCTGATGCATTCACCCCAGACCCCTTACCCGTTAAAGGGATCCCTCGCCTGTGAAAGTACTCAAGTATAGGCTAGAACCCGAAAATCCGACAGTTCAACCGACCCGACTGAGCCTCATCGGGCCGGTTTTTCTATGGGAATCCAAGCCCGGGAGCTTAAGGAGTTTTCTTGGTTGGCTCGGCGATGACAACATTCGTCGAGAAGAAGGCCGGGAGAGTTCCAGCATCGAAAACCCATTCTCCAAAGGCTGCGACATATTGCTCCGAGTCCATAGCGACTTCGGCGGTGTGCTTGCGGGCCTGAAGCTCTTTGGCTGGCAAGCTGGTCCAACTGGAGTTTCGGAAGTCTCGGGTCTGAGATTTAGCAATCCAAATCGATGCTTCCTGCGGGTCGGTGTCGCACTGCATATTTAAAAAAATCCGACCATCCTTAAGTTCCGTCTTCCAATCGAGCTTTGGCAAGACCATTTGGCCGCAGCGGCTCTTGTGCAGCGCACAGATCGAGCCGGCCACACGGGCAATGTCCCGGATCGAATGCCCCTGATTGGGTGTGTAGAGCAGATACTTATCACCCCTTAGATCAGCCCAGTAATTGTTGCAAGCGTCCAGCGGCCAGTAGCGATCGTTGGTCCCAAAAATCAGTAGCTTGGGCTGTTCGATCCGATCCCGATAGCGATAAGGGTCGACGATTTGAATCAAGGACTCGCCTTGCTTGGTCTTCAAGAATTTTTGCAGACTCAGAGACGTGTAGTCTTCGATCTCATCGGAATAAGTACCCCAGGTTGCCATCTGGTGCTCCATTTGCACAGGCATATTGAGCATGTCGATGACCATGGGAGCAAGTGCATGGATTCGGGAATCGACTGCCGAGGTCAACCAAGTTGTCCAACCTCTTTTGCTCGCACCTGTGATGGTGAACTTATCGACCTGTAGCTTATACTCGTCTTTTGCGAATTTTTGTACAGTGTCCATTGCGCGGACTGCAGAGCGAACCATCGGCATGAGCAGCGGCCAATCGTCCCCTTCCCCCTGGATAAACCGCTTGAAGGTTTCGGCGATCAGAGCATCCTCGTTGAGATCTCCGAGCATCGGTTGGAATGGAACTTGGGAAACGACGATCGCTGGAGACCCGGTCGCCTCAGCGATACCCTTAAGAACCTGAAACTCGGCCCGGGGCTCGACTTGAGGGGGGGCATTCTCACCCCATTGCTTACTCCAACCACCTCCATCGACCAGCAAGATCGCCGATCGACTCGCTGCATCGTCGGGTTTTTCGATTGCCTTGCTCGGTACGATGATCCAAACGACATGCTTCCATGTCACATCTTTCCATTTCTGCGAGACCATGTGCAGTCGGGCCACGCGACTCGATCCGATCTGACGCTTCTCGACGACCTCGAAGCGATAAGCCTCATCGACATTCTTGGCAAACTCCTTGAGCTTGCTCGTCGCCGGTGCAGGACCTTCCTGACCCGACAAAACTCCCACCAGCGAAACACTAGCCACCAGAAAGCATAAAAGACCGAGCAATTTGAATTTCATCGAGGATCCCTTTGGGTGAAATCGGACATGACAAACTCAAGCAACTTATCGCTGTCATTATATCAAATCGGAAAAGGTCAGCGACTCTCGATGGCTGCTTGGGTTTTCAGGCCCAGCGGGCTGAGATATGGGTACCAAGTGACGCTACAAGATCAAGCAGCGACTGGCTGGGGAGCAACGCATTGCTGCCAAATGTGCTCATACACTTTTCTCGCTAATCGCTGCTTTTCATCTTCCGTGAACGGTGGTGACGGTAGATTCAGGAACACATAGTCGAGGTTGTGCGGAAATGCTTTCGTCGTTCGATTCATTGCGATGCCTCCAGCAGCTTGGCAATTTCCTCCGGAGCTGGCAGCTGGCCTTGGAGCTCTTTGGGCAACCGCTTCACCGTGTGGTACGTTGCGACGCCGATCGGTTGACGCGCGTCCTGCAACGCGTACTCGACAACTGTCCGATTCCTCTCTTTGCATAGAATGATGCCAATCGGGGCTTGCTCTCCCGGTTCTCGTACCTGCTTATCCAATGCCACCAAGTAGAACTGCATCTTGCCAACAAACTCCGGCTCGAACTCGCCGATCTTCAGATCGATGGCGACCAGACACCGCAGTCGACGATGAAACAGCAGCAAGTCGACAAAGTACTCCTTGCCATCTACATCCAGTCGGAATTGGCTGCCCACAAACGCAAAGAGCCCGCCCATAGCTCGGAGGAACTGCTCGATGCGGGCAATCAGCGCGCGTTCCAATTCCCGCTCGCTGTGCTCGTCTCCCAGTTCGAGGAAATCGAACGTGTACTCGTCCTTGACCGCCAACTTGGCTTGGGCGCGAAGCTTGGGCGTGAGAGCCCGATCAAAATTTGTTTGTCCGAGTAACGTGGCTTGATAGCTTTGGTTCTCGATTTGGTGGATAAGGACATTCTTGGTCCAACCAAACTTCTTCGTCATCCGGATGTAGAATTCGCGTTCCAGATCATCTTTGCACTTGGACATGACCACCAAATGCTTGGCCCAACTGATTTCTCCAACCAATGGTTGGAGTTTTGGGTGCGCATGATACGCCAAATAGAATTGACGCATGTACCATAGATTTTGGTCCGAGAACCCCGTTACGCCAGGGAACTCGGCACGGAGGTCGGCTGCTAGTCGCGAAACGATTGATTTTCCCCAACTGGCCCCACCCGATTGCCGGACACAGATCATCCGACCGATGTCCCAATACAAGCCGACAAGTTCCTTGTTGACGGCACGCAACGCCGCGTATTGCGCCTCCCGCACCCGATCCTTGATTGCGTCCAATACCTTAGAATATTCGGCCGAGACTATTTTCTTGCTCATATCCCCATCCCCTCGAAGTTCTCCTGAATCTTCGCGGCCAATGCGACAGCTTCTTCGTTCAGGTCAGCCAGTTCCGTATGAATGTCCTTGAGCATCACAGCGCGACATAAGCCGGTTAACAATGGTCTGCACTAACGATGGCGGAGTGAAAAACTCGCCGTTGTCCTGGGCTCCCTGCATCGCAAACTTCATGAGGAAGTATTCGTAAATACGACCGAACACATCGCCGCTGGCAGTACGCAGCGTTTCGCTGTCGAATACTCGGAGGAGGTCTTCGAGCAGATAGTTCTCGAACTTGTCGTAGTCTTTCGGAAGTTGACCTTGTAATGGTTCAAAGTCGCGCTCGATGGCGTCCATCGCTTTGACGATTGCGGTGCCAAGGTTCGCATCCTTCGGCAGTTCGAGCAGTTCGTCGTAGCGGGCTTCTTTTGGTAGGAGCAGAGCGCGCCGTTTGAGGAAGTCGCCTTTAACTAGCGCGCGTTTCGGCATCTTGCCGGCCACCTGCTCGGCTGCGATTTGTGCGGCAGCAGCATCGTAACGATTCGTTGCATGGCGCAGAAAGATAACGCCCAGTACTGGCATACAGTATTCGGAAGAAGTCAGCTTGGAATTCGCACGCAGGTTGTCTGCTGCTGCCCAGAGGTCGGTTTCCAACTGTTCGATGTTGCTCAATGCGTGTTCCGTCATGCAGTTTTCCTAAAAGCGTTACCGCTGTTACAAGTCTTATCGGGCTTTCTTCGCTACAGTGGCAATCACCGGCTTGGCTGCCTTCTTCAGCAGCTTGTCCAAGTCAGTTCGTTTGAACAATCGATACCCATTGACCGGATTGCGGTGCATTGGGATATCGCCACGGGCTGCCCACTTACGAACCGTGTTGTGATGGACGCCGAGATACTCGGCCGCCTCTGCGGTGTGCATGAATTCCGACAATTTGTTCATGGTCTTGGCCTCAAAAACTAGGCCGCGAATTTCGCAAGACCGGTAGTTTAACTAACCCTACACGGTTTGAACAGCACGACCATATTCGTCGACAATTCTGTCCCAACACCGGAAATCATGTCATTCATCCACACCCAATGTCGCGTCGGCGTCGGAACTACCACTAGCTTCCGTCGCAACGCGAGGTCGGACGATCTGGCTGATCTGATCCGGTGTTCTCAGAAACCTGCTGACGATCAGCCAAAGTCCAGCAATTCCAAGCAGCAATGCAACGACCGCATAGAGAAAAAGCTTTGCGAGCTTTTGACCCATTTGCCCAATGGGCACCGTGATCGAATCGGCCGGGACTTGGACCAACAAAAGAAGCGATGTCGATTGCCGACGCTCTAGCTCATCGGAACCCTTTCTGGCGATCTCGACTTTCTCCATCGCCGCGATCCACTGGCCCTTGTAAGCCTCCCCTGCAGGATGTTTCGACACCGGATCGATGTATCGATACGTTCCGTCTTCTTTGAGTTTTTTGAGCATCGCTTCATCGATCTGAAACTTTAGCTC
>JAJTFC010000111.1 GCA_021298315.1 Planctomycetaceae bacterium
GGTGAAGAACTCGGGTCTTCGCGGTCGAGGCGGTGCTGGCTTTCCCACAGGCCTCAAGTGGACGTTTCTACCCAAGGATGTCACGGGGCCGATCTACCTGTGCATCAACGGAGACGAAAGCGAACCTGGAACTTTCAATAACCGCGTCTTGATCGAAGAGGATCCGCATCAGGTTCTCGAAGGAATCGTCATTAGCAGTTTTGCAACCCGCGCGACAACTGCCTACTTTTATCTTCGATACGAATACGGTCGATGCTATCGAACGCTTCAAAAAGCCGTCGATGAAATGTATGCCAATAACCTACTTGGCAAGAATATTCTCGGTTCGGGGTATGACCTAGACATTTATTTGCATCGCGGTGCCTGCGCTTATATCTGTGGTGAAGAAACCGGACTCATCGAAAGCCTCGAAGGCAAGCGTGCTTGGCCTCGGATCAAGCCCCCGTTTCCGGCGATCGAAGGTGCCTTTCGTCGACCCACGGTCGTCAACAATGTCGAGACGATGGCCTGCATTCTGCACATCCTCAAGCACGGGCCAGAGTGGCTTCAATCGATGGGTGTTCCCAAAGATCCAAACAATCCTCGCGACGCGGGTTCCTATGGCCCAAAGCTCTACTGCGTCTCTGGTCATGTCAACAAGCCGGGGTTGTTAGAACTGCCCATGGGCATCACCGCGCGGGATCTGATCGATCAGCATGCTGGAGGAGTTTGGAAGGGACGCAAGGCAAAGGCGGTGATTCCAGGCGGATTGAGCATGGGATTCATGACCAACGCCGAACTCGATACGCCCTTGGACTTTAACGGACCCGGGCGCGTCGGCTGCCTGGGCTTAGGAACCGCTGCCGTCGTCGTGATCGATGATCACACGAGCATGGTGGATGTCCTGTACAACGCTTGCCGATTCTTTGCACACGAATCCTGCGGCCAATGCACACCTTGCCGAGAAGGGACCGCTTGGTCGACCAAGATCCTCGAACGCATCCGAGACGGGCGAGGCAAACTCAGCGATATCGATCTGCTGCTTGAAATCTCCAACTCGATCGGAACGATCCCAGGGACCACCATCTGTGGGCTAGCCGACGGGGCCGCTTGGCCGATCAAGACAGCGATCAACAAATTCCGTGGAGAGTTTGAAGAGTACATCAAGAGCGGTCGCCGTAGCCAGAGCCCTGCTCTTGCCGGTGCCCACTAACACAGAACACTTGAACAACACTTTTTGGGAAAGCAATAAAAGTGGTCAAAGTCAAAGTCAACGATATCGAAGTCGATGCGGATCCAAAAGACAACTGCATCCTTGCGGCCCGAAAAGCGGGAGTTGAAATTCCGCACTACTGCTGGCACGAGTCGCTCTCAGTGGTGGCCTCCTGCCGTATGTGCTTGGTCGAAGTCGGAGAAACGAAACCCGATGGAACCGTGGCCATGGGGCCGAAGCTTGTCCCCGGCTGTCAAACGCCGATCAAAGAGGGGACCATCATTCGAACCGACTCAGCCAAGGTCAAAACTTCGCAGCAAATGACCCTCGAATTGTTGCTCTTGAACCACCCGCTGGATTGCTCGATCTGCGATCAAGCCGGCGAGTGCTATCTGCAAGACTACACGTACAAGTACGGCAACGCGCACAGTCGGCTCGATGAGCCGAAGTTGCAGCGAGAGGACAAGTACCACATCGGCGAGCAGATCGCGCTGTTTACTGACCGCTGCGTTATGTGCACCCGCTGCGTACGGTTCACCCGAGAAGTCAGCGGAACGGCGGAACTGCAAGTCGTTGCTCGTGGCTCCCATGAAGAGATCGATGTATTCCCCGACACTCCATGCAACAACAAACTTGCCGGCAATGTCGTTGATCTTTGCCCCGTAGGCGCACTTTGTAGCAAAGACTTCCTGTACAAGAAACGGGTTTGGTGGCTCAAGCACGCCGAGAGCGTCTGTACCGGTTGCTCGACAGGTTGCAGCATCCATGTCGACCAAAATGAAAACAAGGTCTATCGGCTCCGTCCAAGAGAGAACCCGCAAGCCCAAGGGCACTTTATGTGCGACGAGGGACGCTTTGGATTCAAATACATCCACGACGATCGACGCTTGAAATTTCCCAAGCTCAAAAACGCGGCGTCGGGTGTAGCGGCCACTGGCACAGCGAGCCAAACGTCCGACTTGTCGTTCGCCGATCCATGGCCGACGGTTTTGGGAGAAGTCAAGAAGCGAATCCGTCAAGCGATTCAAAATGATCCATCGGGATTCGTTGCGGTTCTGTCGCCTTTGATGACCGTCGAGGAAGCCTATTTGCTCGCTTCCTACATCAAGGGAATCGATCCGCGTACCAAACTGACTCTCGGCCCGGTTCCGATGGTTGGAAGCGACGATCTGTACCCCAAGGGGCCCAAGGGTGAGCCTCCGGCACCTGGCAAAGTCAAGTTCACGATCCGCGCAGAGAAGTGTCCCAATCGCCTTGGAGTTGAAGCGGTTCTGAGGCATTTCGAACGCGCAGTGATCCATGCCGATTCGCTTGGTAAATCCTCCGCGAGTGCTTGGTATGTCGTCGGCGGTTACAGTGCAGGGTGGGTGACGGAAAGCCTTGATCAGGCTATCGGGACCCCGTCGCTGCTTATTGTCCAAGACATCTTCCCATCGCCGCTGAGCGATCGAGCGGACATTGTTCTGGCTGCTGGATCTTTCGCAGAACGCGAAGGAACCTACGTCAATCATGCGGGGTTGGCTCAAGCCGCCCATGCTTCAATCCGTCCACCTGAAGAGGCGCGTGCCGACGGTCGCATCCTGATGGAACTCGCCGGACGAAGCGGTCTATTCAACGCGATGGCTCTCCGCAAAGAGATTGGAACCAACATCGCTGAGTTTTCTGCGATTGCAATTGGCGATCTAGGAGAGCATGGTGTGCGACTGGCCAAGTACGCAAACCAAACCGTCGGTGCAAGAAGCTGAAAGCATCCTAAGGAACATAAAGAATGATCAGTCGATTCATAGAATATTGGCCGGTGCTTTGGCCCGCTTTGGCGGCGATCGCAGTGATCCTTGCGGTCGTACCATTCCTGGGTCTGTACATGACCTTCATCGAGCGGAAAGTCGCTGCCTATGTCCAAGACCGCGTTGGCCCAAACCGCGTTGGCCCCTTTGGGCTTTTTCAAGCGGTTGCAGACGGCATCAAGATCTTTCTCAAGGAGCAGTTGATTCCCGACCACGTGTACACCGCCCTGTACTTCATCGCACCCTCGTTTAGCTTGATCACCGCGATGTTTGCTTTGGTCGTAATGCCGTTTGGGCCAGTGGCTACCGATTACAAGAGCGGTTTTCGATTCATGGTAGCCCCCGGTATCGACATCGGCATTTTGATGATGCTCGCGATCAGTTCCCTGTCTGCCTATGGGATTATCGTCGGAGGCTGGGCTTCGAATAACAAGTATTCGATCTACGGTGCGATTCGCTCTTGCGCACAGTTCATCAGCTACGAAATTCCACTTGGAATGTCGATCTTGGGAGTCATCGCCATCACTGGTTCGCTAAACATCGAGCAGATTGTCAAAGCACAGTCTGGTAGCCTGCTGGATTGGAATGTGTTCTGGCAACCGGTGGCGATGCTGGTCTTCTTTACCAGCGCACTGGCCGAGACGAACCGTCTACCCTTTGACCTTCCTGAGTGCGAACAAGAACTCGTCGGTGGATTCCACACAGAGTACAGCGGTATCAAGTTCGTGTTGTTTTTCTTGGCCGAATACACCCACATCGTCACGGTCAGTTTTTTAACGGCGTTATTGTTCCTGGGTGGTTGGCACTTCCCGGGCCTGCCGGATCCATCGGGTGCGTCGACCCTCGTCTTAGCTTTGGGTTTGTTGGTGCTGCTAGCCAAAGTCTCTTTGGTTGTCATGGTGATCATTCTGCTTCGGTGGGCTCTTCCTCGGTTCCGCTTCGACCAACTCATGGGGCTGGCTTGGAAGGGACTTATTCCCCTTGCTTTGGTCAACCTTGTCGGAGTTGCGATCGTCCTGACCCTGGGCCTTCCGAAACATCTGCTGATTGCTACTGCCGTTCTTCCAATCCTGGCAGCTTATTACAGTGCTGCGAAGTTCAATGCTTCGCTGGAAAGCGATAACACTTTGAGAAATGGCATCCAACCCCAAGGAGCGGTGTCCTATGAGTGAGTCCAAACCCGCCACGTCACCTAAGAAGAAAACAGTCAAGTGGGGCCAAGCCCCAAAGCTTAGTGTGCTCGATGCACTTTATTTGCCAGCCATCGCGTCGGGATTAGCCACTGCGGTTCGGCACGCGGTATCTGGTAAGCCTACGACGCGTCAGTACCCTGAAGTCGAACCAGAGATACCACCGAATTATCGCGGAGTGCATCGGCTCAATCGCGACGAAGCTGGCCGAGTCAAGTGCGTTGCATGCTACATGTGCCAAACCGCTTGCCCAGCCAACTGCATCGAAATCATCGCCGCACCTGCGCCCAAAGATGATCCGCATTGGAAGGATCGAGATAAGTTTCCTGCAACCTTCACGATCGATGAACTCCGTTGCATTTACTGCGGCATGTGCGAAGAAGCTTGTCCCGTCGATGCGATCGAGTTGACCAGCGTTTACGACCTTACAGGGATGACCCGCCAAGAAATGATCTTCGATAAAGAGAAGCTCCTTTCTGTTTTCGACGAGACGGTAAAGTCGGGTCGAGATCCTGTCAGAACGAATCGAGGAAAGCTCGGACCTGCGTCCGAGGTAGCACCCACCGGCAAAGATGCTCCGCCGCCGCCAGGGCGAGGCAAGTCAGGCTGATCTGTGGACTCCACGACATCCAACCAAAAGTGAATTAACCTAACAGCGTACTGCACGACGAGGCTCACAGTGAACCCCTTGCCTATAGACCCCAAGAACTTGCCGCTGGTAAACGGCGATGAGTTTCAGGGTAATCTCTCCCAGATCCTGCTCCTGGTAATCCTATTGGGAACCGCAGCTTATCTGCTTTTGCAACACGGTCTTGTGAAATCCAAGATGATGGCGATTGCAGGTGCTGCTCTTTTTGGTTTTGCTGCCTTGATGGCTTTCATGTCGATTCCGATGCAACTCGAACCGATTGTCCGGATGTGCTTTAGCATCCTTGCTGTGGCCGGTGCGGTTGCATTTGTGACGGCAAGAGAGTCCGTACATGCAGCCCTTGGGTTTGCGACGGCGGTGCTCTCTGCCTGCGGGGTCATGTTCATGCAATCGGCTTACTTTATCGCCGCTGCGACGATGATTGTTTATGCCGGTGCGACGATCATTATCTTCTTGTTTGTTCTGATGTTTGCCCAAAAGTCGCAGCTTCAATGGTATGACGTGGAGTTGAAAAATCCTCTGATCGCAGCAGGTGTTGCAACTTGCTTGCTCTTTGCGATTGCTTGGAGCGTCTCAGAGCCTGGTGAAATCCTTCCAGTCAAACTCGACCTAACGCGCCCATACAGCCTTTCGGTGCCAGGCCCAGCACCTGGCGAAGGAATGCCTCCAGTACCAGATCCGACGATGAGTCCGAGTCAACTTGCTGAGTTTACCCCTGCGAAGACCTCGGGGCTCGGTCGCTCCATGTTTACCGATTATTTACTAGCCATTGAGTTGGCTGGCACCATCCTTCTGGTCGCGACCCTCGGTGCGATCGTACTGGCTCAGAAACCAGAAAGGGATCCATCGTGAACCACAGTGAAGTACAGAACCTCCTGGTGCTCGGTGGCATTCTTTTTGCCCTGGGACTGATTGGATTTTTGACCCGACGATCGCTGATTCTCATGTTCCTGTCCCTAGAGACGATGCTCTCAGGAGTCAGTCTGAATCTGATCGTCTTTTCGAGATATCATCAAAACTACCAAGGCCAAATCTTGGCGGTGATGGTGCTGACCATCGCCGCTTGCGAGGCTGCCATTGCATTGGCGATGGTCGTATCGCTCTACCGACGCAAATCAACATTGGATGTGCAAGCCTGGGACGAACTCAGCGAAACGATTCTTCCTAAGGATTCCGAGGGTGATTACCAAGGAATGGAAAAGGAGGAAGATTACCCGAGGCTTACCCCTGCTGGTTTGGACCCGTTGGCCAAACCGGTATCGAGTTCGCTTCAAGCGACCATGGAACAAACCGCGTCAGAACAACAAACGAAGACCTCTCCTTTGGTGTCGGAGGTAAATCAGCGTGCCTAACTTTTTCTCGCTTATCTGGGTTGTACCGCTTGCACCATTGGTCGGTTGCATCCTCTGCACGATTTTGTCATTTCGCGGAGACAAGAAAGATGCGCATCTGCCAGCGATCCTATCGTTGCTGGTTTCGGCCGCAAGCGCACTGATCGTTCTGTTTCTCTGGAACCCCGAGAGCTCTGACGCAGGATATATGATCTCTGAAGGCTATCGATACCTTCAGATCGGGAGCGTCAACCTAAAGCTCTCGCTCCGGGTCGATACACTATGCCTAACTCTGCTTTCGGTCGTCACGACGATTTCGGCCATGATCGCGATCTATTCGAAGGGATACATGCATGGCGATCCTGGCTATGCTCGGTACTTCGCTGTCTTTTGCGGCTTCGTGTTTTCGATGACAATGCTGGTGCTGTCGCATAATCTTTTGATGATGTATGCGTTTTGGGAAGGTGTTGGAACTTGCAGTTACCTACTGATTGGTTATTGGTTCCGCAAACCCTCAGCGGCCCGAGCAGCGACCAAGGCATTCTTGGTCAATCGTATCGCCGATACGGCTTTCCTCTTTGGGATTATGTTGCTCGCATATGCAATTGGTCATACCGATGTTGGTGTTGGCCAAAACTGGTTCTCGAGATTGGACTTCCAAAACATCTTCGATGCGGCCCCAGTGCTCGCTGAGAAACATGCAGGACTCCTCTCGTTGATCGCCTTGCTTTTGATGATCGGAGCGATCGGTAAATCCGCTCAGTTCCCATTCCACGTATGGTTGCCAGACGCGATGGAAGGCCCCACGCCTGTCTCAGCGCTGATCCATGCTGCGACGATGGTCACCGCCGGAGTTTATCTCATGGCACGATTGGCACCGCTGACGCAACATACCCCCTCGGTCTTGATCACAGTCGCATGGCTCGGCGGGATCACTTCGCTCATCGCAGCGGTCATGGCGCTTTTCCAAGACGACCTCAAACGGGTTTTGGCTTATTCGACCGTTAGTCAACTTGGGTATCTTTTTATGGCACTCGGTGCTGGAGCCGTCAAAGATCTGATGACCGTCGCAGTCGTTGCGGCCATGTTCCACCTTGTCACCCATGCGTTCTTCAAGGCCTTGCTATTCCTCTCGGCTGGCAATGTGATGCATGCGATGGGTGATGTCATCGACATGCGTGAGTTCTCTGGGCTCAAGAAGGTGCTCCCTAAAACCAACATCCTATTTGGTATCGGTGCAGCAGCACTTGCCGGTGTCCCGTTGCTTGCCGGTTTCTTTAGCAAGGAAAGCGTTCTAGCTGTATTGCTCGACGCAAGTTCCGATACGATGGTCGGATCGCATTTCTTTGCACTTCTTGGAATTGGTTTCCTCACGGCATTGCTCACAGCAATCTACACATCGAAGGCCTATTTCAAGACGTTCCATGGACCCGAGAAAATCCCAGCTGCAGCGGGTCATCATGCTCACGAAGCATCGAATGTGATGCTTGCACCCATGGCCTTCTTAGCCGTTGGCGCTTTAGTGGCAGGAGCCTTGTTAGGCCCAACTGGAAAGATCTCGGAGTACATTTCCAAAACGCCGCTGTTGCATCATCACGAACATGCTGAGCCGATGTGGCTTCTGGTTGTTTCCTCGATCATCGCCTTGGCAGGCATTTTCGCTGGTTACAACATCAGCCACAAAGAGGCTCCTGCGAGCGGTTTGCTCAAGACGCTAGCGGATTTTGGACGCAACCGCCTGTATATCGATTGGCTTTACAATGTCGCGATCGTCCAGCCGATGCTCTCGGTCGCAAACTTTCTGGAATGGATCGACACGAACATCATCGGTGCGATCACCGATGCTCTGGCTGGCTTGCCCAAGCTTTTGGGTCTTGCAGGCCAGCGGATTCAGACCGGAAGGGTTCCTTCCTACAGCCTGCTGACGGCTATAGGTATCGCGGCGGTTGCCATTTGGATTGTCACCAGAGCAAGTTGGTAGTCATGAGTATATTGATCCCTTTACTGATTCTTGTTCCCCTGGCTTGTGCCTTGGTAATCTTCTTTTCCGGGCCGAGAGCCAAAGCGATGGTTCCCTTTGGAATCCTCGCAGCTTTGCTAACGTTGCTCCTAAGCGTAGGCCTGTGTTTCGAGGTCTACCAAGCTCCTTCACGACTCGCCGGAGCCGATGGTGTTACGGAGCCTACGATTGAGCCAAAGGTAAGTTTCATTTCCGATACACTTCGATTCGTGCTGCCGATCTCTGTTGGCGGACATCCTATCGATTGGCAACTGTCCTTTGGAGCAGACGGCATCAGTGCATTGATGGTTCTTTTAACCGGGATCATCGGTTTCTTTACGGTGTGGCTAGCCTCGAGCCAGATCGAAAAGCGTACGGAGACCTATATCGCTTTGTTGCTTGTGGCAATCTCGATGCTTATGGGCGTTTTCTTGTCGATGGATTTACTCTCGTTTTACATTTTCTTCGAAGCCGTTTTGATTCCGTTGATTCTCTTGATCCACGGTTGGGGAAATGGCAAGAATCCCCAGGCAGCCTCGAAGAGATTTTTGCTTTTTACTCTCGCAGGAAGCATCCCGATGGTCGTCGGCCTGATTTCCCTGGCGATGTCCCCGAATATCCATGGCCAACCATCCACGGTTTCTTTTAGCGAACTTTCGCGATTAGCGTCTCAGGCGGTTTCCAGCGGACTTCCGGTTGGAACCAAGGACACTTGGGCTGTTTGGTTATTGTTGCTTGGATTTGGGATCAAACTCGCGATACTGCCGCTCCACACTTGGCTTCCGATGACCTATGCGGCGGCCCACCCCAACACGACTTCTTTGATCGCTTCGGTTGTTGCCAAACTGGGTCTCTATGGCATCCTTCGGATTGTGATCCCATTGGCTCCCGTGGCACTGTCGATCGAAGCACAGATGGTCATTGGAACCCTAGGGGCGATCGTCATCGTCTATGGGGCATTGGTGGCTCTTTCGAAAGACAACCTTCGGGAGGTACTGGCCTTTAGCTCCCTTTCCCACGTGGGATTCATCACGCTGGGGCTTATGAGCCTAACGAGAGAGGGGCTTGGTGGTGCAGCCTTGCAGATGTTCAATCATGGACTCATCACTGCAGCCATGTTCTGGATCCTTTCGATGCTCGAACAGCGCCACGGCACAATCAGCCTCAAGAGTGAAGATCGCGGTTTGGCGGCGCAGTATCCGAAACTGGCTGTGCTTCTGGTGTTCTTTACGCTTGCAGGTGCTGGCCTTCCGGGGCTCAATGGGTTCGTCGGTGAACTTTTGACGATGACTGGTATGATGCGGGTCTGTGCCACATTGGTTGCAATCGCGGTTCTAGGCACGGTCTTGGGGGCTTGGTACGGTTTGCGAATCGTCCAAAGGTTACTCTTTGGAAGTGATGGGCCAAGAGTCGACGCCCAGCATCGATCGCTGAGCGGTACGGATCTTCAACCCCGTGAATGGTTGCCCCTCGTGACCATCGGAGTGCTTTGCCTGTACATCGGTCTATTTCCGATGCGAACGATGAAGCTCTTTCAACCAGATACCGATCGTCTTGCTAAGTTGGTCGAACCGGTTTCCAAGCAGACTCATCGCGACATGGATACCCTCGTGGTAGAGTCAACGAATCCTTAAGTTAGCATAAAGAAAATCAGCGAGATCAAATCGTGGACTTGATTCAAATCACTAAAGCGACCGTCGGTCACTTGACCCCCGAGATTGTGCTACTGATCGGTGGGACTCTGGTCATGTGTGCCTCGGTGCTGACGAGTAAATCAGCGAGGGAGAATATTCATACCCAGCGAAACAACTATGCTTTCGCATCCCTCCTATGCTTGATTGCTGCAGTCGTCGCACGGTATTGGTACGGAGCACCCAGCATTGCCCCCGGAGATTTGGGCTTATTTCGATTTGATGCTTCTGCCCTTGCGTCCGAACGGCTGACTTTTCTAGGTGGTCTGATTCTCATTTTGATGTCTTGGTCGACGGCACCAAAGGGTCGTCTGGCGGAGTATTATGGATGTTTGTTGATCATCCTGGCAGCGATTCCTATCGTGGGTGCATCGAATGACCTTGTCTCGATGTTCCTCGGCTTGGAGCTCGTTAGCATCCCGACTTACATCCTTTTGGGGATCGTCAAAACAGACAATTCGGGGGCCGAAGCGACCCTCAAGTACTTTTTGCTCAGCGCCTTTGCCTCCTGCTTTTTCCTGCTTGGCGTTAGCTACTTGTATGGCTTCTGCGGGTCGACGAATCTTTCGGTCATCCAAGCCTCCTTTGGTGAAGGTAAACGCTTGATGGCCCTGGGAATGCTTTTGGCCATCTGCGGTTTATCCTTTCGGATCACCGCAGTTCCATTCCATTTCTACGCTCCTGATGTCTTCGAAGGGACCAGCGTGACGATGGCAGGTGCAATGAGCTACTTGCCCAAAGTTGCAGGGTTTGTCGCTTTGATTCGGCTCATCGGTGCAGGTACGCTCAGTTCTGGTGCTAGCAGTGTCGTGATCCCTGTGCTGCTCGGATGCGCGGCCTTGACGATGTGCGTCGGTAACTTGCTAGCCTTGGCTCAAAACAATCTTCGGAGGATGATGGCCTATTCGAGCGTGGCGCACACGGGCTATTTGCTATTGGCTTTCGTGGCCTTGATCCGTCAGGATGCAAGCCCCGGTGTGATGTTCTCCTACTTGGCAGCCTATGCAGCCATGACCTTGGGCCTATTTGCATGCCTGGGTGAGATCGAAGCCGCTGGTGGCAAGTCTCATTTGATTGGAGATTTGGCGGGAATGTTTCAGCGACGGCCAGCCGCTTCGATAGGCCTAACGGTGGCCCTCATCAGCTTGATCGGCTTACCATTTACCGCCGGTTTTTGGGCCAAGTTCATGGTCTTTGTTTCCGCGGTAGCCGATCGTCGGGTCGATTCGATAAGCATGCTCATGGGAGCCCTGATGGCGATCAATGCGGTCATCGCAGCAGGCTACTACTGGCGAATTTTGAGCACCTTGTATTCCAAGAGCGAATCACAAGTGCCACTTCGGGTGTTTCGCCCGAGCCTCTTCTTTGCTTACACGATCTGCACGGTGCTGACGATTCTTTGGTTCTTTGTTCCCTCGGCGATGTAATGCGTTGGGCTTTTGTAGGTATCGGTCGAGTTACCCATCGGATGGTCGAGGCCGTAAGGGCTGCCGGCCACGAAGTCGTCATGTGCGCCGGCCGTGATCTTAATAAACTGCGGGATTGGCAAGACCGATTCGCAGTTCGCTACGGCACAACCAACCTCCATGAGGCTTGCAAGTTCAACCAAGTCGATGCAGTTTACGTGGCTTTGCCCCCTTCGCTGCACACTGAGTTTGCGACGTTAGCCCTTCGCGCAGGCAAACGAGTGTTGTGCGAAAAATCGCTGTCGGTGAACATCGAACAAGCGGAACAAATCCGTCAAGTTGTCCAGCAGACCAAGATCCCCTTGGTTCATGCGACCGCCTTTCCACACCATCCACGCTCGGATGCGATTCGCAAGGTTATCCTCAGTGGTGAGCTAGGAGACATCTGCCGTGTTAGCGTTGCCTGCAGCGTCGGTGGCATCCTGGATCGCAAGGATCATCGCTCTGATGCAAGTGCCGGTGGCGGATGCCTGCTGGACCTTGGCTGGTACTGTGTCTACTCGACGCTCTGGTTTACAGGTTTTCGGCCGACCCAGATGCAGTCGCTCGGGACGCGCATCCAAGCAGATCCAACCTCGGCTTGGTATCAAGTTCAAACGACCGCAAAGCTCGCTTCGGTTTCACCTGCGACGAGCCCTTACCCCCATCGATCCTTGGTCGCAAGCTGGGATTGCGGATACGAGGCCGCAGGGCGCAAATGGATGGAGATTGCTGGCACGCAAGCATCGGTCATCTGCGATGACTTTTTGAGGCCTTGGGATGTCGACAAGCCCCGGTTTTGGGTGCACGGTTCGGATGGCAAAGCCCGCTGCGAGACCCAGGGTGCTGGCGTGTTCCAAGAATCCTTGATGGTGCAGTCACTCGAAAAGATCTCGTTGGACGAATCTCTCGAGGCTTTGTCACTGGCGATCGAAACCCAAGGGATCTTATCCCAGATCGATGCATCCTTGAGCGGGCGCTGCTAAGCCACCGGGTTATTGGTCCGGCCAAAGATCGCCGATGCGACCGTAGCAAGTCCGCAGAGGATGGTTGCCGCGAGCAACAGCAGGCTTGTGGTGCTCAGTTCAAAACGATCCAGCCCAGCAAAGGTTTGGTAGAGGGCATAGCCAAGCCAACATCCATGAGCTGCGGCCAGGCAGTGGATGATTCGCACTGAGTTTTTGATTCTCATTCGATCCGTAAACCACGCGACCACAGCCAGGGTTTGGATCGCATGAAGGGCGGCGCCATGCGGAAATTTCAGGACACCTCGGACTTTGAAATGCGTCGGGCTGAGCCCTCGGACCATTTGCGCTTGGCCGACCCAAGTGATCCCGTAGCCGACCAGAGCCGATACGGACAAAAGGAGTAAACCCCAACGGATCGCCCATGCGATGGACATGGAACTACCGACGAGACTAGCCGGTCGCCAAGCGTGGTAGGTCAGCACGAACATCGCTACGACAGCGAGTGTGATAAGCACGAGCATCGATAATTCGATTAGTCCGTTAACCATACCGTTGTGGTTGAAGTGGCTTAATTCCCCTCGCCATGTTTGTAGCGTGATCAAGAAGACTTCGAAAACCAGTGATCCGCAAAGGGTGGTGCGAAGGATCTTGTCGTATTTCGAACCGTTCATTCGAGTGCTTGCCCAAAGGCACGACCAAAGGGTAAGGCCTGTCGAGAGGCCAAAGAGGGTCGCTTTACGGAAGGACAAGGGGTCTTCCCAAGCACGATCTGAAATCACAAACAACGCGGCATGCACCATGCCGCTTACCATGAGCACAGCAACACACGCAGTTTCGAATTTCGACTTAAGCCCCGTTAGCATCGTTTCGCTTGCATACTCCTGGCCGCATTATATTGCTCTCACGCCTTAGGCGATAGGCGATAGACCGTATGCAAGCAGTTCTTGTGTCCAGCATCAGTGGTTGGTTTGATCTGTATAAGCGAATATTCGTTTTCATAAGCGGTCTGAAAAAGAAGCTTGCTACCTAGATGTCGGCCCTCTTGGCCTGAAAACCGTACCAGCCATGTAGAACCGTTAACGAATTTTGGGGATATCAGCAACAAGCCTGAGCCGTTCGGAGACTGGTATCGAGTGGGATTGGCTTCTCCATGCTCTAAAGGATACAATGAAGCGATACTTAGGGAACGCAAGCAATCCATGAAACTCTATGAGGAGCTAGCAATGTCGGATACCATCGAAACACGTCTTGCGAGAGTTGAGCGGGAGCTAGCAATTTTGCGATCTAAATCTACTCGCGACAAATCAAACTGGCTTTCCGAAATCAGCGGTTCGTTCAAAGACGATCCGCATTTCGACGAGATCGTACGGTTAGGCAAGGAAATGCGCGATGCGGAACAACCTGAAAACGAGTAACCGCGAATGTACCTTCTGGATTCCGATCACCTGAGTATCTTGCAGCGTCAACGAGGACCTGAGTTTGAGGCGCTGGCAAGACGTTGCTCGGACCTGAAAGGTGAGGATTTCTTCGTATCGATCATTTCCTTCCATGAACAATTCAATGGATGGATCAAGTACATTGCCCAGCCAAGAGATTCAGCATCCTTGGTCCTAGGATATACCGAACTGGAAAAGGTTGTAGACAACTTCGCTCGGGCTCAGGTGCTCGGCTTCGGGCCAGCCGCTGCCGAGATTTATGACGATCTTAGAAAACAACGCATTCGAATAGGTGCAATGGACTTAAGGATCGCTTCGATTGCAATTGCAAACCAACTGACATTGCTTACCAAGAACACCATTGAC
>JAJTFC010000013.1 GCA_021298315.1 Planctomycetaceae bacterium
AATCCGTTGTGCCGCTGGAATCGTGAAAGTTCCGTAACCGCAGCCGAACTCCAAAACATCCCTGCAATTCGAGTCTAGTCCGAGCTTCGTTAAGGCCCCATTTGGGTCGAAGAAACTCTGCCACATCTCTTCAGGGGGCATTCCACTTTCACGAGTCTTCATAGTAACTTACTTCACCAAAGTCAGTAGCATAACTACAGGCGATTGTCCCATCATAATCTGTCTTGGCTGGGAATTTCCGTTGACGAAGCCAGCGGCCTAATAAGGAATTATTTGAGCTCAGGCTTACGGGGATTGACTGGGTTTGCTCGCGCGCTGATTAACTGCGACGGTTTGTGGCCCAGCGGGCCAGGATATCGGTAGCAAGCGACGCCCCCCCGCACATGCGCCGGCCCCGGAGGGGCGATGTCAGCGCCAAGGGTCATAAGACATCAAGCCGCCTGGCGGCGGCGAGTTTTTGACGGCATTGACCAAGTACACATCGATCTTTGGCGAACAGCAAAGGGGGAACCAAGAGAGAAGTGCCCGACGCAGCACGCAAAGAGCGACTTTACCAAGGAAAACGCAAGGCGAAACAGAGGTTTTCGCCAGTTGTTGTTAGAACTCCAAACGGATGGGGAGGGAGTCACGAAAAAACGGAATTACCGTCCAACCTACCGTGAAATTACCGGAAAAAATCTGATGGATTTTGAGTTCGCCTCGGCTGACGGCCCACCCGGCTAGGCAATACAGTTGTAATCCGAAACGTCTCATCTAGGACTATAGAACCAATCATGAACGGTGTAGGCGATGTCGAACACAATGCTATTTTTCACCTTGCTGTAACTGCTGAATGATATCCACTTTCAAATCAAAGGTTTCCGCAACCGGAATTGCCCTGCGAAGGCTTCCGGTAACGGAACCTTCCTTCGTCCAAAGAAAAGGAAAGAAGCAAAAACACTGATCGCCATGCAAGTCTTGAATATCGAGCTTCCAATTAGGCCAACGAAGTCCATCGTAGAAGCCTGCCAGTTCCGAAGTAAGTGACCAGCAAAAAAAATCCGTAAAGCCAAAGTCCAATGGTTCCCATTCAAGTCGGTCTGGAGGCCAGTAGTAGATGTTGCCTATGTCCTCTCCAAGTGTGCCACCATTGATGGCGAAAAAACCACCAACTGCATCATCTGCAACTAGACATAAACCACTGTTTCGACCTCGATTCCATTCAGAAAGTGTACGCCTTAACTTCGGATGACCTGAACCGAGGAAACGCAACCAACCGTGGTCGATCATCACGCCTCCCGTTTCATAGGCCAATGCTCCGAGAGGGGAGCGAGTTGTCACCTGGATTTCAAGAAGTACTTCTTCGTTTTCATTCGAGGGTGGCAAAACATCGCATTGGTTTTCGGCGGCCCCAATCCAATCCTGAATCAATGTGATGGCCGGTTCGTCCCGATTTATAAGTTGCTCTAAAGTTCTTTTCGCCATCTCAATTGACCTCTTTCTGCAAAATCAACCAAGCTTCGCCAGACGCACGTGTTTTCCTTCGATACCACTTATGCTGAATCACAAATGCCGTTCTCATAATGTACATCAAGCAGCTTTCAATTAGGAACTTTCGCAATTTCGGCGATCCAGCTTTTGAGCTACCCTTGAACATTAGGTCTATCGGGATGGAAATCTATGACTTCTCAATTTGTTCCAGCTAGGCTTCGTTGTGCCAAGAATCAAATCCCTCCTATTTGCCAACTCAACAAGGAGGGTTTCACAAGCTGATTTGGATATTCTTTTTTTCGTAACAAGCTCTCTCAATACAGTTGCCATATCAGTAACTTCTAATGATTGGGCTTCAATCGCTTTTCCAAGTTGCCGGTCAGCAGTGACAACGGCAAGACCATGATGGACAGCCGTTGCGAACAAGAGTTTGTCGACATCCGAAAGCGATTTGGAAAGGGAATGTTTCTTGTAAATCGCTGAAAGATCTTCGCTAGATGGAATATCACAAACAGTAACTACTCGACGCATCCTTTCAACAGTATCGTCTCGTAGTTGATCTATAGCAAAAGTTGCTTCGATCACTCTGATTGTTTTCGGAAAACAATTACCGATTTCCGGATCGATTTCCCGGATTTTGTCCAGAGTGATCACAGAGCATGTGTCGAATATTGCTTGGTTCCACCAATACATCATTGCATCCAATCAACAACGTTGAGCGCCTTTTGGTGTTAGCCAATCCGAAGTTAATTCTGCCGCATATTCAACGGAAATCTGCATCATTTCAGCGACTTTCGAGATGCCAATCAATTCTTGAATAAAGGCAGATCGAATAAGTCGTTCAAATCGGGTTGTTTTATAGATTGCGTTACTTTCCAGTGGTTCTGGTTCGAGGTCTTCTATTCTCGCTTTACCAACGATGCCCATCGATTTTTTAGTATGTGCTATGAAATGAGGATACTCAAAGTCAATAAGGCCCAAATCTTTTAGCCGGTAAAACAGGCACCAATAACTGACATGAAACACTCGTTTCAACATCAGAAGAGCATGGAATGGCGGAAGTCGCTCAAGTCGTTCTTCCCGCCACACTCTCAGCAGTTCATTACTTGGAACTAAGAAATAACCAGCAAAAGTGTTGGCTTCTTTTTCATAATCTCGATCTGTATCGGTGTCTGTATCCGACGCTGTAAATAAGAATGGGTGCAACACCAAGTGTCCAAGCTCGTGCGCACCACTAAAAATAATTCGTTCAGCGTTCTTCTTGCTGTTTTTTAGCATTGTTAACCGAAGATCGCCCTGTAAGGCGCTTATCCCATCCAGCCCCGGCGCATCGAAATCAAAAAAATGACAACGTACCCCCAGTCCTTCAAGGACACTAGCGATGTTCTCAGGGCCACAGTCATGCAATCCACATGCTTGTCGCAAGTCATATGCCATGCCTTCAAGCTCACGGTCGTTTAATTTTTCGCTCGTAGCACAGACATAAGGTTTCAGCCGATCGCACAACACAGCTTCGGTAAGTTCCTCGATTTCCGAATATGCACGCAGAAATTTTCGTGCAAAGACAATAACGGAAGCATCCTTCCGAAGGGCAGCGTGCGCTCGGAACGCAAATTTTGGTGGACTATCAACGGGACCTATGCCAAGTAAATCTTCAATCCTACACCCTAACGCATCCGCTAACCGCACGAGATCGCCAGATGTTGGCTCCGTCTTTCCGGCTTCATAGTTGACTATTGTGTTCCTACTGACTCCAACGGCATCCGCAAGCTGTTTGCCGGACATTTTCAGCGATTCTCGCTGCTTACGGATCACTGCTCCAATGGCTGCAACGGACTTAACTCGTGTTGTGTTTGTTGGCTTATTCATTTCCATTGCTCCTTTCTTTGACTTGGATCAAGTTGCAAGCTATTAGGCACGTAGCAGGGCTCGTGCACAAATCCTTTTGCATTATATCTCAAAAAAGAGGCATGTCCACCCTATGAGCACAACATATTGGTCATATTGAGGATGTTCGACTGCCGAATGCCAAATATTTTTAGCAAGTCGCCGTGCTTCCGCACAGGTCAGCTTAGGACGTTTTAGGACGTTACAGGAAAGATCGAGATGGAATTCCCGTCGTCTTAGTGGGGCAGGACTCTCGTGGAGTGCCGACTTACTTTGGTCGACCCGATCTGGCACGTTTCATGTCGAGGGTTCCAATGAGTGCATTGCCTTGGAAACTCTATTCTGTTTAGAGCGAAAACTGCTTTTCAAAATAAGGCAGCAAAAGAAATTGCTCCGAGTGGGGAACCACTAAGCAAAAAGGCGATAGCAAGCACGGGCGAAACGCGTGTGAAAAATCCGACGCAGAAGGCCTCAAAACGTGTGATAAATCCGACGCCGCAAGGAGGACGCACGCAGCACGCAAAGAGCGACTTTACCAAGGAAAACACAAGGCGAAACAGTGGTTATCGTCGGCTATTGTTAGAACTCCAAACGGATGGGGAGGGATTCCCACGGAAAACTGCAAAAACCTGGTTTTTCCAAGGGGAAACGGAGTATAGCAGTAGCGAATCTACCACCGAAACTACCGCCAAACTACCATCAATTGGAGTTGCAAAGAGCCAAGTTTCCAAATCCTGGAATTCCAAGATGCAAAAATTAGGGTCGCATCGGATCAAAGAGGTTGTAAACTCTTCGGTGAGCAACCCCACGCCCTTGGGCATCGCATATTTTTTAAAAGGAGAAATAGGTTTGGACAGTTTCATCTCCAAAAAATCCAATGTGAAAACAACTTTCGCTTTGCGAAGCTTGTTTTTATGGATGCTGTTCGTTGCGATTCCCCTTTCATTCTTTCGCTTATACGTTTCTCGTGTTACTCGTACAAGCGATGGCATGACAACTCCTGTGTGGAACGCACCAGGAATAGCATTACTCTTTCTTTCGCTGGGCCTTCTGTCGATCACGGTGATTTTTCTTTTCATGATTTGGAAACGTCAATTCCGATCAGCAATTGCCGCTGTACTGCTTACCTTTTGTGTTGTGCTCATTGGATATCCTAAGATGGATGCCTATTTCCTCAGTCCACCCCAAGGGGGTGTGAAAGCGGTAACTGCACAAAGAAACTGTGACGCTGCAATAGTCGCTGCCGCTGCGTGTAAGACATTTTATGTCCGCAATCTTGAGTGGCCCACGTCTTGGGATGCTTTAGATTCGGACCTAAGCATGGCCTTGGTTGCTGATTACCCCACGGGTTACGGTAGTTCCCGAAAAATTGGGAGCGGACTGAATGATGATCCGAATCAAATAGCACCGCTCACGATTGAAGAAATTCGAGATTGCGTTGACATCGATTTCGCTGCCGAACCTATGGTTCTTAAAATGCAGAAATGGGACAAATTCACGGGCATCTTGCCGCACAAGCCATCCTACAATTGGTATCACTCGCAATTTGTAGAGCTAATCGAAGCTCTGTCGTCTTCGTCTCAGCCAAACAACTAACGAGGAAAGGATGTCTCGATGAAATTTGCAAGGCTCCCATCGCTAGGAAAGTGTTGCAGCAAATAGAATCATAGAAAAGCCGAGGATATGCAACGGCAGTTCAAAATCACTTCGCCCACACGGACTGAAGTGTAAACGGTCAATATTTCTTTTTTGACCGCTGGAAAGCAAGGCTTTTCAACCAGGATTTGACTTCCCGAACTGTAACGCTTCATTTTTAGTTCAGGCTTTACACTTTGGGCGACCTCGAATACAATTGGACGTATGGTGATGAAGTCCTTTTCCGCGTCCAACAATAAAGTCCCTGATTATGTCGAAACACATCGCCGTTTACGTTAGAGTCAGTACGACCAACCAAGATCAACGATCACAAGTTGCAGACCTCGAAAAATGGGCAGCTAGTCAAGATTCCGAAATCGTCTGGTACAAGGACAAGTTCAGTGGCAAGACAATGGATCGACCAGCTTGGAATCGCCTCTTAAAAGCGATTGAGGAAAAAAAGGTGTCCCAGATAGCTGTTTGGCGTTTGGATCGGTTAGGGAGGACGGCAAAAGGCTTAACGGCCTTATTTGATGAGTTGACTTCCAAAAAGATTGGACTGTTTTCTTTAAAAGACAGCCTAGACTTGAAGACTCCTGCGGGACGATTGATGGCTAATGTTTTGGCAAGTGTTGCAGCATATGAAACAGAAGTGCGAGCCGAGCGAGTTCAAGCAGGTCAGGCAATTGCCAAGGCAAATGGGAAGACCTGGGGTGGTTCACAACCTGGAAGACTTATTCACGTTACCAGTGAACAAAAAGCACAAGTGATTGCGATGGAAGGACAAAAAATTGCAGTGATCGCTAGAACGGTTGGTCTGTCTCGACCTACCGTCTATAGACTCTTGGGCCAGCAATAATATTTGGCGGAACAACTGCCTTAATAGCGGGCGGTTTAGGCGGCTTGAATTTAGTAATCGATTTTGGCAAGGGCTTTTTTGGAAGTGGATTTGCCCTGCTGTATCCATGCAAGGCATTTTTGTCGGCGAGCCAAAGTCCCTCCCGGATTTGGCAGTATTCTGAAAATCGCAGCATAATTCTAAAACTCCTAGCTGATGACATTGAAAAAAGGGGGTGACTGTCATTGTAAGAGGGGCGTCTTGCCTTAAAACAAGTCCCCACCCAGTCATAATTTTTGCATTCTTTATTTTGAAGCTCGATCAGGTCAGGCGTGTTGGAATTCCCATCAACGCACATCAATCGTTCGATATGCCTTTCAGTGCAAGGAGTTGTAGTCGAATCGCCTTTCGGGTGCCATTCGTAAGAAGTATCTACTTCTTGAACTTCGGTGATCTCAAAGAACTTCTCAAGGGTTTGCTTGGATAGTTCCTTGCGTTTCTTTCCAAGAAAATACTTGCCAGCGGTGAAGCTATAGCGAGTTAATGAGCCTGATGCGAACAAGTTAATATTATGCCTTCCAAGTTTCGTTGTGTACTTGGTGACAGCTTCCACTGATGTCGGTTTCTGTAAGTAGTCGATGGAAAATTTTCTTCCGCTCTTTGAATTATGCTTCGTAATAACCGATTCGATAAACGGTAGTGGATCAATCGAAGCTCTTATTAACACATGAAAATGCACTACTCCCATATCGTCAACTTCAGGGATCGCAAACACTGCAAAGCACCCCTGCGTTTTGGTGTTTCTATACTCAATTGCCTTGCTAAATCGATCTAGGAAGCACCTGATTTCCCCTGGGTGTAGATACTCGTTTGCTTTAATTGTTGCCCAGTGAGTTGGTGGTGCAACAGAGTGGATTGCATCTAGTGCATTAACAATCCGACTCGCCCACTTGTCACGTGACTGATACGAAAAGGTGGGACTAGCGAAGACCTTGTTAGGTGCCAATTTGAAGTCTGGTCGGCTATTTGTAGATATGTAGGACATGCTTTCCGTTTAGGATTTAGGGGAATTTAACACATAAGTAGACATTTGATGGATTGCCATGCAGACAGTTTGAATTTCATCGCTGGAATAAAACAGTTTGCCCCCATAAGGATGAGTAGGTTTAGGGATGACTCCGTTTTTCACCAAACGGCATAGCTTGACTTGCGATACTCCGCATAGCCTGTGAATGTCAGCTTGGGAATAAAGCCCAAGCTGTGTCCGTTCAGTCATTGATTTGTCGTGCATTTGAATTCCCTCTTAAAAGCGGTTTTCATTTATCTATGCAGATCATTGAAATAATTTTATTTCAGTCGCATACATAACCACATGAAAAACAACAACTCCGCCAATTGGCAACGCTTACGAAATGAATACTTCAAGTCTGATGACTGGGAGTGGGTTCGATTACAAGTGATCCGACGTGATCGCAAATGTACGAAATGCAGTCTGAGATACTCAAAGGAACTTGCCTTTGAAGTTCACCACTGCGAGTACGGCTATTTTGGACACGCTGATATAAACGAAGTCGAAACATGCTGCTTGCTTTGCCGGGCATGTCACCGTGCCGTTCATGGATTGCCAGCAGAATACTCAATGCGAGATGTAGACAACGTTGTAGGCGAATGGTGATGAAGTCCTCGCGCGTCCATGATCGCTACTTGGGTAGCCTCCAATGACTTTCCGATTCAAAGATGCTTTTGTGTAACCGACCATAGGGACGATTGGCATAGTGCTTTAGCAAATCGTCTTTTGTTTTGTGTGACAAAAGTAGTTGAGCTAAATCTTCATGTGCTTCTCTGGCAAGGTAATTGCTTAGGGTCTTACGCAGCTTGCCAATTGAAAGAGATCGTGACACTTGACCTTGTTTCGTAGCGTATTCAATTGCATTTTCATAACGAGTAATGAACCTGCTTTCTGGCTTTTCGGTACTAGGTAAATTTAGACCAAGCTCTTTGTAAATATCGTTGTCCAGATATAGGGGTTCGCCGTTCTCCGTAAAAAGAAATTTCCATCCCAGTTCCTTGCAATGGGACACTTGAGCCTTGACCAGATCGGCAACCCAACTCCAAAGATACGCTTCGCTGTGCGTATAGCCCTTTATGCGATGCCCGATGAACCAGGAGCCAACGAGTTGGCAGTTTATTGTTTTTGCATATGGGTGCGGTTTATCGAAAACAAAATGCTCCAATCGCATTCGTCCTAGTTCTGCTGGACCTGATCCGGTGTTCAATCCCAATCCAATCAAGAGCTTGGTTAGAGGCTGAGCATTAGCATAGATTTTGATAAGCTCATTCGGTTCCCAGTATCGGTCATCCCGTATCTCATTGTTCTTTGCATCGTTCAATGTTCGCCGTACTCGTCGATCTATTGAAGCTAATTTCGGGCATACCCAATCTGCCGTGTTCTCAAGCCAACGGCAAAATCTGTAAAACTCAGTGATCTGATTTTCGCAATAGCTTTTGGCTGTTACCGTTCCTCTTTTGTTGAGTGGACGATTGCAATAATGGTCAACAACTTTCTTGATTTTTGTGAAGTCGAACTCATACAGCTTGCAATCGTCAAGAAGGCTTTTGAATGCGTTGATCTGCTTACCAACTCGCACACTTCCTTGATATCCTCCTTTGTAGTTTGCGACTCGATCCTTCCTGTATGCACTTACCTTTTGATGCAGTCCTTCGGTGGAGAGCTTTGTAGGCATCTTGAGGCCCGCAGCTTGAAGTGCGAAATCAGCGTTGAGTTCCTTTGCAAGATTTGCAATTTTCTCGTCTACGAATTCCTTATTTGCTTCTGCACTTTGGATCATCAGTTCCATATCGGGTGTGGCAATCTTTAATCCCGGCATCAACTGTTGACTGCTAATCACTTTCCGAGCGTACTCTACCGGATCGTCAGACTTGGCCCAGAAAGTTGGCGGTTCGCCTGCTGCAATCTTTTTTGCAAGCTCCAGCATCCCTGGAGTCCAATATCCACTAAGGGTCTTTCCCCCGTTCTCGTACAGGTAGCGGATTAGCTCTAGTCTCTTGGCCCCTTCGTCCCCCGTGCTGACACTGAATCTACAAGTCTTGATCTTGCAGTCTTTGGGATCGTAATATGTGCCGACTGCTCGTCGAGACTCTGACGCTGAATTGAACTTGCGATTGTATGTTTTTGGGCGGCGGCTAGTCATTGCGAGATGGATCATGCGGTAGATTCAGGAAACGAAACTACCGCCAAACTACCATCGAAACTACCGTGGCACTAGCCAACCCCAAGAAAACCAGCGAATTGCAGGGTCGGCGGCAAGAAAAAGCGGATGGGGAGGGATTCGAACCCCCGGTAGCCTTACGACTACTCCGGTTTTCAAGACCGGTGCATTAAACCGCTCTGCCACCCATCCTACCAATGTTTTTACAGGTTTTTCGTGATGTTTTTACAGGTTTTTCGTGAGCCCGACTCCTAAAGCCAACTCCGATTACCTCTATCCTACGCTTATGAACGCTCCAACGAAGCCTTCCTGACGATCGGCTATTCTAAGCAAGACACCATAAATGTCTATACGCTCGGACTTACGCAAAAATTTAACGGGATAACGGACCTATAGGACTGCTAAACGGCGACCGGGGCTTCGATACCCGGATGCGGATCATATCCCTCAAGCTTCAAATCCTCCCATCCGTAATCCAATACACTGGGCTTGTTGCTGATGACCTTGAGCACAGGGAACGCTCTAGGTTGACGCGACAACTGCTCTTGGCACTGCTGGACGTGATTGTCATAGATGTGTGCATCACCCAGCGTATGGATAAATTCCCCAGGCTCGAGACCTGTGGATCGCGCCAGCAAGATCGTTAGCAATGCATACGATGCGATGTTGTAGGGCACCCCCAAAAACATGTCCGCACTCCGCTGGTACAACTGACAACTAAGCCGCCCTTTTGCCACGTAGAATTGAAATAACGTGTGGCACGGTGGTAACTTCATCTTGTCGACATCCGCGACATTCCACGCACTGACAATCAATCGCCTCGAATCCGGATTCTTGCGAATCATCTCCTGAACCTGGCTGATCTGATCGATCACCCTTCCATCCGGACACTCCCAGGATCGCCACTGCTTACCATAGACCGGGCCGAGCTCACCGTTCTCATCTGCCCACTCGTCCCATATCGTCACCTTGTGCTCATGAAGATACTTCAGGTTGGTTTCCCCCCGAAGAAACCAAAACAACTCGTGCGCTATAAACCGAAACGATAGCCGCTTGGTCGTCAGCAATGGGAACGTATCGACGAGCGAAAAACGCATCTGGGCCCCAAAAATACTTCGCGTACCAGTACCGGTCCGATCCGACTTGGGCTCCCCATGATCAAAGATGTGTCGCAATAGATCCAAGTACTGCTGTTCCATAATCGTTCGAACCGATCGCTCGCTTAAGCTGGTTTTCGATAAGCCACTGTCCAATGCCGATCACTGCTTTGCACTATGCATGAAGATTCAATCCCAAGCCGTCCCAAAAGTTCCGTGAGCTCATCGAGCCTCAGCGCCGCTTCGAGACTCTGACGCAACAACTGCTGCGATCGCTCGCTTTCAGAACCAGCATGCAAAGCCACCAATCGCTCGACTTCTTGCTTGCTATCGGGCCTGAAAAGATCCCTGACAAAAAGCACCCCAGAAGGCCTTAGCACCCTGAGCGATTCGGCAAAGAAACTCTCGCACTCGGGTAAATGATGCACCAAGGAATTGCTGATGACTGCATCAAAAAACTCACGACCAAATACCAACTTCTTGGCATCCCCGCGATGCAATTGGATGCGATCGAGCATGTGATTGAGCTCGATGTTGTAACGAGCCAACTCGAGCATCTCGGTCGAAGCATCCGATGCCATGACTCGCACCGAAGGAACCTGCATGCACAATTCGACGGGTATCCGTGCCGTACCCGTTCCTAAATCGAGAATGTCCCTCCCAAGGGCCAATCCGCCTTGGGTTGCATAAGCAATAAAATCGGTCACAAACGCTCGATTGACTTCCGAAAAGTCCATGTCGTTGTAGTCGATGGCCTCCTGCAGATCCTCCATCACCTCGGGCTCTAATACTCGATCAATCATGGCAACTCCCCAGTGCGATCAAGGACTCTAACAACAGTCGTCCACGGGCATGTCTCCAACTCCTCGACGACGCGGGCCGGGGATTTCCCGACCCGTGTACGTGATCCGATTGTTGGCATCGACAAACACCACTTTGGGCTCTGGTACACGCACCTCGTTTTGACTCTCGGCGATGAATCCAAACGTCGCAATGATGATCACATCCCCAGGGCGTACCAAATGGGCCGCCGCTCCATTGATGCATACATCGGTCGACCCTTGCTCTCCCAAAATGGCATAGGTCTCAAGGCGTGTGCCTCGGGTAACGTCCCAAACATGCACCGACTCAAAGGGAGCGATTCCAGCCGCAAGCATCAGATCCGGCGGGATCGTAAGGGAACCCTCGTAATGCAAGTCTGCTTGGGTCACCGTTGCACGGTGGATTTTCGAGCGAAGAAACTTTCTTAACATGCCCCCAATTGTGATGCGTTCAGGGGGTTTCGGCTACCTCTAATTGAGCCTGGGATTTCCAAGCGAATTCGCAAACAGTAGGTCTATCGCCCAGAACCCGTTGCGATCTGCCGAGCAATTTCCAGACCCTTGTCCAAGACTCGGTCGGCTTTGCCCTGCTGGGCCGGATCGATCGCCGTCTGCAAAACCGGTCGTTGGGCGGTCAAATTCGTACCGGTCTCGGTTCCCCCCAGCGTCGAATCACCCAGTGTCGAATCTCCCAGCGTCGAATTTCCCTGGGCAGCACTCCCTCCAACAGGAGGCTTAAGCGCCACAAGGGTCGATGGACTGGCCGGAGGATCCTCTGGCACCAAAACGTGCGGAGTGATCCCTCGCTGACTGATGGCCGTACCACTTGGGGAGTAAAATCGACTGACGGTCAAACGCAGGCCACCAATTCCCCGGTCGCTGGGGAACACACCTTGGACACTCCCTTTTCCGTACGAGATCTGTCCGACGATGTAACCTCGATCGTGATCGCGAATCGCACCTGCGAAAATCTCACTGGCACTTGCGCTATCTCCATCGATCAACACCACCAATGGGATGTCCCATGTCCCGGCCGCATGCGCCGTGTAGTTGCGATTCTCGGCGGTGTTTCGCCCTCGTGTCGAGACGATGCCACCTCGCACCAAAAAGTTATCTGCCAATTCCACTGCCGACTCGAGCAAACCTCCTGGATTGCGCCGCAAATCGATCACCAGCGACTTCATCCCACGAGCGCTCAAATCGAACATCGCGCGAGACACCTCGCTAACGGTCGTCTTTTGAAAGTTCGTGATGCGGATGTAACCAACTTGACCGTCTTGCATCTGCGAGAGTGCCACACTGGGTATCTCGACCCGCTTGCGTACCACATCGATGGCGACGCTCTGATCACCACCCGAGGAGATCACCAGCTTCACTCGGCTGTTCTCTGGCCCTCGAAGCATGTCTGCAGCACGCTTGGCTCCAATACTTACAACCGACTGACCATCGACCTCCAGAATGTAATGCCCTGGCAGCAAGCCAGCCTCGGCTGCCGGACTCCCCTTGAATACATCGACGATCCTAAGCTCGACACCTTCGGCCCACAGTTCGACACCTAGTCCAATGAGGTTGCCCTCGATTTGAGACATGATCTCTCGATACTCACCAGGGGTGAGGATCGACGAATAAGGATCCAACAGACCGACCGAGCCGCTGATGAATTCAAAGATCGTGGCCGTGGGGTTCAAGCCGATTTGCTCTTGGGCCTGACCGGCGACCAACTGCACGAGCCCCTTTAGCTCGCTAGCGCTGCTGATCCGCTTGCCGAAGACCAATCGATGGACATTGCGTCGAAAGTTCTCGGTGGACGCCGATGGTGTCTTGGGCAAATGCTTTTGCAGAAAATCTCGCTCGGTCAGTGCGACTTCTAGGAAAGCTGTCCCGTAGAGTGCTAGCTTCGCATAGTCGACTGAATCGACGTAATAGGTTTCGAGCTTCGATACGACGTCTTGATAGACCTCTAAGGCCTGTGCGGGCGTGGAACGTTCCACGCTTTCTATAAAAGACCGATCCGCATATCGCCTCGTGACATCCAAATGGACGCGGGAGATTTGCATCCGTTCGGTGATCTGCTTGTTGAGCGGCAGGACTTTGAGCGACTTCTCGTAGTGCTGGATCGCCTCTTGCCAACGCCTCTGCTGCTCGAGCGCCTTACCGACGCGCAATACCTCTTCGGCTTGCAACGTGGCATCGGACTCAGATGCCGTCCTTGATGTAGGGGTTGGGGATAGGGTCGTTTGAGCGGTGGCCAAGTCGCTGCACATCCATGCAAGACAGCAACTGGCTGCTAAAACAAAAGGTCGAAGGGGCTGTAGCATTCTGGATAACTAGACAAGATGGAAAGTGCACGGATGTTAGGCTCGCGAGTATAAAGCGCTAATTGCGAAGGTCAAAAAACGATCGCAAGTTTTCGGTTATGCATTCGGCACAACCCTCAGAGCTTAACATCACCGATCACTACGTGACGCAAATTGGGATAGTAACGACCAAGAATCCCTTCCAGTTACCCGAGCAAGTCAATCTCGCTTGGCATTTGCATCCTGCAAAGTTGTCCATTTCCAACGAAACACTCTACGCACCAAGACACCCTCGGGCAATGCCCTTGCTTGCCCCCAAGCGATCCGGCTCCACTACGCCGCAGGGCGCAGGACTCTAAGACGACCGTTGGTGATCTGATGGGTGATCGCGCAAGCTACCTCGAGAGCTCGAATCGCTCCGACTCCAGAGACGCGAGGCTCGCGATGTTGACGGATCGAATCGAAGAAATCGCTGTGCTCGGCCTCGATTGCATTGGCCGATGCCGGAGAAATCTCGGTGCGATCAAGCCACCGAGTAAACAGCTCGTCCTTGACCTTGATTCTCAAAGCCGGTTCAAGCTCGTCGGCTTGGAGCTCCCCACGTTGCACCTCAGCTGAGGCTTGGGTGGCTGTAAGCCGTCCCGCAGAGAAATCCAGCTCGTACCACTGATGCTGAGCTTGGATCTCCATGACCCGAGCTGCACTCGAAGAGATCCGCGATGCTCGCAAATGGGCTCTTGCCCCATTTTGAAACTCCAAATCCGCAATCGCTAAATCCTCATGCCTACCCAACACGCAACGTCCTGTTGCGCGAATATTCGTCAATGGCGAATCGATGACACTGAGGATCAAATCCAAATCGTGGATCATCAAGTCCAAGACGATTCCGATATCGGTACTGCGCCCTGTGTAGACACCCTCACGGCGACTTTCGATGTACTTGATGCTCGATGGCTCCAATCGGGATCGAAGTTCCTCCCAAACCGGATTGAATCTCTCGACGTGACCGACTTGCAATCGCAGATGATTGGCTGACGCGAGACTCGCAAGCTCCCTGGCTTGCTGCAGACTGGCAGCTATCGGTTTTTCGATCAGCGCATGAATACCGTTGGATAATGCCCAATGGCCTACTTCGTGATGGAATACTGTCGGTGTAGCGATCACGATCGCATCGATTGGATCAGCAATCTGCTTGGGATCGCAGAAAGTCGCAACCCCGAGGTTCTCCTTGATCCAATCTCTGGACGCTCTTACCGGGTCGCAGACCCCCAGGAGCTTGCAATCGCTTCGAGCTGCAAGCAACTTGGCATGAATTCGCCCCAAATGGCCGGCCCCGACAAGAGCCACCGCAAGTTTTTTCGAGGGGTCCAAATCCATGTCGTTACCTCAAGGTTTTGGGGGTTCAATCAAGCAGCCGCGCGGCGGTCGCGTCCACGTCCATGGCGACCTTCGGAGGAATTCTCAATGAATGCAAACAAGGTCTCTAGCTCTGGGGTGAGTATCCCATCGCCTTGAAGGATCTCACGAGCATGCTTGACCCCAACCTTGGATCGATAGAGCAACTTGTGGGCTTCACCGATGGCTCGGATTGCCGAAGTGGTAAAGTTCTTTCTCTTGAGGGCCACGACATTCACGCAGCGAGGTCGGGCTGGGAAACCTTCGGCCAGCATAAAAGGCGGGACGTCTTGAAGCACTCGGGAAAGTCCACTGACGAAGCTATAGCAACCGATCGAAGCGAAATGATGGACTGCCACTCCGCCGCTTAAGGTCGCGTCGTGTTCGACTCGCACGTGCCCGCCGAGCATCACGTTGTTGGCAGTGATCACTCGGTCTTCGATCACACAGTCGTGGGCGATGTGGGAGGTTGCCATGAAATAGCATTGGCTACCGATCGATGTAACGCCTTGATCCTTCTCGGTTCCGCGATTGACCGTTGTGCACTCGCGAAAGACATTGCAATCGCCGATGACGACCTGGGTTGGAGATCCTTGATACGAAAGATCTTGCGGCTCTCCGCCGATGACACAACCGGTAAAGAAACGATTGTCGCGACCGATGGTCGTATGGCCGGTGATTGTCACCCCATTGTCGAGTCTCGTACCACGCCCGATCCGTACATGCGGTCCAATCACGCAATGATGGCCGATGCGAACCTCTTCATCGAGTTCGGCTCGGGGATCCACCACAGCGGTATGAGCGATGATCGTTGACATGTCCTGGGTCCGCTTTCTATCGTTCTTCAGTTGTTGTTTAAATTTCTAGGCTGCTTTGATCAGCGACTCATCAGGATCGAGTTGGAGATTTCGAATCTGCTGAGCCATCCGTCCGTTGAGGTTATGCCCACTGCGGCAGGCAAAGACCATCCCTTCGAGTCGATACCCACACAGCGCCAAATCCCCGATCAAATCCAATAGCTTGTGCCTCGAACACTCATCTGGAAATCGCAGTTGATTGTCGATAGGACCCGAGTCACCAAAGATCACCAAGTCGCGGTGGGTCACATGCTGGGCGACTCCACTTTGCTGCAACTTCATCGCTTCGGCGTGCGTCAAAAACGTTCTGGCCGGTGCAATCGAAGTAAGAAACTCCGCAGGACTTAGCAAACAAGTCGATGAGGAGGATGGGATCGGACTACCTTGACCATAATCCAAGTGATACACCAAGGTTAATCCAGCTTGTTCGGATGCATTGGCCTGGACGTACACTTGCTGATCACCCAAGCGAATCGATTCGCCTATCTTGAAGGTTCTTGCTTGCCGATCGCTCGTCACGCGACCCGCTTGCTCGATCGCAAGGGCAATTGCATAAGCACTGCCGTCCATCGCAGGCATCTCGGCTCCGTCGCATTCGATGATGCAATTGTCGATTCCCATTCCATAGAGGGCCGCAAGCACATGCTCGACCATCTCGACACTCGCACCGTCGCAAACAAGCTTGGTTCGCAACTGCGCATCGCTTCGGTACTCTGCCAGGGCTGGAATCATCGGTTCGCCGGTAAGATCGATTCGGCGAAACACGATCCCAGTATCAGGCTCTGCCGGCAAAAACGTCAGCGAAACGTTCTTGCCAGTCCAGTAACCTCGGCCGCTGACACGAGCGACATGGGCAATCGTCTTTTGGAAAGGAATCTGCATCATCTTCGAAAGAAAATCCGTTTTCTAGCGATGGAACGACTCGCAGACTACTTGCGGTTCGGGCCTGTTGGCGGATTGGCAAGCAGAGGTGTCTTGCCAGCAGGAGTTCCAGGTGCGGGTGCCACAGCTGGGGCTCCACCTTGCGCAGTGGCCGCCGGAGCCGCAGGTATGTCTCGCTTGAGAAGTCCGATGACCACATCGGTCAAATCATTGTCCTTGTTGAAATAAATGACCTCGCGATCGGCTCCGTAGAGAACCGACTGAGGCTTCTTGGGGTTCATCTGAGTGCTCTGCTTGCGATTGTATCGCACCACCAAATCGAACTTATAGTACTGGGCTGCAATCGAAACGCCATTAACGATCTGGTTGTAAGTGTCGTACATGAGCCTAGCTTGACGCTCGTCGAACTCTTCTTGCTTGTTCTTTGCATCGAGGCGCAACTTGCTCTCCTGGCTGACAATCGCTTCCTCTCGCTGCTTGAACTCAGGCGAGTCGGAGTTGAGCTGGGAGTTAAGCTGCTGAACCGACTCGGAGAGCTTCTTGCGACGCTCTTCGAAATCTTTCATCGTTTGCTGAAACTCAGCCTTCATCGACTCCATCTGAGCCGTAAAGGTCGGGTGGTTGTCCAGAATATGTTCCATGTCGACAACCGCCACTGGCGTGAGCTTCGGTTGGATCTCTGGTGGATTTTGTGCCCAGACACTTGTCCCAAAGCCCGAACTTGCGAGAGTTAAAGCGACCAACCGGGCAACCCCAGCCACACGGATCTTCGGAAGGATGTTAATACTCAACTGCACGTTATGCACTCCTTGCGTTGCGTTCTTTTTGCGTTCGTTGGTTGACGCTGCATTACTGGCTGGGTCCATCCAGCCCGATTCGGGGGCATTCTGCCCGAAATGCTCTTGCCACGTAAATACCGATCTGACGAATCCGGAGCTTTTCAAAACAACAAAGAATTGCTAGCAAACGGACAAACCAACTCGAACTAGTTGTTTTTATAGAAGGGGTTATCCCAGGGTTAATTAGGCGCTCCATAGGGCTGAACTCCTACAGTAGCATGGCTTCGAGCAGTACGGGCCGTAGTCAAATGAACAACGCACGGCCTCGGAGGACCGTGCTACGGTGGAGGCCGTACATGGGTAAGGATTAAGGTGAGGAGCCATGATACGGTCGATAAGACGGCTTGCGTTATTCCTCTTAGCTCAAGGGGCATGCAATCCGACTCGGCCTTGGGATCCACAAGCCCAAATACTCCCATCGCCAGCAACAGCCAAGGCATGGAACGGTTGATCCGATAAAGCAAACCAGTCCTCGCCATCGGCGCTAGCATCGCAGCCCGAAAGACCTGCAGAAATCCAACGGATGCTTGCTCCCGGAGCTAGTTTCGGATCGGTTCTATTCCAGCGAATAGTATTGCTTAGACAAACAACGCTAGATCGAAATCCACGTGGAGGTTGACCCATTGGTTTTCGCCAAAGCTTGCTTGCAGGATCAAAAATCGCCAGATTTCCTTGATCCCCGAGAGCCTGCTTGTAATCGCCCCCGACGGCGATGATTTGGCCGCTCGAACCTCGAGCCAAGGAGAAGATGCCTGAGGATTTGTTGCTGGGAATCGCTTCGACGCTCGATCGATTCCAGGTCGCTCCAGCGTCATCGCTTGCAAGAACCTGTGCCGAAGCTTCCGCGCCCCCGAGTCCGATCCAAACCGAATTGGGTTTGAAAACCATCAAGCTGCTGTTGCTTGCTGCAAACCCCGCTTGACCCTCTTGCAACTTAAAACCATCGTTAGACGATGCACGCCAAGTTTGCCCTCGATCGTCGCTTACAAGCGACAGGAGTTTGCCATCGATCGGATCCCCAAAGGCAAAGCCTTTTTGATCGTCCCAAAAACGAAGTGCATCGATAAAGCCATCCGGGTGGATATTCTCATAGACGATCTTCCAAGTATTGCCGGCATCTTTCGAGTAGTAGATCCGGCAGGGTGCACCGGCAGTGGCAACGAGCACTTCGTCGGCTGACCAAGCATGGATCGATCGTAGTTCGGCTTTGCTCTCAAGTCCCCCGATGAGGCAACGCGTCCAGGTTTTCCCTGCATCGACGGTCCGCATCAATGTGGCTTGGCTCCCACAGACCCAAGCCGTCGATTGATCGATAGGAGCAAGCCCCCTAAGGGAAGCCTCGGTCCTTGTTGGAACCAACTCCCAAAAATCCTGAGCCATCAGATTCGCGGCTTGAGCGGTTAAATACAGAAACCATGTTGCCGCACAAACAAAGACCAATGCGATGCGTCGTGGGTAAATGATCCACCTCCTCTACCGTCCAAAGCGTTTACCTACGGCCCAAGCTCGGGCTCTAGGCGCAGCATCAGCTTGGCCTGCTTTTGAAACTCCATGCTCATGCTCAATCGCTTGACGAGCCCGAGCATCAGCATGAGTGTGTCGAACTCTCGCTTGGCCTCCAGACGCGTGTTGCCTTTCTCAAGCATGTTCTGCGCGATGATCGGATTGCTGTTGGCCTGCAAAACTCGCTGGATCGCCGATGCATCGGCATCCAACCATGTCTGAACATTCTCTTTTGTATCGGAGGCCCCTTGCGCACTTTGCCCGACCATCGACTTGGCACTCTCAACCGAGGAACACAAGACCATGCGATCCTCATAAAAAGCCAACGTCGGTGAAAAATTGAATTGGATCGGAAGCCCGTCCGGATACTTGCGATCCTCGTCAAGGATGTACTGGGCGGTGTAGATCGAAACCCCTTGGTGCTGGATCGTGTCGAGCTCAAGTTGCGGTTGCCCTTCCTGCGCACCGGCCACATTCAAAAATCCGATGAAGCTTTGAAAGGTTCGCTTGAGCTCCCGCTGAAGCTTGGCCGGATCGCGAAGCTTGGCGACCAATCCGAAACTCGGCAGTTGGATCGTCGGACGAAGCTTGCCCTCTGCAAACTGGGGCTCAACAGCAAAAAGTTGCAATTGAGGCTCGATGGCACCGAGGATATCGGTCCCAAAATCCTTTCCTGCGAAAATGGTTGTCAACGTGTTGTCGGCTTGAGCCAATTGCTCGTTGACGTTTTGATCAAACAGATCCCCTGCACGCAACCACATTTGGGCAACATCGCGATAGGTTGCAAGCGTTGCTATCGATCCGGGAATCGTCGGCCAATTCGGTGCGTGTCCGGTCGCATCAGGGCCTACATAGTGTTGCCGAGCCTCGCCAAACCACTCTGGTTTGGAAGGTGTTTGGGCTTCGAACGAAACACCTTGGGCATCGACCGAGACGGAACCTTGCATGACCTGGGCGTTGGCCATGACGCTCAGGATCCCACCGAGGATCAACTCGGCACCGAAGTCTTTGGCTTGGCCACGAAACAGATCGTTGTTGCTCATTTGCTCGCGAAGCGACACCATGTCGATCCAAAAATCAGCCGATGGGCTGTCGGTTTTCGACGCATGCGATTCTCGGATTTGGCGATACCATGGGGCTTGGCTTAGCCCCTGGGTCTTATCGACCCGATGATCGAGGATGGCTTTGGCAAGATCCCCTTGGTTGGTCACGAGCATCCAAGGCCCGATGGCAGCAAAGATCCCGTTTTGAATCTTGTAACCGCGGATCCCACGGTACTCGGCGGATTGAACAGGATCCGGATTGCCCTTGGACTTTGCATCCCTTCGGAGGAAATCAAGCGCTTTGTCGATATAGTCGTCCAACCACTCCTGGCTCTTTGTGTGCAGAAGCAGCGCTGCACCTTTGGTCTTGGTATCGACGGCAACGTAAGCTCCTTGCTCGGTGAGATCTTTGGCCAACTGATCGAGTTTAAGCCCCAGGGCCAATTCAGCGACAGTCATACCGCTTCGAAGTTGCAGGGCCTGCGGGCTGCGCCAGAGTTTCTTAAAAGCCTCGGTCTGCATGAGGCTTTCGCGAAGCGGATGATCGAGCCACTGATTGACCGGGGATATCCGACCAAAGATCACCGTGGTCTCGGGAAGCCAATCGGCAATCTCATCGACGCTTTGAGGTTGACTCTCCTGCGCCAGGACAAACTGCATTCGATCGAGACAAGCCATCGAGAAGCAACTGCACAGCACGATCCAGAGAATTTTGCGCATAGGACACCGGGAAGCAATCGAGGCTACTGCTGCGGTGCGGTATCGGCGGATTTGCTGGTCAGATGGACCAAAGCCTCTCGCAACTCACGAACCTTCAGCGGCATAGGGATCAAAACATGGCGATCCGAAGTATTGGCACCTCGTACGATGTGCTGCTGCTTTGGATCGACCAGTAGTATAGCCGGAAGATGCTTGGTGTGCTCATCAGCAACAAACTGATTGAAAGCATCGAGTGCATCGTTACCAAGGTTCGTTGCACCGAGGATCAGGCAATTGGCAGGATTGGATTCATCTGGGGAGAATTTCGCTAAGGCTCGCTCTGGATCGCTGTAAACCAGGACGCGGTATCCACGCTTCTTGAGCTTCTCACGGAGCAAATCCTGCAACTCGGCTCGATTCTCGACGATCAAAACCGTTTTGCCTTGCCCCTCGAGGATGTCTTCAGGCTCAAGCGCCTCGGCCGATACCGACTTGCTCGATGCGGTCTTACCATCCGATTTATCTGGATTGGCAAGCTCTCGTTCGAGCTTCTTTAGCGCCGAGTCGACATCTGCCAAAACTTGGCCCGGATTTTGATAACGTTTCTCGGGACTAAATTCCATCGCCTTATGGCAAATCGCATAGATGCTCTCAGGCAACCCTGGTGCGACTTCACCTAGAGAAGGCATTTCCACAAATCGAGTGACGTTCAATCGCATCAATCGATCTCTCGTTTCGACAAGCGGTGCCCGCCCAGAAACGATGTGGTAGAAGATACATCCGACAAAGTAGATGTCACTTCGATGATCCCCCTTACGCACCGCAGTGCCTCGCTCCAAAGCTGCATAATCAATCGCTCGAGCACTCGGGCAATCCGCAATAGCCTCTGGAGACGACGTGTCGGCAAGTGCCGCAAGTCCAAAGTCCACCAGCTTGCAACGCCCACTAGAATGCACCAGAACGTTCGAGAGCTTTAAGTCCCGGTGGGTGATCCCTTTTTGAAACGCAAAATCCAGGCCTGAACAGATATCGTGCATGATTCGCAGAGCATGGATTGGCTCGAAAGTACCACGGATCTTGATGATCTCCCGCAGCGTCTCGCCTTCGACAAACTCCATCACTAGATAAGGAGCTCGCGGATCGTTGACAATCTCATAGATCGTCACGATGTTCGGGTGCCTAAGCTCCAGTCCCATGCGTCCCTCGCGCAGGAACTGCTCGATCTGTGCGACCTGATCCCGATGCCGACGACGCAATACCTTGACAGCAACTACCTTGCCCGACTCTCGATGCACCGCCCGAAAGACCCGAGCAAACGTACCGGCACCGATCATGTATAGGACTTTGTAAGGCCCGTAGTAGTAGCCAAGTCTCTCGCCGGTGAGCATCCGTTCGAGTTGAAAGTTGGTAATGATCCCTTTGCGCAGCAGATGCGACTTGACATCCTCCATACTGACTTGTTCGGTTCGCAACTCGCCCCACAGACGATCGATTTGAGCCGGCGTAGCCAGTTCCAGATCGATGCAACGTTGGGTCAATGATCGGGGCGTAAACTCCATGGCCTAATCGAATCGAGCTTGAGAGTGGAATGACTTGCGAGAAAGCGGGTAATCGGAATCAACCGGCACCCTTCTTTAGAGTAAGCAAAAACACCGCAGCGGGCAAACACTTAGCTACCTTACAGAGCTTTTTCTAAGGGAATATTTGCCGATACACCCGCATCTATCCAATGCGTACGTGTAGGAATACCTAGTTTCCCTCGGGGCCAAACTCGTCGTCCAAAGAATCCGAAACCTGACGCTGAAGATCGTCTCTCTCACGCCGGGTCGCCTCCAAATCGAACACCAAGTACTTCATATCCAATCGAAGCTGGCCGATCGACTCTTGTACCATTTGCAAAATCTTGCGCCTGCGATTGGTGCTTTCAACAACCCTCTGAAACAATGGCTGCAAAATCAGCTTCGACTCGATCGAAAGCCCATCGATTGCCGATTGCAGTTCGCTCAGTTCGGCAGGGAGTTCCAAAGTGGCTAGTTCAGGGGAGGTCGCGTTGGTGTTCATTCCAAACTTTCAAACGAGCTAAAAAGGCACAAAAAAGGGATAGGGTAGAGCCCCGGAAAAAAACTCAAGTTCTCAGATCTTGCGTCCGAAGGCTTCTCGTCGGTGGTCTAGGATGCTTCGTAAACCCTTACCAGTCAAGAATTTATACAATCGTCACAGACGTTGCAGACGGAACCTCCGGCACCCTTTTGCCCCCCTCAAAAGCCTTGAGATTCCACTAGAGAATTTCCGCAAGTCTTGATAGAAGCGATAGTTGCGTCAACGCAGCACCTCCCGAGTACCCTCCTGAATGCTTCTTGAGCTAGTTCCGCATTTTTATCGAGCAAAGTTGAAGCCAAGTCCGTTTAGTTCGGCTAACTGGACCCGGAGTGCTCCGTGGACTTTTCGGATCAATGGGCCGCTAGCGATCCTGAGACTCCTTGCTGCAGTGATTGTTTTGCTTTGCACTCAAGCGGCCTGGGCTCAGCACCTCGATAGCTTTGACCAAGGGCCGCCGCGCTTTTCGCTCTGGCGAGACGATGCTCGAACTTTGATGCGACCGATTCAGCGCCCAGAGCCCGGAGTCGAAACGATCGAGTTCACCCATGGCAATGGTTCGTTCATCTACTTGATCACCCCGATCGAACCTTGTGCAATCATCCCTGAACTCAATGCTTCGATCAGGATCCGAAGCGCTCAATCAGGAATCCGGATCGGAATGCGGATCGTGTTTCCCCGAGCCAGGCATCCAGCCACCCATGCGGCTTTAACCGAAGTCGTCTTTGGATCGCCCCATGATGGTGCAGGCCGCTGGTCGACATCGGCCATCAGCGATGTTCTGCATCTGGTCGAAGACCGTCAACGTTTTCTCCGGCAACTCTTTGGTCCTGATATCGATCTTCGCGAACCCTATGTCGATGCAATCCTGCTGAGTGTCTACGGAGTGCCTGGTTCGACGAAACTCCAAGTCGACGAATTGAGTATCGACGGCATGATCGCACCGAGCACTCTGGATCAATCCAATCCCGCTAGCCCCGAAGCGATGGCGTTGGAACCACCAGGGGAACGCCTCAGGCGTATCCAACAGAGCGTACCTCGTTGGATACAGCACCAGGGCGAAAGCCTCGCTTACCTGCAATCCCTGGGTTTCAACGGCCTGATCACCCGTAACCCCAGCGATCCACTCGTAGCCGAACAAGCGATCGAGTCATCGATGGCTGTCATCGCTCCACCTCCAACAATCGTTCCAACCGAAGACCAGTCGGATCGTTACGCTCATGTGAGCGCTTGGCTACTGGGTTTGGCTTTGAATCAAAATCAAATCGATCCGTCCCGACAACGCGTTGCGATGATGAGCCGTTACCCCAAGTCCCTTTCGCGACCAATGGTCGGCGAAGCTTGGGAGTTGTACGGTTCCTACAGCCAACTGAGCGACTGGCTTGCCACACCCATGCCTCTTGCCACCTCGGTTCGATCGTCCAAGGAAGCCGTCTCGATTATGCAGACCGATTTGCGGCCTATCGCCGGTCGCAATGTGCCGATGACCTCCCTTTGGAATCAGCTCTCGAACGAATGGCTTGCTCAACGCATCGCAACGGCGGACTCCCTGGGTCGATCCCCTTGGCCTCTGGCCGACCACGATAGGCTCCAAGCCCGCTTGCAATGGGTTCGGAGTCTGATGCAAGGTTCCAAAGGATGGATCTTTCGTTCTCCGTCATCGCTGGACTCCGGAGATCAAACCTCCTCGGTTCGAGCCGAATCGCTCGCAAGCATCAATCGGGAAATCGAGCTGTTTTTGCCGTGGATCCAGGCCGGGGAATCCGACTGGAGAAACGTCCAAGTCAATTCCTCGGAGCACACCGCTGGTATGCTCCAAACGCCGGCTAGCCAGTTGGTATTTGTGATCGCTTCAGGTCCCTGGGATCAATTATGCAGCCCTGCTCCAAATCCCGAGCGGATCGATGTGACCGTGCCAGTCAACGGACAACCCAGACAGATCTACCGCATCACTCGCGGATCCTTGGAACGTGTCCCAGTCAAAAACATCCCCGGGGCGATGGTCGTGACCCTCGAACGTCCTGCGATCATCGAACAATTGGTTTCCATGGTCGACAATGGACCTTGGAGCTATCTCCAAGGAGCCTTGACGCGCCTCGGGCCAGATTTGATTGAAAGCCGCATCGATACAGCCACGCAACTGATACTCATGGGCCAAATGACCCTCGTCGCAAGGCAGTTGCCCGCCTCGGATCCAAGTTGGGAAGCGATTCGCGAGGCGCAGTCGTCCCAGCGAGCCGCTTTGCAATACCTCGCAAACTCCGAATTGACCCAGGCAGCCGAAGCTGCCGATCGTGCGACTCTTTTTGCTCAGCGAACCATTCGAAGCTCCTGGGAAATCGCCAAAGAGCAATTCCCAAGCGTCAATTCAAGCCCCCTGACGGTGTCTCCCCTCTCACTCCCCTTGCACTTCGATCTGGATCGAACTTTGCAAAGCCGCCCTTGGCAAGCCCTCGAGTTGGCAGGAACCCCTTTCGGAGATCTCTCAAGCTGGACACAATCGGGGTGGACTAGCAACCATCGCTTGGTCGACCAAATCGATAGCTCGATCCAAATCGCAAACGGTGCCGGACCCTCAGGCCAGAACGCCTTGGTACTCCAAGCCACCAGCCGTAGCGGCCAGCCAATCCCCAGCGGTTATGCTGGAACAAGCATGAGAGTCACCTCTCCTAAAATCAAACTACCCACCGGCTCGCTCGTCCACATCGAAGCCTTGGTGCGCATCGAGTCCCCTGTGAATGAATCCCAAACCGGTCTACTCATGAGCGATAACATGGGTGGCGAAGCACTCGGGCAATTGGTCTCCACCTACGACGCAACCGATTCGATCTGGAGACGAGTGAGCCTGTTTCGGATGATCACCGATGAAGAAGGAATGGAACTGTACTTCGAGACACGCGGAGCCGTCAAAGCCCAAGTTACAGGCGTAAGTCTCGAATGGATCATGCCCGGACAAAATCGAAATCTTCCAATCAGCACCGAACTCAATCCCTGATCTGTCCGATCCGTCCGATCCGTCCGATCCGTCCGATCTGTCTGATCTGTCTGATCCGTCTGATCCTAGGAACAAATCTTATCGATCACATTTCCATAGACATCGGTCAAACGGAAATTGCGGCCTGCGTAACGGTAGGTCAATCGCTCGTGGTCCAATCCCAAAAGATGCAAGATCGTCGCATGCCAGTCGTGAACATGGCACTTGTCCTCAACGGCCTCGCGACCATGCTCATCGGTAGCTCCGTAGCTCAAGCCGCCGCGAACTCCGCCCCCTGCCATCCAAGTCGTATAGCCTTTATTGTTGTGGTCTCGGCCATCACCGTTTTGAGCATCGGGAGTGCGTCCAAACTCTCCTCCCCAAATCACTAGTGTCTGCTCCAAGAGACCTCGCTTTTTCAGATCGCTAAGGAGCCCTGCAATCGGCTTATCGATCTCACTGCACTTGTCGGGCAATTGATCTCGCAGGCGTTGGTGGTGATCCCAATTTCCATGATTCAGTTCGATGAATCGCACTCCGGCCTCAACAAACTTACGGGCCATCAGACATTGACGTCCAAAACCATCCGTCGGATTCTCATTGATCCCATACATAGCCAAGGTCTTTTCGGACTCATCCCCAAGATCCATCAGCTTGGGCAAAGCGTCTTGCATCCGAAAGGCCAACTCATACGACTCGATCACCCCTTCGACGTTTGGATCGACTTGGTCTTTCGCAAGCTTGCTCTGATTGAGTTGTTGGATAAAGTCGATCTGCGATCGCTGGGACTTGCGAGTCATTCTTGGATTGTCGATATCAGGAATCGCTCCAGAGTTGCTCATCGGTAGATTCCGAGCCATCGCGGGCCGTGGACCTTGGGGCCGTCCAACTTTGGTCCCTTGGTAAATCGCCGGCAAGAAAGCATTCCCGTAATTCTGTGCGGCAGTTGCTTGCGGGTTCAAAGCGACGAATCCCGGAAGGTTTTCGTTCTCGGTTCCGAGTCCATAGAGAGTCCAAGCTCCAAGCGACGGGCGGACAAACTGCGCGTTGCCCGTGTGCATCTGTGTCATAGCCCGAGGATGGATCGGCTGATCGCAGTGCATCGATCGAATCAAACACATCTCATCGGCGTGCTTTCCAAGCTCCGGAACCAACTCGGACATCCACAGACCACTGTTTCCTCGCTGATGGAATTTCCAAGGCGATGGCATCAACTTGGCCCCATTGAAGCGACCCGTCTTGCCCTGATCCGCTTCCAAGCGTGGCTTGTAGTCAAAGGTGTCGATATGCGAAGGACCACCTTGCATGCACAAAAAGATTACATGCTTGGCCTTGGCCGCAAAGTGCGGTGGCTTAGGTGCCAGCGGATTGCTCGATGTCCCAGCCTGCGATGTCCCAGTATCCGGTTCGTCGCCAAAGCCACGTCGAGCATCGAGCGTAGTGAGTCCTGCAAAGGCCAAATAACCAAAGCCTGCAGAGACACTCCTGAGCAATTCACGTCTTGAATTCATCTTTACTGGCTCTTTATTCTCAAATGATAAATGTGTTTTTGTTTTTTCGATCCATCGTTCGTACTCGTCTCGAACTAATTGACGATACGAAATTCGGCAGCAGCCATGAGCGATTGGCACAACTGGCTCCAGGCCTTAAAGAGCGCTTCGTCGGCGGGAACTTGATCCTGACTCTCCTTGGCCCTGCGCAAGAATCGCAAAGCTACATTGACCTCATCGGTGCTGGCCGATCGACCGTAAGCGAGCTGAAAGGCTCGATCGACTCGCCCCTGCGGATCCTTGGTCGATTGCATCACCCTGCGTGCGAATGCATCGCTGAGCTCAAGCACAAACGGGTTGTTCATCATGTACAAGGCTTGTTCAGCCGTGTTGGACACTTCTCGCGTTCCGGTAACCGAGTTTGGATCCGCAAAATCAAAGACGTCCAACGCACGAGGCAAAACATTGCGTCCTACTGGCAAGTAAACGGATCGATGATAATTCGCGACCTCGAGTTGATTGATCGTTGGATTGCGCATACCGCCTCCGAGCAACCGACGGAGATTCCCGATCCGATCGTCACTGCTCGCATTGGCTGCGAATATCAGAGGGACATTCTGCGGTCCGTTCGGGCCCATCAGTGCCGAACCAAAGGATGCAAATATCGAGGACTTGGCCGGCTTTAAATGGATGCTACCGCTGGCAGTGAGCATCGAATCGCGGATGGCTTCTGCACCGAGTCGCTTGGGGTTGGCTCGAGCGATCCAAAGGTTCTCTGGATCGGCCTCGAATCGTTCCGGATCATAAGCCGACGAAAGTCGATAGACGCGCGATGTTGCGATGCTGCGAATCATATGCTTGATCGACCAACCGTTGTCCACAAAGTCGATGGCCAAATAGTCTAAGAGATCTCGATGCGTAGGTGCCGGTCCCGAGACTCCAAAATTATCCGGCTCTCGAACGATCCCCTTTCCGATCAAGTGCTGCCAAATCCGATTGACCATCACCCGAGCCGCTAGCGGATTGTCTTTCGAAACCATCCACTTGGCTAACTCCAACCGACCCGAACTCTTTGGCGAAATCTGCTCGGGTAGATTGCCAAGGACTTGCACAAATCCTCTTGGAACCTCTTGTGCCGGCTGATCGATTTCGCCTCGAACCAAGACCCTCGCATTGCGTGCATTGGTTCGATCCTGAACTCCCATGCATACCGAAACAGGTCTCCCTTGGTCATCGACACTGCCGATCCGATCCCGGATCTGAGAAACGATCTGATCCAATAAGTTTGCGTTTAGTCCTGCGTTGTTAGCTCCGGTGCGTTGCGCTCGCCGCGCTTCGGCCAATTCCTGCTGGCGCTCTTGAAGTTCCTTTTTCAGATCGGCGACATCCTGCGGACTCATGATCGGCTTGGACGACTCCGGATCGGCAATAGGCAAGCGGATCCAATCCGAGGGCTGCCTGTTTCGATTGCTGCGAGTCCCCCCGTAGAAGGTCTCTGTGCTCTGAAAGATTCCTGCTAAGGCGTAGTAATCGCTCTGGGGAATCGGATCGAACTTGTGGTCGTGACAGCGGGCGCATCCAACCGACAAACCCAACACCACACGGGTCGTTGTATCGATCTGCTCGTCGATCAAATCGGCTTGAAATTGCCTCGGATTTTGCTCAGCCAACGACTTTGGTCCAACGGCTAAAAAACCTGTCGCAATCAAATGCTCATTCCATTGCTGATCGTTCGAAACGGCAAGCAGATCCCCGGCGACTTGCTCCATGATGAATCGATCGTAGGGTTTGTCTTTTTGAAAAGACTCGATCACATAGTCGCGGTAACGCCAAGCGTTGGGAAAAGTCACATCGGATTCTTTGCCGCTGGTTTCAGCATAGCGAGCCACATCGAGCCAGTGCCGTCCCCAATGCTGGCCATACTGCTCGGATGCCAAAAGCTCATCGACCATCCGCTCGATCGCATCCTGCGAACTTGCGTTCCAGTCTCGCAAGAACCCTGCACGTTGCTCCGGGCTTGGAGGCAAACCAGTCAAATCAAATGTCAAACGACGCACCAGCGTGTTCGGGTCGCAATCCTCGCTTGGCTCGATCTGCTGCTCTTCCCACTTGGAAGCCACATAGCGATCGATCGGTGTTTGTCCCCAGGCTTGATGCTTTTCAACAACAGGCTCGACCTTTTTGGGTTGAACAAAAGACCAAAACGACTTGCCCTTCTCGATATCTTCAGCCGTCACCTTGGAGTTGACGACCACACCCTGATTGACCCGAGGGTCGGGTGCTCCCATCTGGATCCAAGTCTTAAAGTCGTCGATCACCTGCGGTGGCAGTTTTCCTCGCGGTGGCATGCGATAGTCTCGATAGTTGATCGCATGCCAGAGGATGCTGTTCTCCAAATCACCTGGAACGATCGCGGCTCCTGATTCACCACCGGCCAACAGTGCTTCACGGTTATCGACCGACAGCCCACCCCGCACCGATTGCTCGCTGGCAGAATGACAGCGATAACAATTCTCGATCAGCACTGGGCGAATCTTGGACTCGAAGAAATCGAGTTGCTCGGGAGTCAGTTGTTGCTCTGGTGCAGTTTTCTCTTGGGGTTCGACTGCAGTTTGAGCCATAGCGCAAGGGGCGCAGACGAGTCCGCCTAGGATCCCAAGCGCAAGGGCTCGTCGAGCAAAGCCTTGCACTTTTACCGCGATTGAAATTTCGTGCATTGGATGCACTCCGAAAAGGGGTGAAGGTTCAAACAGGAGGGCGCAACCATTATAGATCAGGTATCCGACGAAGGACGACGCGGACGGACCCCTTCTCCACCTTCTCCTCGCCCTTCAGGTCGTCCTTCGGGACGTCGATTCCCTGGACGCATCCCTTCGAGTCTCTTCATGGCTTGTTCCATTTCGGTCTTGTCGATCGCTCCATCGCCATTGGTGTCCATGTTTGAGAGACGCTCACGCATCTGAGGAGGAATCTCATCGCCTGATAGCTTACCGTCTTTATCCTGATCCCGATTTTCGAACATGCGTTTCATCATTTCGGGGTTTGGACCACCGGCACCTGGAGCACCGGCGCCTGGAGCGCCTGGCCCACCCGGTCGACCGGGTCCATTGGGTCCTGCGAACATCGGCATTTGGCTCGGATCGGGCCGCATCTCTTCGGCGCTGACGAGTCCATCCCCGTTCTTATCGAGTTTCAATAAGGACTTCGAAGCGTTCTCGATTTCCGTGGCCGACAACTGACCATCTCCATCGGCATCCAACGCTTTGAACAAAGGCATGTTTTGCAGCATCATGGCCATGCCTCGTGCCGCCATTTCGGGATTACCGCCTGCTCCGAAGCCTGGGCGATTCTCCTGGGGGCGACCTTGGCCAGGTCGACGTCCCTCAGCAGGCGGCTCAGGCCGTGGATCCTGACCGTAGCAGGGAACCGAAAAACCGACCAAACCCAATAGGCTTGCTTGTAAAAATCGCTGCACTAGCATTCGCTTCATCTTTCAGAACCTTTAAAAATGGGAGGCTTTTTGAAAATCGCTGGATTTGGCCAGCCTCTGTCTGGCTAAGATACCTTACCGACACCGAGCATCGAGGATCCACTTTGGACTTTGAAGATTTTTTGGAATTCTATTTCCTGTGTGGCAAAACCGTTTAATAATCCAAGCATGACGGACTCCTCAGCCCCGATTCATCCTGATTCCCAAAGCGGCCAAGCCCGATTGCCCGGCTCCCACGAGCCTGTGGCCGATGATCGATTTCAAATTCGAAACATCGAGGAACTCACCGTGTTCTTTGAGTCGGTACGTCCTCGGCTCGAAAAGATCGTACGGTTTCGATTGGATCCAGCCTTTCAGGCTCGCATCGATCCGGCGGATGTGCTTCAAGAAGCTTTTTTGCAGATCGCCAAACGCTATCAAGAACTCTTGGACGCTCCGGAACTACATCCGATGGTTTGGCTGCGCCAGCGAGTCCTTCAAACGCTTTGGGACATGCAAAGGACCCATGGTCGAGATAAACGGAGCGTACACCGAGAGGACCAAATGCCCCTTGCTGGCTCGAACACCACGAGCATCACGATGGCCAGGTGGCTTGCTGACGACGTGACGTCCCCGAGCCAACGCGTGCTGAAAAATGAACAGCAGGAGCAACTCCAGCAAGCCTTGGAATCGATGAACGAAATCGATCGAGAAATCCTCGCCATGCGCCACTTTGAATACCTTACGAACCTGCAGACGGCCCAAGCCCTCGGCATCTCTGCTACAGCCGCCAGCAACCGTTACGTGCGAGCGGCGATCCGCCTCTCAGAAATCATGCAAACTCCGCCCCCCAGAGATTCTCAGTGATGGATCAGACCGAAAAGATCGAGCGTCACCCGTTTGAACAATTGGCTGACGAGTTCGTTTCGAAACTCAGAGCCGGACTCTCTCCGAGCATCGAACAATACGCCCTTGATCATCCCGAGCATGCATCCATCATCCGCTCGGTGTTTCCCTCCCTGGTAATCGTCGAGAAGCTCAGCGCCAAAGACGCCACCGAGCCGTTGGACTCGACCCAATCGCTCGCCAAAAGCCAAACGGCTCAAAACATACCTAGGAAGTTCGATGACTTTCACATCCTCGGTTGTATCGGGCAAGGTGGTATGGGTGTTGTCTACGAAGCGATCCAAGAGTCGCTGCAACGCAAAGTCGCTTTGAAGGTCATCAACCCCGGAGCCTCTGCCAGCGTTCAAAACAGGAACCGTTTTCGTCGCGAAGCCGAATCGGCAGCAGGTCTTCACCACACGAATATCGTCCCGATATACGGATCGGGCGAAGACCATGGACTGCTTTACTACGCGATGCAATTGATCCATGGCTCGACCTTGGCCCAAGTCATCGAGTCGCTTCAAAGCCGCATGGGCACAACTCCTTCCAAAGATTTGCACTCCAGCGAACAAACCCTCGAAGCTGTCGATCGATTGCTCCTGTCGAAATCTCCAGCTTCCACCATCGAGCTCAAAGGCTCCAATAGCTATGTGATCGAAAAGGATCTTCATCCATTTCCGACGTTCGAGCAACTGCCCAAGCACTACTATCGGAACATTTGCAGACTGATCTCCAAAGTTGCAAACGCGTTGGACTATGCTCACCAATCAGGCGTGCTGCACCGCGATATCAAACCGAGCAATCTGCTTTTGGATCAAAGCGGGACCATTTGGGTAGCCGACTTTGGGCTAGCCAGGCGCGACGATCTGGACAATCAAACTCAAACCGGTGAAGTGCTCGGCACCCTGCGCTATATGTCCCCCGAGCAACTGGCCGGAAAGGCCGACCCTCGCAGCGATATCTATAGCCTTGGACTGACCCTCTTTGAACTCCTGACTCTGCGTCCAGGTCTGGATACCCCCAAGCGTCGATTGCTCGATCCGAGCAAGTACAGTCAGTTGGAATTCAATGCAGCCGATAGAGTTTCGATCCCCAGGGATCTACAAACCATCGTTCTCAAAGCCGCAGCCCTGGAACCGGAAAAGCGTTACCAAAGGGCCAGAGAACTTCAGGAGGATCTCGAACGCTTCTTGGAGGATCGACCGATCCTAGCTCGCCGCGAATCGCTCATCGAATCAGGCATCCGTTGGGCTCGCCGCAATCCGACGATCGCAACGCTCACAGCAACCCTCTTCGGTTTGCTCCTGGCCATCGCCTCGATCCTGGGCTTGTGGAATCGACAGCAACTACGGACACTCGAGGAACTCAATCTCGCTTATAAAGCTTCCGCGAAAAGTCTTGCTGAGCGAACAGACGCCCTCGAGCAGGCCGAGGCAGAGAGCCAGCGAGCCAAACACAATATGGAAATGGCCCTCGAAGCCTTCAGTACCATCACCGAGAATATCGCTTCGAGAGGTCGAAGCCTCGAGCTACAAGGTCTCGATAACGAGGAAGGCGAATCGATCGGTTATGCCGATGCGGTCTTGACCCAAGCCGACGTGGAATTGCTCAACTCCTTGCAAGACTTCTTCGATCGATTCGCGCAGCAAAACTCTGCTGACCTTCGGCTCGATGCGGCCATCGCTCGTCGAAGAGTCGGTGAAATCGAACACAAAATTGGCAAGCACGAGCAAGCCTCAACTTCCTTGAAAAAAGCCATCGCGGAATTCACTGATATCCGAGCTAGCAACCAAGCACCTGGCGAACCTCAACGGATCCTCGCCGAAGAATTGCTCGCTCGCAAAGAACTCATCGCCCTGCAGGCTAGGCGAGATCAGATCTCCAAAGCCCAAGACGAAATGGATGCCGTTCGCAAGATACTCAAGGACAACGCAGATTTTGCTCAGTCAGCTCAAGGGCGGTTTGCACTAGCCTCGGCCCTGACGAGCCTTTCTAGTAGCGGTGCAAAACTCGCCCTCGAACGAAGTTTGAACGATCGACGACGAAGAAACCTTCCTGCGGTCTTCAATCGCCCGGCTGACTTCGCAGTCGAAGTCGCACCCCCTTTAGCCTTAAAAATCCAAAGAGACCTAAGCCATAACTCCGAAGCGATTGGGCTCCTTGAGGAACTCTCGCAGCAGGAACCCAACCAAGCCCAGTACCGACTGGAGCTCGCTCGCAACTACCGCGATCGCATGCGTATGAGCCGCCTGATTGGTAACCAACAAGTCTTTGAAGAATCACTTGGCAAAGCAACAGAGATTTTCAAAGACCTGCTCGAGAAGAGTCCCAAATCCCCAGTGCTAAAGTATGAACTTGCGAATCTTTACGCGAGCAGCTTAGTCCATCCATCCCTCGACGCCGACAGACTCGAAGAGGCCCTGAGGCTTATTCAAGAAGTGATCGATGAACATCCTGCAGTGCCTGAATACCAAACCTTGTACGCCGCGCTCCTTGCCCGATCGGCTTGGGTGCAACCCTTTGCCCCCGATCCCCCCACCGAGCGGCAATTCGAACGGGTCGAAAACGGCATCAACAAGCTTCAGCATGCGATCAACATTCATCAAGGACTGGTGGATCGATTCCCAGAAATCCCTTTGTATGGACTTAATTTGCTGCAAGCCAAAGTGCAGTTGGTAGAATTTACAACGCAGTTTCGTCGCGTGGAAAAAGCCAAGGCGTCATTGGCTGAGGCGACAGCCCTTGCCGAGAAAATGCTCGATTCAGGTGCTGCGCGGCAACCAGCCATCCGCGCGCTTCTTGAACGACTTCGCGACCGCAAAACCGCCCTGGATAACCGTCCTGAACCAGAAAAGCCCTAGAAAATAATCTCACCATGTTCAAAGCCCTGCACGACACTCGGATCTTCGCTCGCCTAAATAGGGTCTTGCTGTGGATCCTTGCAGCAAACTCGATCATCGGTATCGAAGCGATCGCCAAGGAATTGTCACCGGTCGAGCGAGCTCCAAACATCGTTTTTATTCTTGCCGACGATCTTGGTTGGGGTGAATTGGGTTGCTATGGGCAAACCAAATTGCAGACCCCGAATTTGGATCGGCTCGCCAACCAAGGGATCCGATTCACCCAGCACTACAGCGGTGCACCCGTCTGCGCGCCCTCTCGCTGTGTGCTCATGACCGGTAAGCACCTGGGCCATGCCCAGATCCGTGGAAACAAACAGGCCAAGGTGCATTTCCCCGAGTTCAATGAAGGTCAACATCCGATTTCGGAACAAGCCGTCACGATCGCAGAGGTCCTAAAGAAAGCTGGCTACGCCACGGGTGCCTTTGGCAAGTGGGGGTTGGGACCTGTCGGAAGCACCGGCGATCCGAACGCCCAAGGCTTCGACAAATTTTTTGGTTACAACTGCCAAGCCGTCGCGCACAGTTATTATCCCGAGTTTCTCTGGGATAACTCCCAACGAATCAGGCTCAACGACAAACCTACACCTGGACATCGAAAACCACCCGAGGGACCGATCCAAGCGAGCGATTGGGTCGGTCAAAACTACGCCCCCTATCGGATGATCCAGCAAGCCCAGGCCTTCATCGAAGCCAATGCCGATCGTCCCTTCTTTTTGTATCTACCATGCATCGAGCCCCATGTGGCGATGCATCCTCCGATCGAAACCCTCGATCGCTTCCCAGTGCAATGGGATACCCAGGAGTATCGAGGTGGGAATGGTTATCTGCCCCATCCTCGCCCCAGGGCAGCTTATGCAGCCATGATCTACGACCTGGATCGTCATGTCGGCAAAATCCTCGATGCCTTGGAACGACATAACCTGAGAGACAAGACGTTGGTGATCTTCTCGAGCGACAACGGAGCCACCCATGCTGGAAACAACGAACCAGACTTTCATGTCGGAGGTGCCGATCCAAAATTCTTTCAATCCACTGGCAACCTCAGAGGTTACAAAGGGAGCGTCTACGAAGGAGGGATTCGAGTGCCGATGATCGCCAGATTCCCAGGCGTGATTCCTGAAGGCAAAGTCGAGTCGACACCTTGCTATTTTGCCGATTGGTTTCCAACGCTATGCGAAGCTGCCCGAATCGATCTTGAGCAAGTCACTGCTGGGGGCAAGCTCGATGGAGTAAGCCTCTGGCCTGTCTTGACCGCTTCGGGGGCTTTGCAAAAACGTCCTCCGATGGTTTGGGTGTTCCCCGAATATTCGGGCCAAGTCGCAGTCCGTTGGATCGATTACAAGTTGGTCCGACGAGGGCTTGCGACCAAGAAGCCCTCGGATTGGGAATTGTACGATCTGTCGAAAGACCCGAGCGAGTCAGTTGACTTGTCGGGCGAGCTACCGGAGTTGGTCGAAACAGGAGTGAAAATTCTCCGCGAGCAAACCGATGCAAACGAGATCTTCCCTGTTTCTTTTTGAAGAAGTTCGAGTAGCTTGCTGAGTAAATCAAACAGACTACTAGGTGGGAACGGATTCGGGCATTTCCACGAGTCCTATCGATTCGACTTGGACACCGCTGGATATCTCGCTGGTCGATAGAATATGCAGACGCGGTAAGATTTCGCCTAACGTCTGTCTTACCAAAGGTCGTATTTGGGGGTTTACCAGGAGCACCGCTGGTCGTGCTTGATCCTCGAGCGTGTTTGCGAAATGCTTGAGTTGTTCGATCAACGATCGGAACATGCTCGGCGGTAAGGAGGCTTGGACTTTACGACCGCTTGCCTCGGCCGATGCCAGTGCATCCTCGATCCACGGATCGAGGGTAATAGCGCGGATGCGACCTTGGGAGTCACACAGGCGTTGGCACAAGGTTCGGGCGAGTCGCTGTCGAACTTTCTCGGTCAACTCGTCGAGATCTTTGTCCTGTGTCGCATGGTCTCCGATGGTTTCGAGCACCAGATGAAGTGGTCGAATCGGGACACCTTCTTGGAGCAAGTTCTTGAGAACCTGCTGGACTTCGCTCAGTCGCAAGAGTGTCGGAATCAGCTCGTCGACCGTCGCGCTATGGGTTTTACGAAGTTGATCGATCAGTTGCTTGGTCATGTCCCTAGAAAGCAGCTCGGCAGCATGTTTGTTAGCCAACACGTGCAGATGACTTGCGATGACTTGTCCACATTCCAACACACGAAAACCTTGCAATTCCGCTTCGTTGCGATCGGAGGGATCAATCCACAATGCTTTCTTTCCTGAGGCGGGATCGATCGCAGGATCCCCTTGAATCGTTTTGGAACCCCTGCGAGCAGACTTTGACGAGGGGATCGCCAAGAGCCGTTCAGGGACGAGGGATCCTGAAGCGACAGGGTTTCCATGAAGCGAAAATTCGTAATTGAACGAAGGGAGCGAGAGTCGATCTTTGATTCGAACCATCGGAAGGAGGATCCCAAGTTCGGAGGCAAGTTCGGTTCGCACCGTGCCGATACGTTTCATGATATCGCTACCGGTCTTTGGATCGACCAGTGGAATGAGCTTGGCCCCCAACTCGAGTCTAAGCTCATCTTCTTGCAAGTAGTCTTCGATTTTCTTTTCAGTCTGTTTGGTTCGCGAGAGTTGCTCCTGCTGCTGTCGCCGTTGGTCGCTGATCGATTCCTGTTTGTTTTGTCTTTGAAGGATCAGCGCCAAGCCCACCAGACCACCACCGAAAGTCAGGATCGGGATCGGCGGCATCGAGGTAAACAGGAGCAGTCCTAGGAATCCGCCAGCGATGATCAGTGGGGCGGGTTTGGAGAAAATCTGGCCCAGCAGGTCTTTCGATAGATCCGAACGCTGCGTCGAACGGGTCGTGAGCATGGCAGCGGCGATCGAGACCAAAAGGGCTGGCAACTGCGTCGCCAATCCATCCCCGATGGTCAGCTTGCTATAGGTCGAGGCCGCCTGTGGGATCGATAGCCCGAAATGAACCGTCCCCATATAGATGCCACCCACAAGATTCAAGGCGGTGATGACAAGTCCAGCGACCGCGTCCCCCCGAACAAACTTGCTAGCTCCATCCATCGAACCGTAGAAATCCGCTTGCCGCGTAACCTCGGCCCGTCTTCGCTGAGCCTCTGCGTTGTCAATGGCTCCAGCCGATAGATCCGCATCGATGGCCAATTGCCGTCCTGGCATCGCATCGAGTGCAAAGCGAGCGGCAACCTCACCGATTCGGGTCGCTCCCTTGGTGATGACCACAAAATTAATCAAGAAAATAATCAGAAACAGCAAGATCCCCACTTCGATCTTGTCCCCAGCGACAAAAGCACCGAAGGCTTCGACAACCCGTCCTGCAACAGCCGAGGAATTCGAAGAGTCTTGCGTTAAGATCAACCGCGTCGTCGCGATATTCAGCGCAAGTCGTCCGAGAGTTGTCGCAAGGAGCACCGAAGGAAAAACGCTGAATTCCAACGGCGCACTGACCGATAGGGTCGTTAACAAAACCATGACCGACAGAGCGATGTTGGCCACTAAGAGTAAATCTACCAAGCCCGAGGGGAGCGGCACGAGAACCACCGCAACGCAAGCCAGAATTCCTGCTGGAACAAAAAGACTTCGGTAACGGACAAAGAGTTCGACAAGTCTTTCCATAGGAGCCAATTTCCAATTCGTGCTTGCTTTGAAACCTTCGGAAAACTACCCTTCGAACGACCTTAAAGTCCAGATCGATTCCGTCTGCTAAAATTCCAAAGCATGGTTAAAGCCGAACCGAATAAACCCCTGAAATATTCGATCTTCATGCCGAGGATTTGGCACGGAATGCCTCCTGAAGTATGGTTTCCAATCCTCGCCCGCAATCGCTTTGGCGTCTCCTTGTCCCGATTGCACTACACACTTGGCGTCAGCGCCTTTTGTCCCGTGACGTCAATGCTAGCAATCGCTCAAAAACTTGGGTGGTCGCGAGCCATTGCCAAGACGCAGCTTAAGAGACCTCCGGTTTTTATTTTGGGGCATTGGCGAAGTGGCACGACTCTGTTGCATGAGTATTTGGGTTTGGATCCTCAATTCGCCTCGCCTACAACTTATCAATGCTTTGCTCCGTGGCACTTTCTGCTGACCGAGGGGCTCATCGCTCGCTATGGCAATTGGTTGCTTCCGGATCGCAGACCGATGGACAACATGAAGGCGGGCTGGGCATTGCCCCAAGAGGACGAGTTTGCGCTGATGAACCTCGGTGCTCCATCACCCTATTTGCGTTTGATGTTCCCTAACCATCCTGTTCCCTTTGCAGAGACTCTCGATTCCGCCCGATTTGCGCCCAAGGACTTAAAAGTTTGGCGTCAGCAATTGGAGTGGTTTGTGAAAGCCTTGACCTATAAGACCCGCAAGCAGCTCTTGCTCAAGAGTCCTCCGCACACAGGCCGGCTTGCAATCCTCAGGCAGATGTATCCCGAATCCAAATTCATTCATATCGTTCGAGATCCTCGCAAGTTGTATCCCTCGACAATGAAGCTTTGGAATTCCCTCGACGAGAATCAAGCGCTGCAGTCTCCCACAGATCAATCGAGGCTAGAGTCCTTTGTCCTGGATTCCCTTGTGTCGATGTACCACGCATTTGAGCGTGATCGATCGAGCGTTCCAGAATCCCAAATCATCGATGTTCGCTACGAAACATTTATCGCAAAACCGATAGATACCCTTGAAGAGATCTATCAGCATCTGGGTCTGGGGAGTTTCGATTCGGTTCGTTCTAGCTGGGAGGCCAAAAGCGAGCAAGAGCGAGGTTATCAGACCAATAAACTTCAAATCGATCCGCAGCAAGAGGCGATGATCCTCGACCGTTGGTCGGATTATGCTCGCAAGTACGGCTACCTGGATACCTGATCGACCGTCTCAAGAGCTCCTAAAACGATCTTTGACCAAATCTGATAACCGATCTGGTTTAAGTGCAACCGATCCTCTTTGAACAACTCGGCTCTGGGCATGCCGTCGCGATCTAAAAATGCGTAAGCCGTAGGAATGTAATGGACTCCGGGCGTCGAGTCAGCGATCAATCGAAGCATGGTGTTGGTCACCTGGATTCGTGGCCAGTACTTGTAACGCAACGGTGTTGGGGTGACGGCTAAGAGATGAATCTCGACATCGGGTTGCTCCTGACGAAGCTGCCATACAACGAGCCGAGCGAGTTTCGATACCGTTTGCGGATCGACATCCTCCTGCTCTTTTCCTGTGATATCGTTGGCGATAAAGACAACCGCTTTTTTGAACTTCAGTCCTCGAATCAGTTCCGGGGTATAGATAGCCAAATCGCGATAGCGAGCGCCTCCATAAGCGCGGCGGACAACTGGCAAGGGTGCTAAATCGTTTTGAATCGAATCCCACAACCGAAACGAAGAGCTCCCCAGAAACAGTACATGCTCGGGGCCTGCGTCGGTGCTGTTGCTCGCAGCAAGCTTGACAACATCCTCTTTCCACTTCTCGGATTTCCCAAGATATGGAGCCAACAGCTCGTCAACAGCAAGCTTATCGGCAGGGTCAAATGCCGGAAGCATTTCCTCGACGGGATCCTTGGCCTGATCCTCTTGGCTAGCGGCTGTGTCTTGGGCAAAACTCAGCTCAAGACATGTTTCGAACGTTACTACCGCTAGAATCAAGCCCCACAGAAAGCGACTCGCCTTGGCTAATCTTTTATCCATCACAATACCTTCGGTTGATTTGTCTATCCAGGAAAAACTAGTGACGAAAACCATTCCGATTATGTTTTCACCCAACGAGCGGCTGCATAACCGACGACACGTGAAGCATCCCCTGTCACTCCCGCGCTGGTGTCGTAACTGAGCTGCTCGATCTTGGTCTGCATTCCCAGTTCCTTGAGCGTTTGCATGACGAGTGCTGCGGGTACAACGCCACACATACTGATCCCATTGGATTGGCACACATCGAGCAATTGCTTTGGATCCCCAGTGGACAATGCATCCAAGGCCAATCGATCTCGACGACGGTTTTCTTGATCCTCCGCAAAGTGATTCATGTCGCTCGATATAGCAAACAGCACTTTTTCAGCGTGAGGTCTAATCACATCGGCAAGTTGCTTGGCGGCCAACTGGATCTCGTCCCAGTTAGCATTTCCCATCGCAATACAAACCAGCTTGGGCTTGTTCTGCGCGTCGCCTGTAAGCCAATCCAAAATCGGCAATTGGATTTCGGCCCCGTGCTCTCGAAAATGGGCCGCCGCATCGAGCTCCATGCCTTGAACACCCTGCGCTATTTGTTGGCTAAGTTCCGCGTCGATGGTGAAGCTTGCGAATTCCTTTCCGTGGCTCGATGGTATCTGCCAAGCCGATGAGCACGATACAGCCCAGTCTGCACCCAAGCGGGTATGCTTCGGACCTACGATGATTACCGTTTCAGGGATCCGGCAACTCTTCCAAGCGTCGGTTGCGACTTGACCGCTATAACGAAGTCCGGCATGGGGTGTCATGATAGCCCTTACATGCTCCGACGAAGTGACAGTCGACTTTTGGTCGAACTCTTCGAGCATCTGCCTGAGTTGTTCCGATTCAGCAGGATAGAAAGTGCCGGCCAAGGCAGCGCTGCGAGGTCGATCCCTAGAATCGATTCCAGGGGTGTTCGATGCCAAAAGCGAACTTGCCGTCGAGATGCAACCGAGGGTCATGACACTGATCGGTTCGCTGCGCAAGCGAACCATCGACGCGGCGGCTTCGAGCAATGCATGCACCGATTTGCTTGGATCGAAAGCGACAGCCACGCGCTGGCCGCACAACGCCACAACAGCCCTTTGGTTGGACTGAGCACCTGCAAGATCACAATCGTGCAGCACCTCCTTGAGTTTACCTGACTCCCAATCCTCTGCATGCACGGTGCCATGATGAGCTGGATCATACAAAGCACTCACGGCCAGATCGATATCGACAGCTTTTTCAAAGCGTGTTCGCCGAAGTGTCTGTTCGGCTGTACGGCTCAGTTCGAAGATGCTCGATTGCAGGGGAACTCCAGGCCGGAAAGATGTCTGAATCCAGTGCGCCAGGGGAACCTTGGAATCGACATCGACAGCCGACAAAACAATCGTGTGGACGGTTCCATCCATCGCATCGAGGACATAGTAGTTCGGGGTGGCTCCGTGCGACAAGTTGATCATGTTTTGAACGGTGGCCGCTTTGAGCTTTTGCAGACTGTCCAAATCACCCGGTGGGCCTTCGATCGGCATCGGCTCGGGTAGTTCGATCGTATTTAGGTGCCCAATAATTTCGAGACCTTCGAAAGTCTCTAGCATGACCGAGGGATCTTTCCACGCATCGGTGGGCAAACCGGCTTTACGGCACACACCAGCTAGGTATGCATGGACATCCCAACCTTGTTCGACTGGAACGCTTGGCAACAGCAGCCCCCCGCGCTGTCCGTAAGGGCTCGTTAGGCTTGTAGTGATTCTCAGTCCATGCTTACCGAGTTGGATATGCTCATCCCTTTGATGCGGCTGGGTATCGATGGCAAAAGGATCTGCCAAGAGCGTCACATGGCAGGACAGATAGGGGAGTTCGACACTCGATATGGCGGGCATGCGCAAGTCTTCTTTTGCAGTCCGCTGGGCGGATTCGACGATCGCATCGCCGAGCCGTGTTGGACGACCTAGAAAGCCGCAGCAACCGCGAAGAGTTTTACCTCGCTTGAGCGTCGTAAAGCAGCCATAGACATAGTGTTCGGCGAGTTCACCCAGGGGCTCGAAGACCTCTGGCCCGAGCCGCTCCTTGAGAACCTTGGCAGCGACGATCCTCGCAGCTAGCTTTTGGATCGTTTGCCGGGTGGTGTCATCGATCGAACTAAGGTCCAGAAGGTTGAGTTTTCGGATATTTGGGTCGCTCATCGAGTTGGCTTCCATACTACCAGGTCTAGGGAGGAGCTCGGCAGGCTTGAGTTTTGCTTGCCCGAGCGAATCTAAAGGTATCACAACTTGGCCGGGTTGGAACGGACGCATGTCGATTGGAAGCCTTTTACGGCCCCAGGTTCCCACGCTTTGCTCAAATCGCCCAACGAGTTTGGTTCCACAGGAGTTGCACGCCCCGTTTTTTAGGTTCACCTGATGGAGCTCGTACCAATCCCTCTCGATGAGCAATTGGCCACAATTGCTGCAATACGTCGAGGCGTGCTTGCTCTCGTGCACATTCCCGACATAGACGTGCTCTAGGCCATGCGATTTGGCGATCGCGTAAGCTTCCAGTAGCTTCGATACCGGAGTGTTGGGTCGGTCGGTCATTCGAAAGTCTGGGTGGAATGCGGAGAAATGGATCGGTACATCCGTTCCGAGTTCTTCGGCGATCCACTCGCACATGCGATGAAGTTCGTCGGCCGAATCATTGGCACTTGGGATAACCAAGTTGGTGATCTCAAACCAAACATCGGTCTGGTGCTTAAGATACCTGAGGGTATCGAGAACCGGTTCGAGGTGCGAATAAGTGATCTTGCGATAGAAGTCTTCCGAGAAGGCTTTCAAGTCGACGTTGGCAGCATCCATCCAGCGATAGAACTCTTGCCGTGGTTGGCTCGACATATATCCTGCCGTCACGGCCACCGTTGCGATGCCGAGCTCTCGACAAGCCTTGGCAGTATCGATCGCGTATTCGGCCCAAACCACCGGATCGTTGTAAGTAAAGGCAACGCTGCGGCATTGATAAGTTTTAGCGGCCAGAGCGATCGACTCAGGGGTAGCACGATTGCTGAGTCTTGCAACTTCTTTGGATTTGCTGATGTCCCAGTTTTGGCAGAACTGGCAACCGAGATTGCAACCTGCGGTACCAAAGGATAGGACGCTGGTTCCCGGGTAGAAATGATTAAGGGGCTTCTTTTCGATCGGATCGATACAAAAGCCGGTGCTTTTGCCGTAGGTATCGAGGATCATCTCCCCATGTTCGATCTTGCGAACAAAGCAAAAGCCTCGATCTTGCTCCTTTAAACGGCATTGCCTGGGGCACAGGTCGCAGACGATCCGAGGTTCGGGATCGCTGAGGGTTTGAGGATCGACGTGCCACCATCGACCTGGATATTTCGCAGTGGAGGGATTCATACCCAAGTCAGCCTGCGGCATAGCAGTGACTTACAACTGGAATGCATCTTCCTCGGCTTGTTCGTCATACAATGGCATGTAGCGGTAGTAGACCTCGAGCATCATCGTACACATGCATGTGCTGTAGAGGCGGCCACCTTCACCGATATGAGGATCACCGACAAACCAACTCCCGGCACCGTGGCCGGTTTGAACTTGGCTACTGACGAGTTGATCTCGCATGCGATTATTCCATGCATCCCATTCAGCGCCGCCATATTGCTTCATGACCTGGGTGCCATAGTAGTTGTAGTAGAGATTGCCCTCGCTCGGACCATCCTTGGCGAATCGTTCGGCAGCGGATTTGATGGTAGGCTCATCTTTTTTCCAGCCCGAATACATTCGGCACAAGACGCCACAAGCGGTCATCGACGGAATGAAATTCAGGGGGTTTTGCTGCTTGCGTATCATGTCGTAGTGATACCCAAAGCCCCCTGGAACCATCATCGTATCGAGATAAAAGTTTGCGCGTCGAATGGTGTCGATGTCGTAATTGAGTCCCGACATTGCAGCGCTCTTGATGGCCATCATTTGCCATCCGACCAAGGACGTGTCCCCGGGCATCTTTGTCTGAATGTAAGGTTCGTAATGCCAACCGCCTGTTTGGGGGTTTTGAGCGGGGGTCAAGTAATTGATGCTCAGTTGGGCAGCTTCGCGAAGACGCGGATCGCGGGTCATTCCATAGGCCTCGCACATGGCGATCGTGGCGATCCCATGCCCATACATGTTATCGGCCCCGCCTCCGGTCCACCAAGACCCATAACCGCCTTGAACCTTCATGCTCTGGATCAAGAAACTTAGCCCTTTGAAAACCGTCTCTTTGTACTCTCCTTCCATGTGCGTTTGGCCGGCACCCAAAAAGCACATCAAAGCCATGCCAGTGGCAGCGTTCATGCTGGCCGTTTTGTTACCGGGTCGATCGCACTGGCCTCCGCACACAAGCGAATGAGAAAAGGTCCAAGCCCCCGTCTGAGGATTTTGGTGCTGAGCGAGCCACTTAAGAGCCATCGAAACGGCTCGTTCGGTGTCGGTGGTACCTCCGAATTTCTTAAGCAGATCTCGCTTGGTCTCGCTCGAGCGGCTATTGAGACCCGCACGCATGGCCGCATTGCTCTGGGCCGCGATACCCGAAGCAGGCGCAAGCGATTCGCTCAATCCCGATACCGAAACCGCTGGAGCATCGGCTACCAATGAACTCATATCCAACTCGACCTTGGCATCCACCGCCGATGGTTCGACCGTCGGAACATCCGATGGACTATCCTCGGTCGTGTCCGATTGCATCTCTGCAGTCGCATTGTCCATCGAAAATTCTTCGAGGGCATCGGACTCCGTGCCCGCTTGCTCGCCAATATTCAGCAGCAGATTGATTTCTTTTTTGATCGGTTCGATGTTCCATGCGGCAAGCCCGAGGATGGCTGCAACGTGAATCACGGTGCTGATAAGCCAACTGGGTGCTGCAGTCCAAAAACCGCTTTTCTTGCGAGGGGCCTCCTGGGACTCCTCTTGCGCCACACCGGGTTCGACGACCGGCGTTGCCAAATCGCTCGGTTTTGCCAAGTCGCCCGGATTTGCCAAGTTGCTCTTGCCAGAAGGTACCTTTTTCGAGGCCGGAAGCCCGACATCGAACTGGTTTAGATCCTTGCGATCTTTATTCTCGTCGGAACTCGACATACGCCACCTAAGGCAAGAGGCTAAGAAAAGGGATTCAAGATGGGAGGTTTGCGGCTTGGATCTTAGACCCAAACCCGCCAATATCTTAGCAGTTCTCAAGACCCAGTGTACTCTTTTTCCTGTGCAATTACCCCGCACTAACTTAAAATCGTCCCTCCGGAACTTTTCGAGGATCATCAAAAGCCACAAGGCCCACATGCTAGCGCTGCGTCTATTAAAACCGAGGGAAATCGCACGACTTCCATTGCCTTCAACCCTTCTGCTTACCCTGACGGCATCGCTGTTTCTAGGCTGCAAGCCCAGCATGCCTGACAGGCAAGTCTCGCCAGGATCCCCTCAAGCAATCCCGCTGGCAGTCCCGCATAAACTACCCGACGAAACGCACGAGGAATCTCAATCCCAAAGTGCCCCAATGCCTTCGAGTCGCAAGGCATTGGTCATCGAAGTCCTGGGTTTCGATAGCCAACAGGGACGAGCACGGCTTGCTCTGTACCGAAGCCCCGAAGGATTTAATCAACCCGAAAAGGCATGGGCCAAAGAGACCCTGGAAATCCCAAACCAAGGGCCTTTGGTCTGGACTCTAGAGCTCGACGAGGAAGCCTTGAATGATCCTCAAGTGCATTGGGCCGTCTCAGCCCATCACGACAAAAACAGCAATGACAAACTCGATAAGAGCGCTCTTGGGATACCGACCGAACCGTACGGTTTTTCCAACAATCCAAAACGGGGGTTTGGCCCACCGAAATTTGATGAGGTTTCGTTTTCGATCGACTCAAACGATCCAAAATCAACTCCCCGGATCGAAATCAAGATCCACTAACGACCGATGAAAAACCACCGCATGAGTTTAAACGTCGGTTCCCGCTTGAGTACCCAAGCAGCGATCTTTCCGGACTTGCTCGGGATTGCAACCCCTACGGGCTCGTATCGGCAAGGTACATCGCGGAACTACCGAACTATCAGTCTTCGGGATCTCGATGAACGTTCGACATCGATCGCCGCAGGACTCCAAGCGATGGGAATTGGACCGGCTCATCGCATCGCCTTGCTGGTTCGGTTCGGCGAGGACTTCATCGCCCTGGTCTTTGCACTGCTCAAAACGGGAGCGACGCTGGTTTTGGTCGATCCGGGGATGGGTCGCAAGAATCTGCTCAAGTGCTTGGCTGAAACCCAGCCCGATGGATTCGTAGCGATCCCTCTAGCCCAAGCCATCCTCAAGGCAAAAAGAAGCTTGTTCCCAAACGCCAAGCTCAACGTCACTGTAGGCCGTCGATTTGGAATACTACCCTCACCGACACTCGATCAGCTTGAGTCGAGCCCCTCAAGGCATTTCCAGCCTCCGGATACCCAATTGCAAGACTCGGCTGCGATCATCTTTACCACCGGCAGCACGGGCCCCCCCAAAGGAGTCCAGTACACTCACCAGACCTTTCACTCCCAGATCGACATGATCTTGGAGCAATACAGGATTCAGCCCGGTGGCAAAGACCTCAGTGGGTTCCCATTGTTCGGCTTATTCAATGCGGTCATGGGCACCAGCACGATCTTGCCCGATATGGATCCGACGCGTCCTGCCGACGTCGATCCTCCCAGGTTGCTCGATGCGATAGACCAATGGCAGATCAATCAGTCTTTTGGCTCACCGGCATTGTGGACCAAGATGGGACTTTACTGCAAATCCACCGGTCGACGTATGGAGAGTTTGAAGCTTGTACTAAGCGCTGGAGCTCCGGTACCGAGCCGAGTGCTTGAGCAAGTTCGAGCTGCAATGCATCCGGACGGAAAAGTCTTTACACCCTACGGTGCCACTGAGGCTCTGCCGATTGCTTCCATCGAGTCCCGCGAAGTTTTGCAGGAAACGTCGAAGCTTACCAATCAAGGACAAGGAACCTGTGTCGGTAAACGTTTTGCCCAAGTGCAATGGAAGGTGATCGAAATTACCGACGAGCCGATCGCGACGATCGAACAGGTCCGTCAATTGCCAACCGGTCAAATCGGTGAATTGATGGTGTGCAGTCCGAGCGTCACCCATCGTTACGTTACCCGCACCGATCAAAACCAGTTGCATAAAGTGCTTGGAAGCGATCCGGATGGCCAGCCCATGGTGTGGCATCGAATGGGAGATGTCGGTTACCTCGATCCATCCGACCGGTTTTGGTTCTGCGGTCGGAAAAGTCATCGCGTTAGAACCTCACGAGGACCGATCTTTACCGAACCGATCGAAGCGGTTCTCAACACGCACCCGAGCGTCTACCGAAGCGCCTTGGTGCCGCGAGGCACAAGCCCCGACCAAAAGGCCGTAGTGATCATCGAGCCTTGGCCAGAGCATCGCAAGGATGTGCAAGCCAACTTAGGTGTCTATCAGCAGCAATGGAGAGATTTGATCAACAAGCTCCATCCGAGTGTGGATATAGAATCATTTGTTCTCTATCCAAAACGATTGCCGACGGACATCCGGCACAACTCCAAGATCTTTCGCGAAGAATTGACAATGTGGCTTGCCAATAAGCGATAAGCAACTTTTGCAATTAGCGAATATTCCCTATTTAAGAAACCCCCAACCTTCTTTCCCCCCAACGCCCGCTGGCGGGAGAGGGGCCGGGGGTGAGGGTGGAAGAACCCTGGACCTAGCCAGATACGGGATCAAAATTTCGATGACCAGCCCATCGGCAGCCAACCCACAGAACCAGCGCCGCAAGTACGAGATGACAGATACAAGTCAACACAGTGAATAGCAACAATAAACCAATAGATCCGCTCAGAGTTGCATCAAGAAAGTACACATACACCGGAACCATAGGATCAACCTTAATCATTCCGTAGTAAATCCACAGCAGTTTGAACCCATAGACTGCAAGTGCCAAAAACGGAATGAGGAACAAACGCCAACGTTTTCCCGAGAAACACCAACCAGCCAAGAGTATTGAGAAAATCGATTGACTGAGTTCGGAGATCAAAAACAAAACAAAGAGCAACTCGACGGATGAAAACCAAGAGCCATCCGATGACGAATAGACAATGTCGGATCCCGCGTTACCCTGTGACCCAACAGGAGTTGGAAGCATGCCTGCAAACCAGCGTGCCCGCGCGATCGACGTTTGGACATACAACGCAATGGCGATCAAAAGCCACAGCCAACTGCCGATGGTCCATCGATATCCCCTGAACGATTGCTGATCGTTTCGATCGATGATCTGAATGCCTGTTATCAGGCTTGCAATCTTGATAAGCGCTACCTTGCTGGTCAAGTCCAGAAAAGTCATCGGCATATCGATATCCAAAAGAACATCGATTCGAAATCCCGTGTACCACGTCGAAGCGAGTCCGCCGACAACTGCCAAGGCAAATAGATAGAGAAGTCCTCCAAGCGTCTGGCGCCAGCGGCCTGGGCCTTGCATCGAGGTCCACATGACGGCAGCATCCATTGCCGGTGCGCAAATGACCAACGGGATGAGCCAAAGAATGCTTTGGTCAGAGGATAGGCCCAACGTATCGAATTCAAAAAGGAACGTCGCAATCATCCCGAAAACGAACAAGCCGATTGCGAGCTTGGCAAATCGTCGGTTGTAATTAACCCGATAGGAGGCGGGGTTCGACGACTCGACAGCCATGTTCGATCACCTCAATCCTGTCGACAACCCCATTGAAGCTGGGAACCCAAACATGTGATTGAGATTCTGAACGGCCGCTCCGCTGGCACCTTTGACGAGGTTGTCGATGGCGCTAAGCAGGATGATCCTCGGTCCATTTTCGCGCACCGAGATGTCGACATAGTTGGTTCTTGCAACATACTTCGTAGCCGGCAGGTGCGACACGACTCGTACGAAACCATCGAGCGGATAGTAACTCATCAAGCACTCGCGGATCTGATTGGCCGTCACACCGGAGACTGGATGGACATAGATCGTCGAAAGGATACCTCGTTCCATCGGAGTCAAATGCGGGGTGAAAATGATTTCGGGCTCGATGCCGCTAAATCGCTTCACGATATCGACAATCTCAGGCTGGTGCCGGTGATTCCCAACCGAATACGCACTGATCGATTCGTTGACTTCGCAGTAGAGATTCCCAAGCTTGGGCGTGCGGCCTGCGCCGCTGACACCGGACTTGCTGTCGACAACGATGTCCTTGGGTGAAATAAGCCCTTCTTTCAGAAGTGGCGAAAGAGGCAAAATGGCCGAGGTGGGATAACAGCCTGGATTAGCAACCAACGGGGCATCGGCCAACTGGTCTGCAAAGAGTTCAGGCAGCCCATAGGGCGTCGATCCCAAGCGGCCTGGATCCGGGTGGGCTTCACCATACCACTTTTGATACAGCTCCGGTGTACTCAAACGATAATCGGCCGAAAGGTCGATCACACGGCAACCTGCTGCAAGGAGTTCCATAATGATGTGGGCCGATGCACCGTGGGGCAAGCAGGTCATCGCAACATCGCAGCGCTGAGCGATCTGCTGAGCACTCAGGTCTTCGACCGGTAAGCGAATACGACGCAGAAGCGAGGGGTGCATATCGGCTAGCATGCTGCCGTCGGCTTGACGGCTCGTCGCAGCGACGATCTCGACGTATGGATGATCGATCAGCCATTCGATGGCCTCAAGGGCGGTGTATCCCGATGCGCCGACGATGGCGACGCGAACTTTGCGTGTAGTCATTGCAGATGATCCCAAGCACAGATAACCCGATCACGGGTAAATCAAACGACACTGCGTCTGATGATATCGCAAGCCCCGGAGATTGGCCAGATTGCCTTTAAGCTGCTTTGCGGGACTTGTCCTGCGAGCTTCCTTGAAAACCTGGATTCGAGAGAACGGCTGGTCGATCCTCCCAGGAACTTTGACGCTCTGCAAGGGCTTTTCTCGCCAATTCGATCCGTTTGCCGATCGGCTCGACCCAGGATCGGTCTCGCACGCCTAGAACCCAACCGAGCCTCTCTGCGGCAAGCTTGGGATTGACCAACCCGCTTGCCAGATGCCCCAGCCTTTTGACAAGCGGTTCGACAGTAATCGCCGAATCAGATTTTTCGCTAAACGCGCAAGCCAACTGACCGATCGATCGGCCTTGCTCGTAGTGCGAAAGAACCATCGGTCGAGCTTCTTGAGAGTGAACCAATGCACCTTCGACAACACCGACGTGCAATCCGAGAACCTTGGCCATCAAGCTCATTTCAAAGTCGATCAGGTCGCTTGGAATCCTGCTGTTCCAGCCACCCAAGCACTCGAGGGTGCTGCGGCGGATCATCGTGCCACTGAGCATAGGTCCAGCGATCCTCGATGGCTGACCGGTCAAGCGTCGCTGAGGCATCGCATCGGACTCAAAACCATACTGAAGGTCATGGGAGCTTGATGCCTTGACCCCAAGCGCAACCATATCGACATCGAGTTCTTCGAAAGCCACCAAGGCATCGTCGCACCAGTCGGATTCTAGGACGGTTCCAGGCACGACAACCTGGATCACATCGCCGCTTGCACGCCGATAAGCGGTATTGAGCTGCTCGGCAATCGAGCACGAAGCGGCCGTCTCGATGACCGTCGCTTCGTTTCCACCGAGTCCATAGGGGTCTTGGTACTCGCCCCGATGGACGATGATCAGTTCGTCGTCCGCAGCGCGGACTTCGAGAACCGAAACCAAAGTATTTTCCAATGCCTGGGAATCGCATTGGAACGGAACGATTAGCGACAACCTCGGCACAGGACTAAGCTCCAGAAAATTCGAGGTACCAAGAATCCCTTCTTCAAAACGTCGCTTGGAAGATCGACCGACCCCCGGGTTGAGTCCAGCGTTTCAAAGCTTTACCGGATAGTGCAGTCAGTGAAACCTTGACGGGTTTGACGATTATCCGACCCTCTAGCAATTGCCCAGCGAATGCTCCTGAACCATAATGGCCCTCATGGATTCCCACCACATCTCCCACCTTGCGGCTCATATGCGAATCGACCATCCCCCAAAACCTATCACTCGAGTCGGTTGGGCGTTTTTCTGCGTTAGCTTGTTTGCCGCACAGAACTTCGCTCCGAGCCTGAATGCTCAAGACACTGCCCCGATCGATTTCAACCGAGATATTCGTCCGATCCTTTCGGAGAACTGCTTTTACTGCCATGGCCAAGACGGCAATAAACGTCAAGCCGACTTGCGCCTTGATCAGCGCGATGCGGCGATCGCTGGCCATGCGATCGAACCTGGCGACCTTGTCAAAAGCGAGCTTGTCACACGGATCGATTCGACCGATCCAGATGCACTCATGCCACCCCCTAAGTCGAATCGGCGTTTAAGCGATGCTCAAAAGGATTTGCTCAAACGCTGGATTTCCCAGGGAGCCCAGTACTCCAACCACTGGGCGTTTGAAACACCTCGCAGCCCAGCACTACCCGTGCTCCCTGCGGATACTCCACAGATCCTCAAGGACTGGGCCAAAGAGCCTATCGATGCATTCATCGCTCAAGGTCTTGAACGCAACGCATTGGTTCCGAGTGAGCCTGCCGACAGACGTACGCTCATCAAGCGGCTCTATGCAGATCTTGTCGGACTCCCGCCACAGCCCGAACAAGTCGAGCAATTTGCAAACGACCCAAATCCGATGGCCTACGAGCAACTCGTCGACCAGCTCCTAGCCGATCCTGCTTACGGCGAACGCATGTCCCTTTCATGGCTCGATGCGGCCCGCTATGCCGATAGCAATGGGTTCCAACAAGACGGAGATACTTGGCAATGGATGTGGCGAGACTGGGTGGTTCGCGCGCTCAACGAGAATATGCCTTTTGATCAGTTCACCCTATGGCAACTCGCTGGCGATCTGCTCCCCGAGGCAACGGTCGATCAGAAGATCGCAAGCGGATTCAACAGGAACCATTTGCTCAATGGCGAAGGTGGCGCGATTGCCGAAGAGCAACGGTTTGTGATCCTCTTTGATCGGATCGATACAACTGCCACGACTTGGTTGGGCCTGACGATGGCTTGCGCACAGTGCCATGATCACAAGTACGATCCGATCACGATGCGAGATTATTACTCGCTCATGGATGCATTCAATCGCGTTCCCGAGAGCGGTGTTCCTCAGTATTTCTCGAGCCGAATTCGAGTCGCTCCCCCGCTGATCGAGCTTCCTACCGAAGAGAATAAAAAACGGATCGAGGAGTTTGAAGCCCGCATCGCATCGCTTCAAAAGGAGGCTCAGCCTCTGATCGATGCGTCCTACAACGGCTGGCGATTGAATGTCGCGCCCGGCACGGCAGGTTTGCCCGAAGCACTTGCGGCTGTCCTGGGAAAACCCGAAGACCAGCGCAGTGAAGAGGAGAAGAAAAATCTCGAACCATCGCTTCGCAAGCACTTCGATGAAAAAGTACTCGGCAACCTGACTGCAAAGATTCCTCCGCTGGCGGCTCAGCAAGGCGTTCGCAACGAACTCAATTCGTATCGCTCCGACCAGATCCCAAGACCGATGATCATGAGCGATGCGCAGCCTCGCAAAACCCATATGCTCGAACGAGGCGAGTACCTCAAGCCTCGTGACGAGGTCGCTTTTGACACTCCTGCCTTTTTGCCCAAGTTGCCCGAGGGTGCACCCAGCAATCGACTCGGTCTGGCTCAGTGGCTCATCGCCCCAGAGCACCCGCTGACTTCTCGCGTTGCGGTCAATCGCTTGTGGCAGCACTTCTTCGGTGTGGGTTTGATCAAGACCGCCGAGGATTTTGGGGTTCAAAGCGAGTATCCGGTCCATGGGCCGCTTTTGGATTATCTTGCCGTCGAGTATCGCCAAGAGGGTTGGGATACCAAGCGACTGCAGCGAAGCGTGTTGCTCAGTTCGACCTACCGTCAATCGAGTCGAGCTTCGGCGGAGAATCGGGCCAAGGATCCGGAGAACAAATGGTTTGCAAGAGCCAGTCGATTCCGTATGCCAGCGATGGTGCTGCGAGATTGGGCCTTGGCATCCTCGAAGATGCTCGTGTCTCGCGTCGGTGGGGTTCCGGTCTATCCGTACCAGCCCGAAGGGATATGGGATTCATTGGCGATCACCAAGGAACGCGATTTTGCTTATCCAAAGTCTTCGGGTGCGAACCTGTATCGAAAGAGTTTGTATACGTTTTGGCGAAGGACCGTTGGGCCGGCCAACATGTTTGACGCATCGAATCGGCAGGCCTGTCGGGTGAAGATGTCGCAGACGAGCACCCCATTGCATGCACTCACGACGCTCAACGATCCGACTTGGGTCGAGGCATCAAGGAACTTGGCCCAATTGGCCATGCAAGAGACCCAAGATACCAAGGAGCAGTTGCAATTTGTTTCCAGGCAAGTTCTAGCAAGGAGCTTGAGCGACACAGAGGTCGAGATCATGCGCAAGGCTCTGGCCAAGCAGCAGGATCTGTTCCGATTGGATCGCGATTCGGCCCTATCGCTTTTGGCGACCGGGGAGAGCAAGCCCAATGCAGAGCTTGATCCGATCGAGCTAGCAGCGCTATCGAACGTTTGTTTAACCATGATCAATCTCGACGAAGCCTTGTGCAGAGAATGAGGAAAAACCATGCGACTTTCCACTTGGCTATACTCTTCCCATGGATACTCCAAGCAACTATCGAGCAGCCTTTGGCTAGCTGCGATAGTTTTGGGTGCCAACCTTTTGTGTAACACACTTTCTTTAGCCCAAAGCAATACTGTGAGTGACAAGACCCAAGTTGTTTCGACTTCGAGTAAACCGCGATGGACGATTGCGATCCATGGTGGTGCCGGTGGGGAGCTTGAGCGATGGACACAAGCACAGCGCCAGGTTCGCATCGAGGGTTTGCAAAAGGCGCTCAAGACCGGTGCTGGGATGCTTGAGCAGTCGGCCAAGGCGATCGACGTGGTCGAAGCGGTGGTTCGGGTGCTCGAGGACGACCCGAACTTCAACGCAGGACGTGGAGCTGTCTTGAACGAAGTCGGCGAACATTCGCTCGATGCGAGTCTTATGGACGGCTCCGATTTGACTTGCGGGGCGGTGGCCAATGTGCGTAAGTCTCGCAATCCAATTTCGCTTGCAAGGGCCGTGCGGGACAAGACTCCGCATGTGTTTTTGGTCGGTGAGGAAGCCGACAGCTTTGGCGTGCAGATTGGACTGCCAACGGAAAGTGCGGATTACTTTAAGACATCCGAGCAAATCGAGAGTTGGAAGGAGTGGCAAAAGCGACAGGCTGCCAAGAAGGAGGCCACATCGAGGTTTGATCACGATCGACGCGAGGATCGTTTGTTCTATTTGGGGACGGTCGGATGTGTGGTGATGGATGTGCATGGCCATTTGGCGTCGGCCACGAGCACCGGAGGGTTGCTTGGGAAGAAGTATGGTCGGATAGGAGACACACCGATCATTGGAGCAGGAACCTATGCGAACAATCGGACTTGCGCTGTTTCGTGCACGGGGGTTGGTGAGTTGTTTATACGAAACCACATTGCCTCTGCGGTCTCGGCTAGGATGGAGTATCTCCAAGAGACACTTGGGGATGCGGGCCGTTATGCGATTGACAAGACCTTGCCAGCAGATTCGGGGGGGCTCATCGCAGTCGATAGCCAAGGGAACATCGAGACCATTTACAACACGCCGATCATGGCACGAGGTCAGGCCAACAGCGAGGGCCTCTTCCGCGTGGGCTTAGCCGACTGGGTCGAAGGTCGATAGCAACCATTGTTAAACGGCTGTCCTCAGCCGTTTGTCGTAGGGTACGTGAAGCAGTCCTGGTCATCGGCTCAAAAGCCGCAATTGCATCGGCACTGTTCATTTAAAGATCGATATCGATCCAACCGCTGGACCGCGCAACGTACCGAGCGATTGAGTACTCATCGTTATTGCAGGCCCCCCCAAGTGTTTTGTAAATGCTTGAAGTGCTGGAGTTTTCTTCAAGCCTGTAAGGCTGACCCACCAACCCATTACATTCTTCTTTGGGACGCGTTCGATAATTCGAAGTGTGTCGGCCCTTCGGGCCTTTTGAGAACATTCGGTGGCTACGACCGGGGCCTTAGGAACCTGCCAAGCAGTTCTTGAAATTTATTTCGAACCAAAACCGGGTGTAAAAAGCACGATCTCGATAAAATCGACCTTTCACACACCAGGAGTTTTACGAGATCGGTTTTTTTGCAAGGGATTGTTGCTCATGGTGCCAATTGGTATTCGACCCACCAACGACTATGCGTTCGTGCTGACATTCGGTACTCCGGAGAACAAGGTCCCTTTGATGAGCCTGCTCAATGCAATCCTGTCGTTACCCTCTCCGATTGCCGATGTTCAAATTGAAAACCCCTATAATTACAAGGAATTCCTGGAAGACAAAATGTCTATTCTAGATATTCGAGCTTCCGACGGTCAGGGATGGATTTATCACATCGAGATGCAGGTTGCGGTTGCTGCTGATTTGACTCAAAGACTAGTCTATTATGCGTGCGATCAGTACGCAGATCAGTTGCGATCTGGGGACGAATACGGGGGGCTAAACCCAGTTTTTACGATTTGCTTGATCGAGGACAAGATATCCGATAACGCATCGAAGATTCACCATGCGTTTCGTTTGACGGATATGGAATCGGGCCGAACACTTAAAAATACCATCGAAATTCACACCCTGGAGCTTGGAAGGTATAATCTAAGCGAAAGCGATTTGGCAGAATCGAGCGAGTTAGAGAGATGGCTGTATTGGTTGCTCCATGCTCACGAGTACGACACCGAATCGCTCAAAAGACTGTTTCCGCAAGCTGCATTTGTTCAAGCGACCGGTACGATCGATCGAATTGCGCGAGTAAGTGAGGACAAAAACATGTACGATTTACGCGAGAAAAGACGCAGAGATCAGCGTTGGATAATCAATTCGTCCATCCGTCATGGCTTAGAGCAGGGAATAAAGCAAGGCTTGGAACAAGGCTTGGAACAAGGTTTGGAGCAAGGCTTGGAACAAGGTCGTCAGCAGGGCCTTGAGGAAGGTCAACAACTGGGGCTCAAAAATGGTCTTGATTTAGGAATACTATTCGGCCAAATCAAGTCATTGCAAAAACTTCTTGGGTTGGAACAGATGCCTCTGGAAGATCTCATGGCCAAAGATCCCGCAGAGCTCAAGGCGTTGGTATCCGATCTAGAAAAGACCGCTTCAATTTTTCGCAACGATTAGCCAATCGACCTATTGTTCCCGGCCGTTTGTCGAAGCGTGCTCCATTGTTCAACGGCTGTCCTCAGCCGTTTTCGAGCCGAGCTTGCGAGGCGCGTCTGAGGGTCCTGTAAAGACATCAAGATAAATCTTGTGCGTCAACGGCAGGGGACTGCCGTTGAACAATCGATACCCGTTGGGCTGAATTGTAAAACGGCTGTCCTCAGCCGTTTGGCGCAATCGTAGGGTACGTGAAGCGGTCCTGGTCATGGACTCGCAAACCGCAATTGCATCGGCGCTGTTCATTTAAAGATCGATATCGATCCAACCGCTGGACCGCGCAACGTACCGTGCACCCGAGTCCGCAAAGCTATTTCAAGCCCTCCAGGTATTTTGTAACCTTCTAACTTCTCACTCCGGCGACTTGGGGATTCCCGAGGAACTCAGGGCGAGGCGGAAGCCGAGGATGAAGTTGCCGTCCCCCGGCGTGCCCCCGCTCCGGTGCGCCGACCTGCAATCCGCGGCCCAGTTGTACCAACTGCCGCCACGGCACGCGCGTTCCGAGCCCCGTGATGGCCCCACAGGATCGATTAACGGCCCCTTGGGATACTCGTCATCATACCCATCGGAACACCACCAGTTGGAACACCACTCGTGTACCGACCCATGCCCGTCGTGAATACCCCACGCGTTCGGTTTCTTGGTTCCAACAGGGTGATTGGTGCTGCCAGAGTTCTTGTCGTACCAAGCGTATTCACCCAATTTCCCTTCATCGCTTCCAAAACAGTAGGCCGTCGTACTCCCCGCCCGAACAGCATACTCCCACTGAGCCTCGGTTGGCAATCGGATTTCATACCCTCCAATCACTCCTTCGGACTCCAAAAGCTGATTCAGTTTCCTGGCAAACAGCGTTGCTTCATCGTGCGAAATAGAATAGGCAGGATATCGATCCCCAATACCGTATTGTTGGCTCCATTCTGACCTCTTCGATGCGCCCATCACGGAAACCCATAACGCTTGCCAGCACTCGGTCTCCATCATCCAAAAACCTTGCGAATGCGTCACTTTCACAACATCCTCGTCGCTATCACGCCCCTTTTCTGAGCTTGGACTTCCCATCTGAAAACTCCCCGCTGGACACCACCGAAAACGGATATCGATGCCTTGAAAATTGATCACCAAAAGATCGCCAGCGGCTTTCCCGGGTTGTAAATTTCTTGGCTTTATCTCTTCCAGGATCGTTGCAACATCGAGTCGTTGTTTGCCGATCGCACGCTCGTGGCCAACGGTATAAGTTGCCTGTCGAACAAGAAGATTCGCGATCTGCTTGTCGATTTCGACAACGGGCTCAGAGGTCGGCAAACGCCCTACGTTGTCAATCAAATCGGTGCGGCCGGCTCGTTTGGTCGCAAGCTGCTGGTCCAACTCGAGAAACATCTGATGGTCGGCTTGATCACGAAGCTGCAACGCTTTGCGCACCACAGATTCTTGGGAGGCCAATTCCGCATCGATCTTACGGATCGTCGGACTAGTCTCACTAAAATCCTGCAACTGCTTGTTGCGAATTTTCGCAATATCGCGATATTTCCGCTTCGCCTCGGTCAGGGCTTTGTCGGTTGCGTCCCAATCCTTCGTGTCGATGGCCTCGATCTTCAAAATCTCCTGCTCAGACATTTTGACTAGATCGGTTGGGTTTGCTGAACCGCTCGATGCTAACAACTTTTCCAATCGATCCGCTTTGTCCTTGGCGTTGTCTCGCTCTTTGATGAGCTTGGCCGCTTGAGCCTGCGAGTCTTCCCATGCTACATTGCGTTCTGCGATCTGCTGCCGGATCTGGGACAAATCGCCAGCGATGCGGAGCTTTTCTTGCAGGGTTGCTTTGAGCTGATTCAAGTCCGATTCGGCTGCCGTCTGCTTAGCCATCAGGTCCTTGGATTGACTTTCAGCAGACTCCTTAGCCAAGCGATCTTTTTGATTGAGTTCGGCTTGTTTGGCGATCTGCGATTTGAGCGTGTCGATTTCAGTGGCCAGTTCGCTATTGCGCACTTGAGATTGCTGCAACTGCTCGGCAATCCTCGTCGCTTGGGATTGGCTTTCACGAAGTCGCTCGGACTTCTCCGAGGGGTTTTCTTCTTTTTCCAACCACTCACCGAGTCGCTGTTGCAGGTTGTTGTAGGTCTTTTCGGCCAAGTCAAAGGCGGTGACTGAATCTGCGGTTTGCCATTGTTCGTCGGCCCGGGACGCATCTTGCTGAAGATCGCTGAAGCGGGGCGTTTCTGTAAGTCGCTTGGGTACCGAGGTGAGCAATCGACTCAAGTCTGAACGTAAGGACGATGCCGATCGAGCGCGCTCGTTGGCTTCCCAAGCAGAGATCAGCCGACTCGCGAAGACTTCGATCTTTGTTTCCGCTTCACCGACATTGCCTTGATCAATCAGTTTGCCAAGCGTCAGGAATTCATTCTGCAATCCGGTGCTAAGAGTGCTCAGTGCCTTGGCGTCGGGTTGCCAGCGGATCTTCTCGCGCATCGTTCCAAGCGTATTGTATCGAGGCAGGATCGCTTCGAGTTTACGTCCCGTATCGAGGGCTTTTCGCAGAGAGTCCGCAGCGGCATCGAGTCTCTGACGGCGTTGCG
>JAJTFC010000014.1 GCA_021298315.1 Planctomycetaceae bacterium
GATTTGGATCTGACTGGCAATGGCTTAAACCATCCGAACGATTTCGGGCACCGGCTTTATGCGCAAGCCATTTTGGAGAGTCTTAACCGATTGCCGGAGAAAGCTCGGTAATGCGTCGATGGATGGAAGAGCACGAATAGAACCTGTGGCAAGCATTCTCGGTCGTACTAACACGCTTCGATTACGAGCACGAGCACCGTTTCACTGAGCACGAGCACGCAGTTAAAATCGTTTCGCGAAGGGGTTGAGCAGCGTAATAAGCTGTTATTTATTTGCTGTCGATGAGTCTGCAAAAACAACCTTGTCGTACACCTCGTTGATTTCCAGTTGGCAATTGATCGATCCAAGGCAAACGGAGCTATCGAGTGTTTGGCAAGCAGACAGTGACCAAGATCCATCTTCTTGGCGAGAGAAGCAATCGATGCTGTATCGGTCTTGGGCGATCAAGACGTAGTGACGTAGGCTAGGGATGGTGCGATAGTGTTCGAATTTCTTTCCACGGTCGTAAGCTTCGGTCGAATCCGAGAGGACTTCGACAATAGCGATTGGGTTCAAGAGGACTTCGCCATCCTTGGACTCTAGTTCTGGTTGACCGCACACGATCGAAAGGTCGGGGTAAGCGTATAAGCCGGTGGCTTTGACTCGCACCTTCAGGTCACTTGGATAGACCCTGCAAGGCTTTTTCTTGAGTTGTTGCCCAAGTGTTTGAATGCAATTGCTTAGGATCAAATTGTGGTTCGCCGACGCTCCTGCCATAGCAAATGTTTCGCCTCGATAGTACTCGGATCGGTACTCGGCGGTTCGCTCGCGATGGAGGTATTCTTCGGGTGTAAGGTACGTTTTTGGGACTGAAGACATCTGCAAAACTCCTGGGAATTCCTTCAGGCTAACGATATTTTCGACCAAAACAAGGGTTTTTTTTCACTTCTCGATATACTCAGGGAAATCGGCCATGTAGGGACGGTTTTTTGCGTTTTTGGAGGCAGTTTGGAGGCGTTTAGGGAGGGTTTTTGTGATGGAGAAGGAAACGGATTTGTGCACGGTGGTGGTTTTGGAATCTTCGCGAAGCTTGATCGCACAGCGGCTTGAGGAAGATTTGGCGCTGACGATCATGGGATTGATTTCCGATGACCCAGGGACTTGGGAGGAAGCCAAGAGTGTTTGGCCTCGATACCGAAGTCCAGCGGTTTGCGAGGCACCTGAGAGTTTGCCATTTGATGAGAGTTCGTTGACGGAGGTCATGGAGGTTTTGGCAGTCAGTGAGTCTTGGATGGTCATCGATTTTCAGACTAAGCGAATTCTCAGTGGAGGTAGTTTCGAGCCTGTTGGACGTGATGCTTCGCTGGCGATGACTCTCGACAAGAAGGGGCGTGACAAGTGTCCTTTGGTGATCCATATCCCACCTTGGTGGGAATTGCACGAAGGTGCATCGCTATTTAGCATCCATGAGCCACGGCAAGAGCCGATGAGCAAGCCGCGAGTCGATCGGGAGATACTCTATGGCGCACCATTTTTAAGTTGTCTTGCAAGCCGTGTCCTTGATTTGCATGCGAGTGCGGAGTGGCCAGAGTCCGATGGAGACTTGGACGATTTTCATGGACTGACACTTCGGGTTCATCGCGATTGGTTGATGACACCTCGCGAGGATTTGGGAGGGAGAATTCCCAGGGAGTTGCTCCATGGAGCCATCCATTGGAGTGACCACGTCACCGAGGGTCAACAGAGGCGATTCCACGATGTTGGAAAGCTTATTGCGGTGCCAAAGGATTGGGCAGAGTACGACACAGCCCCGATGGGGAGTCAAGAGTTGTGCGTTTACTTTGATTATTGTCGCGATATGATCCGAGCAGCTTGGGGTTGGTGCCTCGAAAACGAAAACTTGATCTCAACTCTTGACCATACCCTGGCGGTTAAAGAGCTTCTCGATTTCTTGATTCGGTGCAATCAAGACTGGATGAGTGAGTCTTATGACGATGGGCCGTGTCCTAGATTTGTCATCGAGTGTGATCGCAGGCGCGTTCCTATCGGGGATGGAGTGGTCATCGAGGGAATGGACGAAGTCGCAAAATCAAGCCACATCATTGATTGCAATTGCCCGATTTGTTTGATGATGGCCGAAGGTGCGTTTGGGCCTAGTTTCAGTCGTATCGATGGTCATCATTTGGAGCTCGACGAGGACTTTGCTTTCTCCATGGCTGAGACCCTGGAGGACTGGGAATTGGAGCACCGGGAGTATGACGACTCGAGCGAAAGTGACGATGAAGAGGATTCGCCATTTCAAGATCCCCAAAACGACGAGGAACTGGTTTCTGTTTGGGGCCCGATGCGCAGCGATCTACCGATCCCTGGGGACGTTCAAGGGCATTTGAAGATGGCTTTTATGGTTGCAGATATCGTGTCTGTTTTGCAGTCTTACTCGAATCGAATCCTTGAAATCCAGTCGCTTAATTTGGCTTTTTCCGAGTATCGAAAGGCCGATGGGCGTCGTCTGAAGAAGGCCACGAAGAAATTCAAGAGGCTGCTTGAGACACTTGCTAACCGGTACCCCGAGTTGGTCTCGAAGTCTGCGGATCTGCAGAGTCGCATCGACGAGTCTGCTAGAGTTTTGAGCATCGATGGTGACGAATGAAATTGAGACTAGACTTCTGAGTCGTCGACCAAACGCTTGAGTTCTTTTGGCAGGAAACCCCAGGTCTCTTGGTAGCTAGTTTCGAGCGGTAGGTTGATGTAGGCATGTCCTTTGAGAAAAAGGGGCATGACTGGAAGTTCCATACCGACTGCGATCGGTTCGATCCAGGCGGTTTTGGTGGGAGATGCTTGGTAGGATGCGCAAGTCAGTGGACGATTTGGCGGGAGTTGGAACGGCTCATCGTTGACCTGTTCCCAGATTAAGGCATGGATGCCGTTGGGATCACGTGGACCCGGAGGGAACGGGTCGACGAGTAGCAGATTGATTCCGTCGTAGAAAAGATCGACGAGTTTGTCGACCATGGATCGTATGGCGCTGATTGAGCTCTTGTTACCTGGAGAAATCAATTCGATGATCGCAAGGACATTGCCTGCACTGTGGCGCACGACGACCCGACTGGCCTTGAGCGAGTAACGCTCTATCTCGGCCTTCATCACGAGGCTAGTTGAGGGTTTGGTGGTCGGTTCTGCCAGGACTAAGGTGCTTTGTGCTATAGACTTGTCCGAGACGTCGAATCCCTTGAGGGCAACGACATCGGGTTCAGGCCCACCGATCACCTGTTCGGCCATGGCAAAGCATCCAGAAGGGAGCAATCCTGCGTTGAGTTGCCGCGATATCGATGCGATCCATTGCAGATGGAAATTGTGATAGGTACCGGATGGGACTTTGGACCAGTCATGCATAGGCATTTTCGATGACTCCTTTTCAAGGTGTACGCTAGGTGCGTCCATTGTATCGAATCGAGCCTGTTTTGCGTTGCTTTTTTGAGGGTAGATGATTTCTCCGAAATCATCTCTTAGCGTTAGAGTGTTAGCTGATTAGGTTTGGTGTTATTTGGAGTGCTGGCGGGTGATTTCGGAGAAATCACCGACACTTACTTGGCGGGTTCCTCTTCTTTGGGGGCTGGGAATGGGCCATGTTCTGCGGCAAGGTGGGAGGCTAGGAAGTAGAGTTTGGCAGCCGAAGCGATTTTTGCATAGTTGATCTTATCGGGTGTGTCGGTGGTGCGATGGTAATCGGGATGGAAACCCCCGAAAAGAAAAGCGACCGAAGTTCCCTTCTTGAAAAAATTGAACTGGTCGCTTCGTCCAAACACACCTTCTTCGTCAAACTCGAATTCAAAATTGATGGACTTATTGGCTTCGAGAATGATCGTATGAAGGGACTTGTCACCTTTTTCGCTTCCGACGAGGTGCAAGGAGCGGATGTTGTCGCTTGCCGGTTCGTTCGGTTTCTCTTCGTTGCGTCCCACCATATCGACGTTGAGCATGCAGATCATTTTTTCAAGCGGCAAGATCGGATTGTTGACGTAGTGTGCAGAGCCAACGAGGCCGATTTCCTCGGCTGCAAACCACATAAACAAGATGCTACGTTTTGGTTTCGTGGGATTGGCTGCGATGGCTTTTGCGATGCTCAAAAGGGCCGTCGAGCCTGATCCGTTGTCATCGGCTCCTGCGAAATATTCAGCACCGCGAACACCGAGGTGATCCAGGTGGGCACCGATGACAATGTACTCGTCGCGGAGGGTTGGGTCTGAACCTTCTTGCCAAGCCAGTACGTTGGGTACTGCGATGGGTTCTTTTCGGATGCGGAGCTCTATTTTTAGGTCGACATCGGTTTCGTGGACATCGATTGCATTTTCTTCTGGAATGGTTAACCATTCCTCGTTGCCTCCGACGCTAGCTAGGATCTGCTTGACGGCGTCTTTGTGAATACTTCCTCCGATCCCATTGGCGCGTTGACGGTTGTTTGGACGCTCCTGTTGTGGAGTTGAAGTCGGTGGGGTGTCGACGACGCGCAGGACGGCCGAGGCGCGTTTGCGGCTCAGACGAAACGCGTTGGCTGCCGCGGCTTTGTCATCAGCAACCAAGACGACGACTTTATTTTCGATATTCAAGTCATCGGCGATCTTGGCCCCTTCGCCGGCCATCTGAAGGAACACTACCTTGCCGGCGAATTCGGGCTGATCGTTGAAGCGATCCAAGCCGATGGTCTTGTCAAAACCGATTGCAAGATCATTTGGGCCGGTTAGTTTCGACTGAGCAGGATCGACGCTCATTCGGCTCATGGGGAGCATTTGGAAGTAGGTACCTGCATCCCCCATCGGTTTGAGTCCGAACTCGGCAAGTTTGCCTGAGACCCATGAGGCTGCTTTGACGTAACCTTCTTGGCCCGTTCCTCGGCCTTGGAAACCAGGTCCGGCCAAGATATGGAGCCACTGCTCGCATTCCTGAGGGGTGATGGATTCGAATCCGGGGCGAAGGGCTTCAGGGGGGGCTACTGCCCCATCGTATTGGGCCTCGAGATTCGACAAGTAAGATAGAGACAGGGTCAGTGCTAGAGTGGTTTGGGAGCACAGGCATCGGATGCGAGACATACAGGATGAAGAACCTTGGTAAGGGTTGAGTTTGTTTGGAAGATGGTCAACCAAGATGGTCAAAGCAAGAGGATAGTTTGACCGAAGTTCCATGGCGAGTCTAGACTGGAGGTTAATTAGTATTGAAACGATTGATCCATCAGTCGATCAGTTTCGAATCGGCTAGCCATTCCTTGAGGCGCGTTGGCCATTGGGCAGCAGCACCGGTCGCTTGAGGGCGGTAGCCGAAACCATGTCCGGCGTTTGAGTAGATATGCAGTTCGCATGGAACCGCAGCTTGTTTGTAATCCAGATAGAGTTTGGCCATACCCAGGGAGATATCGTCACGGTCTTTGGCACCAAGGGCGATAAAAGCTGGCGGCATGCCTTGGTGGACTTTGAAACGGTGGGAGCTACCAGGATAGATCAGGACTTGGAAGTCGGGACGCGAACTAGCTCGTTCGATTGGATCATCGCTATCGTTTTTGCCGGGATCGGATTCCATTGCGGCAAGTGCGGCCAATTCACCACCCGCAGAGAAGCCTAGGATACCTATGCGGTCTGGTTTGATCTTCCACTGGGCGGATCGGCTTCGAACGGTTCGAATCGCGCGGCGGGTATCGGCCATGGCATGCTGATCGACGGTGTACTGGGAACCTTCTTCTTTTGCGAGTCGATAGCGCAAAACAAAGGCAGCGATCCCCTGCTCTGCAAACCATTCGGCAAGCGAGTCACCTTCATGGCCCAGGCATAGCATTCGGTGTCCACCGCCGGGTGCTATGATGACTGCTGTTCCTGTAGCCTTTTGGGGCTCGGGTAGATAGCTCGTGATCGATGGCGTATGGATGTTGGTAACGTTGCAAGCACCGTTGTTGCGATCGATTTTCTCTGGTTCATTTTTTCGGTCTTGTGAGCCAGGAGCACCCTCGGGCCAGAGTTCGATCCGGGTAGGTTCACCGGCCAAGAGGGATAGTGCGGGAGCAAGAAAGCAAAAAAGGTAGCAAGCAAGTAGCTTAGCAAGTAGCTTAGCAAGTAGCTTGTGGGACACGGAGATATCCAAAGGTTGTATCTTCAATTTGTTCTTCCTCGTTGAAATTTGGTTCATGGACGGCAGATTTTTTGGGAATAGGGAAAAGATAGACAGACAATTCCTATGGCCAGAGAGCTATTTCATACTCCACAAATCATTTATATCTAAAATCTACGTGAGCTTTGACCTTCGTTTCGAAGCTCACGTTTTAAATCGCGTAGGTGGTATCGAGCTTGGCTTCTTTAGCAGTCTACTGCCCAGAAATCTTACTTCAGCTTGGAAGACCTCGAAAGATACCTTCGGAGTCTGTGTTGTTTGCGAAATCTTGGAAGTCCATGTTTCCAATCGACAGGTTGTTTTCGATACTCTGGATCGTCGATGGGATTGCCCGAAAAGTACGGATGTCAACGCTTCTTTCGGAATCTGATTCAAATCCAATGACCAAGATTGGATGCGTTTCGCTTTGAAGCGTTACGCTATCGACGACGAAAACAAAGCGAGGCTCATAAGATTCGGGCAACGCCTCGACCACCTTCTGGGGAGTTAGTTTTTGGTACTCTGGTCGAGCAAGGAACGAGACATTCGCGACAAATTCGATGCCGGAACCTGGCTCGAACTGCGGTGCAGAGATCAGTTTTTGGATTTTCGTCCATGTTGGGTTATCGGCTTCGACGCAGCCGATAACCAGAGGGTTGTTCTCGCTCATCATTACCTTCGTGCACTTCGCCGTTTTTGTATGGCGATCATGAGCAAGCTCAGGCTGGCGATTGCACAACTCGATGGTTCTGGAACCGGAGTTGCAGTTAGAGTAACACCATCTCCAGACGCGAGAGTCCCAGAGCCGAAGAGTCCTTCCATAAATATTCCATCCGAACCTGCCACCGATTGCGCAGGCCGCACTCCTTCGAAGTTCTCCAAGGACCTTGTACCGTGGAGGAATAGGTCCGCAAGGGACATTGGAAATCCACTTGCGCTGGTATCGAGAATGTACTGCGTTTCATTGTAGGGAGCGTAGCTAGTCCCGTTGTAGAGATTGAGCATGATGAACTGAAATCTTGCTCCCGCATTGAGGCTTTCCTGGGAAACGGTTAATGAGATTGTTAAGTGTTCGTTGTGAAAGGTATTTCCAGGCCCGGGACCCGCATCCACCGTCCGGATCATGGAGGTGGTATAATCGTAGGTAACATCCTTGGGGTCGTACCCCCCCTGGTTTCCGGGATAAGCATAGATCTTAAAGCTCACGACCGCATCGGCAAATTCACCCAACGCAGTCACGCCACCGGGTCCATTGGGGAATACCCGATGGTCGGTGTCTACAATGGAGTCGTCTATGGTTAGGTCGAAGTAAAAGACATCGTGCTTGATGATACCCGGGATCGAGCTTGTGAAATTGATTGGGGCTCGTCCAACAAAGGATACCGCAGCCGCGTTGCTCCGTTGGTTACCAAGCAAAACGCACAGGCCGAACAGAAAGGCTGCGACGCCGGTTTTCGAGACACAAATGCCGCCGATACGAATAGCCCTATTCATCCGATAATCCTTAATTGAGTGAACGATGTTAGGGCGAATTAGTCGATGGTAGCCGATGCTCAGATGATCGACAATACCCCGTGACGGGATAGAATCAACCGCTCAGCCATCCGGGTCGTCGAGGATCGCTTGCAGTCTCTGAGCGAGTTCGGCGGGGAAGCGACTTGTTAAACTGGCATCGATGAGTCCTATTTGAATCATGTCCCGCAGGTGAGTTTTGTCTTTGTCTCGATAGCTATTGAGTTTCATTTCGACCAAGGCTTCGAATTCCACAATCTGCTTGTGACGTATTTCAACCGATTGCTCGACACTTGGAGTGGGACTGGCATACTCCGGACGAACCTTGCGCTGAGCGATAAGGATACGCAAACCTTGACTGGGTTTGCCATCCGGACCGTCGAGAAATACGACTGTGCCCATGACTTCGTCACGCACGAATCCGGCGGCTTGGAGGGCTTGGGTGGCTCGTGGAAGATCTTTCTCCTCCAATAGCAGGTCCACGTCGCGCGTATTCCTCACTGCGCCTTCGTCAATCGTAGCTACCCATGCAGCAACGGCGTTTCCACCGACGACCGCATAAGGAACCTGGGCCTGGCGTAGGGCATCACAAGCTCGATTCAAACGTTGCTGTACAAGCTCCACGGCGCGAAACATCCTTTCGAAAATATCGATGCCTTGTTCGCGTACCAAATCGACAAGTTCTTGAGAGTCCATGCCTGCATTGTACGACATCTACGGTCGATTCTTCAAGGATATTCGTGGCTATGGGGATTGGTTTTGGGGGTGGCAATTGCATGCTGGTGCTCAGTGAAGATGGGTTGGAAAATGCATTTGGCATTTGCGTCTGGGCCAAGTCTAGGCTGTTGGCATCGACTACAATCTCCATGCGGCGAGTCTTTACGACTGCATCGAGACGCGTATCCCCAACTCTGAACAATAGGAATTGAAATGGAGCTCGAAGACTATCTTCTTTCGATGGAGGGCATCGATTGGACTCAATTGTTTTCAGAATGGACTTGGCTCATTCCACCCGGCACCCAGATCCAGCCGTGGATGATGAACGCCTTCGGAGACCTGTTTTGGTTCGATGAACAAGAGCAAGTCAATTTCTTGAATATTTCCGACGGGACTAACGAGGTCGTTGCGGAGACTCAGGATGAGTTTTTTGATTTGCTTGAAGACGAAGATAATCTGACACAATGGCTGTTGATCGATTTGGTCGACGAAGTTCAAGCCGAAGGTCTGAAGCTTGAGCAAGACCAATGCTATGGCTTCAAATTGCTCCCGACGCTCGAGGGTGAATTTGAGGCATCGAATGTCTACGTTTCGGATCTCTACGAGTACTGGGATTTTTGCGGGATTATCGGTCGCCAAATCGATGGGCTGCCCGATGGGAGCGACGTAACGATTGAAATCCCGGATCGCGAAGGATTCGAGTGAGTCGATCATGGCCAGCGGTAAACTGCTCACCGATATCCGGTACTTCGAAACCGATGAGCCAAACCTAGACGGTTGCAATCCGCAGGATCTAGGCAAACTCCTGAAGCTTCCGAAATCCCATGTTTTTACGGGAGCCAGGATCGCTCGCAAGTCGCGGCAGTTGGGGTTAACCATCGCCGATAAGTTTGACCATGTTTACATCAACTTCACCTCGGCCGAGGAACCCGGCAGTATCCGATTCGCCTCAAGATCGGTTGATCGCGAGGACGCTTGGCTGCGCTACGTCGATGTCGGTGTGTCTTTTTCGCAGATCAATCAAATGACGGAGGTCAAAAAGCAATCTTGGCTTGAGTCGATCACGCTCGATGTGATGCGTTTCGTTTTGGCAAAGTCGCCAAAACAAGCGGCGATTATCGAGGAGGTTGAAAGTCTCGTTCGAGAGTTTGGCGAAGAGTTGCCTATAGTCCACCAGATTAAGGAGACAAAAAGTTATTCCGTAGCCGTGTTCTATCGGATTGCACCTGAGATGAAGAAGTCCACCGCTTGGATAAAGTACCATGACAAGTCGAGTGGGCTCAAGCGTGTCGGATGCTTTGCGAAACTGCAGTTCTACGAGGATATCTTGTTCTTGGTTTCCGGTATTTCGGTATCGAAGGGATTTATCAAACTGAGCCCTCGCCCAAGTTACAAAGCACGGTTGTACAACCAGAGGTACAAGGTACCCATCGAGGTCGATATCGAATCATTACCGATCTGCTCCTAGTTGGCGAAGATTTATTGCAGTGGATAAATGGCGTTTTTCAGCAGAACAAGTTGATTCGTAACTCGAACTTGCCGAATGGGTTCTACCAAGCTAGACTTGAGGTTTCGAATAACCCATCTCCCAACTGAGACTATGCGAATCCTTAGCGGTCTGGTAATTCTTTGGTTTGCGTTTGGTTGTATGGCACCTGTGTTGCAGGGTCAAAAGACAAAAGCAAACGATGAGGTTGTTAACAGCCAACCTCTATTCTACTACCTCCCACTGCAACCCCTTAATCGCGATAAACTGGATCGCAATAATGCAGAGTCCTACCAGGACCAAACTGGGGAGCTATCGGTCGGGAATCAATGGACTGCCGTAGCGACGACTGGCGTTGAATTTGTCGATTCGACGGAAGGAGTCTCGGCAAGGTCGGCCGTGTTTGATGGAATGAATCTCGTCGAGTTAGACGGCTCGGCTGGGTTGGATAGTCCCAGCTTATCCGTCGAACTCTGGTTTCTCAGCGATCAAGTTTGGGATGCAAAGTATTGGCCAGGAAACGCGACTGTGGTGAGCAAGTTCACCAGCGGCTGGGCATCGAGCGATTGGGGGATCATCGGAGGTAGCTTGAATGAGGGCATCAACGAAGGCCGCATTCTTGTCGGTGTTGGTCCATCGGGTGGTGGCGATGTTGTTTTGGCATCACCGCCAGGTCTCAATGATGGTCGGTTCCATCATCTGGTTTGGACTCGCAGTGCGACGGGTGAAAATGTCTTGTATATCGATGGGAAAGCTGTTGATCGCGCGAGAGACAAGGCAGGCTCCATCACCAATCGACGCCCAATCCAAATCGGTGGCGAGAGCTGGGAGAAAGGTGGTCGGTACTTCGATGGTAAACTGACGGCGATTGCGATCTATTCTCATGTGCTGAGCGAGGAAAAAGTACTCCTCCATTTCAATGCGGCAAGGGTGGCTCCACGACTTCCACCGAGCGTGATGCGTCCTGTGGATTTTGCGAAAGATATCAAGCCACTGTTTGAGTCGTACTGTTTCGACTGTCATGGCCCGGGTCTCGATCAAGGTGGGTTTTCGTTGGGGACACGAGCGCAAGTGCTCGAGGGTGGGGAGAGTGGTCCAGGAATCCTACTGGGAGATAGCCTGTCGAGCGCATTGGTCCATCGTATTGCCCACATCGAAGCCGACCATTCCATGCCTCCGGATCGCGATGGAATGTCTCCCGATGAAATTGGATTGATAAGAGCCTGGATCGATCAAGGTGCCCTGTGGCCTGCGAGTGAGGAAATAGCGGATCCTCGCTTGGAGACTTTTCGATCGCATTGGGCGTTTGAGCCGTTGAGGCTGCCACCGATACCGATCCCCCAGCAATCCTCGAACGCAAACTGGGTTCAAACACCTGTCGATCGGTTTATTGCTGTGGGTCTAGAAAAAGAGAGTCTCGAACCTGCACCCGCTGCGTCTCGGTTCGAACTCTTGAGGAGGGTTTTCTTTGATTTGACAGGGCTCCCCCCCTCCCCCGATCGGATTCGGGCGTTCCTGTCGGACACCCGACCTGATGCGTATCCAATACTCGTTGATGAGTTGCTTGGCTCGAATGCTTATGCGGAGCGTTGGGCTAGGCATTGGCTCGATGTGGTGCGTTATTCGGATTCGGGTGGTTTCGAAACGGATATTCTCTATGAGCAAGCGTGGCATTATCGAGATTATGTCATTGGCAGCTTTGCTTCTAACAAACCGATCGACCGGTTTCTCATGGAGCAAGTTGCTGGCGACGAGTTTTGGCCAGACGAAAATCAAGAGATGTCCAATGCTGTTGCTCTATGGACTCTGGGGCCATGGCCCAATGCGCTCGACCAATACCCAGAGATGCTCGAATATGTACGGAGGACGGACCAGGTCTCCACGTTTGGCGAGGCGATGCTAGGTTTGACGGTCGGCTGTGCCAATTGTCACAATCATAAATACGACCCGATCAGCCAGCGTGATTACTTCGGTCTCGAGGCGATTTTTGCTGCTAGTGAAACCTGGGATCGCAACACAAATAAGAAGGGCTGGGCTCAAGGTGAGAGGAATCATTATCGCATTTTCAGGCATGCATCGACTCCGACTCCGATCCGCCTTCTCGGGCGAGGGGAGCTATCAAAGCCACGCGGACAGATCGCTCCATCGATACCAGCGTTTTTTCCCGAAGGTGGAGAGCTTGCGAGTGGAGAGGGTGAAAATCTTCAACGCCGCGCTGCATTGGCAAAATGGCTGGTATCACCATCCAATCCATTGACCGCAAGAAGTTTCGTCAATCGCGTTTGGCAGTGGCATTTTGGAAAGGCGATCGCAGCAACTCCCAACGACCTTGGGCTCAAGGGCGCCGCGCCGACCCATCCGGAACTGCTCGATTGGTTGACAGTTGATTTTTGCCAGAGTGGCTGGGATCTCAAGCATCTGCACCGGCAATTACTACTTTCAGCGACCTACCAACAATCGGTCCATCGATCTCACAAAGCTATGCAGATCGATCCTGAAAACAGACTGCTATCCAGTTTTCCGTCACGGAGATTGTCGGCAGAAGAAGTGTGGGATCATTTGCATGCGAGCGCGGGGAGTTTGGAATTGAAAAGCTATGGTGCTCCTTTCGTGCCTGCACTGTCTGAGGAGGAAATGCTTGGGATTTACGATATCGAGCAGAAGGCCGCAAAGAAATGGCCTGTGACACAAGAAAAAAATCGCCGCGCTATTTACATTTTGAATCGCCGCTCCTTTCGATTTCCTTTTTTTGAGGCCTTTGATCCACCAAACAACAGTGTCAGTTGTCCGACTCGGCAAACCACGACCGTCCCCGCACAATGCCTGACCATGCTTAACAACACGATCGTTGCCAGCCAAGCGACCGCGATGAGCCAGCGCTTGGTTCGAGAGGCGGGAGAGCAGGAATCCTCCCAGATTCAATTGGCTTGGCTATTGGCTTACAGTCGTGAGATTTCCGAAGAAGAGCTACAGGCAGCGAAGGATTTCCTTGAGCAAACCCGATCGAGTTACCAAGAAAAGGGGATCGATCGCGTTTCAGAACGCGCTTTGGCCGATCTATGCTTAGCGATCTTCAACACCTCGGAGTTCATTAGCACAAACTGATGATGAGCCCTCATGCAAAAGATTGACTATCAACATTTGAATCGGCGATCCTTGCTCGCGCGTGCGGGGATGGGGATCGGTGCATTGGCACTTCTCGATTTGAATCAACGTTCTTCCGCATCGGATCATCCGCTAGCGCCTCATCAAACGCATCATGCTGCAAAAGCCAAGGCGGTTATTTCCCTGTTCATGCACGGGGGGCCCAGTCAGGTCGACACTTTCGATCCTAAGCCATCGTTGATGCACTATGCTGGCAAGACGCTTCCCCCTAGTTTCGCCAATTTGAACCTCGAGTTCACCAAGGCCAGCGAAGCTAAGCTCTTACCGAGTCATCGAAAGTTTCGACGATGCGGTAAGTCAGGGATCGAGATATCGGACATGTTTGAACATCTCCCGAACGTCGCAGACGAATTAGCGGTCATCAGAAGTTGCTATCACAGTGAATTCAACCATGCACCGGCGCTTTATCTATCCCATACAGGCTCGAGTCAAATGGGGCGTCCCAGTTTAGGGGCATGGACGACGTATGGACTAGGATCAGAGTCTCAGGAGCTACCAGGATATGTAGTGATGCGCGACGGGCCCTTGAAAGGGGGGCCGGTAACCTATGGGAATGGTTTCCTCCCTGCAGTTCATTCAGCGACGGAGTTGCGAAGCGTCGGGGCGCCGATTTTGTACTTGGACACACCGGAGAATCGGAGAGACGGCGATCAGCGCAGGATCTTAGATTTTTCTCAAACCTTGAATCGTCGGTTCCAGCAGGCCTACAGCCATGACAACGTATTGGAGTCCCGCATCGCGGCTTATGAGCTCGCTTATCGCATGCAATCGACCGCCCCAGAAGCGGTCGATCTGAGCAGTGAAACACAGATGACGAAAACACTTTATGGGCTTGACCAAGAAGAAACACGGTCGTTCGGTACTCAATGCCTCAACGCTCGTCGCCTTGTTGAACGAGGAGTCCGTTTCGTGCAACTTTACCACGGTGGGGGCTCAGACGGATGGGATACGCATGGCGAGAACGACAACAAGCACGTTCGTAATGGTAAGCAGATAGACAAGCCGATTGCAGGATTGATTTCAGATTTGAAGGCCCGAGGGATGCTAGACTCCACGCTCGTAATTTGGGGAGGTGAATTTGGTCGCACACCGACCTCGGAGGGCTCGGCTGGCCGCGACCACAATCCGTATGGCTATAGTGTTTGGATGGCCGGTGGTGGAGTCCGTGGGGGAACCGTCTACGGAGCTACCGATGAATTTGGGTTCCGTGCCGTCGAGGATCGGGTTCAAGTCCGCGATCTTCATGCGACGATCTTGCATCTATTGGGGCTCGATCATGCTCGATTAACCCACTACTTTCAAGGTCTCGAGCAGAGATTAACTCAGATCGATGGTCACGCCAGAGTCGTTCGTGAAGTTATCGGTTGATTCATCATTATAAGTTCGGAAATGCTGAGACCTATTTCCTCGAGGGAGTTGCGATTGTTAAAGCGATGGTTGTTTCAAATCATTGTTCCGACTGAATCGTCGAATGCAGCTCAACCATAGCTTGCTGGCTGACTTGCAATAAGCCCTCGTGCGATCGGTCTAAATCGAATATCAGATACAGAACCCCTGCAAAGGCTAATGCAAACACCGGCATTTCCAGCGATCGGGTGGTTCCAGCAATCCCGGCTTGGTACCCAAAAGAAGCCATGCCTAGTACGATCAGGAACCACAAGGATGCCCAAATCGTCAAGGGAATACGGTTGTAAAGACCCACAAACAGTCGTTTCGAGTGCAGATCGATGACTTCATTGATCGATTCGATGAACAGTCCCATTACCACCGATCGCTGGTCGTGTTCGGCAGCCGCGATCGCTTGATCCCATAGTTCCAGATGGATCGCATTCGATTGATCGAGCAGACCTTGGATGTTCTCGGGGGTGAGTCGCTCTGTGCGCAGTTTTGTGTATTGAACAAGCTGCTTTTTGGCAATCTCTTTCTGTGGCTCAGGCAGTAGTCGTGCTCTCAAATACGCTGTCCCTATCGCATTGACTTCATCCGCAAGAGCCAGTCGACGAGCGTCAAAACGGTTGGCTGCCATGCTGAAGGTGAACGCAAGCATGAAAGCCAGCAATCCGAGCACAGCGGCGGACATTGCAGCGACAGGAGCCTCTTTTTCGCCGATGACTCGGTCGTGACGCCATCTCCCTAAGCGATAGCCGGCTTCCATGAACGCCAAGCTCAGGCCCAAGATGAGTGGAAACACCAACCATAGCGGCACTTGGTCTAAAGGCAACGGATGCATCAACGACTTCCACCGATCGCATGCGAGCTGCTTTCAAGATCGGCTGTCCCTTTCGCATTGGTTACTGGTTTGGCGCGGAATCCAGATTTCTTACCAACACCCAAAGCCTTCTGAGGATCAAGAAAGCCGTAGAGTTCGATGAATTTTGCGATCAAGCCTGTCCAGCCAGTCTGGTGGCTGGCACCAAGCCCCGCGCCGTTATCACCATGGAAGTATTCGAAGAACAGCAAATGGTTTTGCCAATGAGGGTCGGACTGGAACTTTTGGGTTCCTCCGTAGACAGGGCGCTGCCCTCGCTCGTTTTTAAGAAAGATGCTAGTCAGTCTCCTGGCGAGCTCTTTGCTAACTTCAAATAGATTCATCATGTTTCCCGACCCCGTCGGGCATTCGATCTTAAAGGTGTCGCCATAATACAAGTAGTACTGCAACAGTGCCCGAACGATCATTGCATTGACAGGCATCCAGATCGGCCCACGCCAGTTGGAATTTCCTCCAAACATGCCCGTATTGGATTCAGCGGGCAGATAGTCCACTCGATACTCTTGGCCATTAACGTTGATGATGTAGGGGTGATTTTCGTGGTACTTCGAGAGGGAGCGAATTCCATAAGGCCCAAAGAATTCATTTTCATCGAGCATTTTTGTCAATACTCGACGAAGTCGCTCTGGATTCAGCACGGCGAACAATCCTCGCTCGTACACCCCAAAGTGTTCTGGACCGATCGGATGCATGGTGGTTCCCAGTTCGGGCATTCGGCGCAAGCGATCCGTTAGCCCCGCGATGGCTCGAGGGATCTTTTCCCGCTGCCAAGGCTCGATCACCGTTGCAGCGCAGAACGGAAGCAAGCCGACCATCGATCGAACCTTGAGCCGCGTTGCAGTTCCGTCGGGCAAGCGTAGCAAGTCGTAATAGAATCCATCCTCTTCGTCCCACATCCCATCTTTGCCAGGTCGATTCATCGCCGAAGCTATGTAATAGAACTGCTCGGTGAATTTGAGAACCATGTCTTCATAGACTGGGTCTTGTGCTGCGAGTTCGACCGCCAACTCTGTCATGTTTTGACTAAACAGAGCCATCCATGCGGTGCCGTCGGCCTGCTCCAGATGGCCACCGGTTGGCAAAGGAGAACTGCGGTCAAAAACCCCGATGTTATCTAGCCCCAGGAAACCACCTTCGAAAACATTTTTACCGAAGCGGTCTTTGCGATTCGCCCACCAGGTAAAGTTGAGCATCAACTTGCTGAAAGCTCCCCTAAGAAAATCCATATCCGCTTGACCACCGAGCGCTTGGGTCGTGCGGTGTAGGAACAAGGTCGCCCAAGCGTGCACAGGTGGGTTGACGTCGCTAAAGTTCCATTCATAAGCAGGGATCTGACCGCTGGGGTGAAGGTAGACACCTTTGAGCATGAGTCTGAGTTGGTCCTTGGCGAAGTCTGGATCGACGATCGCCAATGGTAATGCATGGAAAGCCAAGTCCCATGCGGCATACCACGGATACTCCCATTTATCGGGCATCGAGATGATGTCTTTGTTCAACATATGGAACCATTCCGAGTTCCTTGAGTTGTGGTATCCCGAATGCAATGGATTGGAGTTGTGTTCGTCCAGCCAGTTGTCGCCATCAAAGAAGAAAAATTGTTTGCTCCAGAGCATACCTGCTAGCGCCTGACGCATCACATGAGCGGAATCTTCGCTGATACTCGGAGGCGTAATCGCTTGATAAAACGAGTCCGCTTCGCGAATTCGATCCGCGAAGAGCTTATCGAACCTGATGCCAAAGGGTTGAGATCGATCATCGAGCGATGCTCCCGATAATCGCAAACGAAGGGTTACCGACTCGCCTGGCGCGATCGTTTTTTGGTAGTGGGCCGCAACTTTGGTTCCTTGTTGATTTGGGTTCACGGTCGGTTGTCCTAGCACCACAAAGTCATTGACGCCATCTTTAACATAAGGACTCTCGTTTCTCTGGCCTGGAAACAATCGCTCGTGATTGGTCTCGTTTTCTGTGAAGAGCAAAGCTGGCTGACCTTCACACCATAGCGTCATGTTACCGATGGCAGAGTGCTTGGCTACAACGGCACGGATTTCATCGGGGGCGTGGAATTCGGTAAGGCTTGGCTTTTGGTCCGCACGATTCGATTTCGCGATCCATTGCGACCAATCGTTGCGAAACCAAAGGGTGGGTAGCAGGTGCAAGTCTGCCGACTCGGGGCCTCGGTTGATGGCCGTGATTCTAATGAGGATGTCTTCCGGTCCAGCCTTGGCATACTCCACGAAAACATCAAAATAGCGATCTTCATTAAAGATTCCGGTGTCGAGCAGTTCGTATTCCATCTCATTGCGACTGCGTCGACGATTGGTGTCCACCAGGTCGTTGTAGGGAAACGCCCCCTGAGGGTACTTGTAGAGATACTTCATGTAGGAGTGCGTAGGGGTATTGTCTAAGTAGAAGTAGTATTCCTTGACATCCTCTCCATGGTTGCCTTCGCTATTGGTTAAGCCAAAGAGTCTCTCTTTGAGGATCGCATCTTTGCCGTTCCAAAGAGCCAAAGCAAAGCAAAGATGCTGTTGGTCGTCTGAGACACCTGCCAGTCCATCTTCGCCCCAGCGGTAAGCGCGCGATCGGGCATGATCATGGGTGAAAAAATTCCATGCATCGCCGTTTTGGCTGTAGTCTTCCCGGACGGTACCCCATTGACGCTCGGAGAGATAGGGCCCCCACTTCTTCCAAGGAGCGGTGCCAAGTCGAGCTTCATCGAGGCGCGAGTTTTCTGCAGTCATGAAGGAGTTACCTTAATCGATGGGAAATGGATTTTCCCCATTTTCATCCTAGATACGCTTACCATCTATTGGCAATAGTACGGATGTCTCATTGCGAAATGCGCAGCGCGCGTTGGTGCGGTAGTCGTTCGTAGTCAAAGTCCTATTTGCCGATGCTAAACTCCTTTCGAGCACGAGCACCGTTTCACTGAGCACGAGCAGCCAGGCCCAAAACAAATCGACTTAACCACTAAGAAATCTTAAGAACCCGACTTAGAGCGTATTGCAGTTCACTCAGAGGAGATGATTCCATTGCGAATCGAATATTGGATCAATTCCGTAGTGTTGCTAAATCCGAGAGTCTCCATGATTTTGGCTTTATGGGCTTCTGCAGTACGGACAGATATTTCCAGCAATCGCGCCACTTCCTTGGCCGTGCGACCTTCGGCGACCAGTTGTAGGACCTGTCTTTGCCGAGCGGTCAAGGGTTTGCGATGCGCTGCGATCGCATGAGAATCGTTTCGGTAAGAATCCAGCAGTTCCGAGGCGATCACGGGAGACACATACGTTCGGCCTTGGAAAACCTCGCGGATTGCATCGGTCAGTTCGGTGGAGGCGGATTGTTTTAAGAGATAGCCTGCGGCTCCGGCTTCCATAGCTCGGCGAGCATAAGCCACATCGCGATGCATCGTCAAAAAGATGAGTTTGGAAAAGGTGGATTGCGTTCGCAATTGGATCGCAGCATCGATCCCGTTTAAAACCGGCATGGTGATATCCGAAACGATCACGTCAGGAGATAGCTTCAGTGCGGCCTCGATCAGTTCCAGACCATTGGATACCAGGCCCAGGACTTCGAATTCAGGCTCGAGCATACACCGCAAACCTTCGGAGACGATGAGATGATCATCAGCGATCAGTAGCTTGGGTTTTTTCATCATGGTGTGGAACCCAGGAAGGCGAACACTTCGACATCGATTGCGTTGTTGAACCTCGTTCATCATAGCCCAAGCTTGATCAAGCGGAACGAAAATTCGCTGGAGCTTAACCGGTTATTTCAACCTAACGATTTCGTTCATTACGGGTTTGTTTCAGATCTGATTACGATTACGATTACGGAGTTGAGCCACTATTTTTCCTGAGTAGCCGATGAATCAAAAACCATCTAACCTATTCCTACTGGGACTGATTCTCATTGTCACTTGTTATGACCTCTTTGGTCAGGCGGTGACGCAGGAGTTGGTCGGTTACACCGAGCACCGGACGGATTTGCCTGGAGGGAGGCAAGCGAATATCAGCACAAGCCGGGCAATGGTCGTGAAGGCAGATGGCACGGAGCGGCGTTCGTTAGGAGTTGAACTTGCGAATCAGACCGGGGCGTGGACGCAGTTTGCAGGTTGGTCTCCCGATGGCAGGACAGCCGTTGTCCTGCGTGGGTGGGAGAGCGCACAGAATGCACAGTGGGAAGAGGAGTACAAGACGTTTCGTTTCACACCCGAGGGCTGGCTGGTGGACTCGTATCTTATCGATGTAGCGACAGGTCAAGCCGAGAACGTTACCGACGTTGAACGTGTCAGCTTCTACAACTCAGGATTGTTCTTTTGGCCGAAGGACTCCAAGAAGCTTGGTTTCACAGCATTGATCGATGGAAACTCGAAGCCCTTTAGCATGGATCGAGACGGTAAAAACAAGATGGATCTGACGGCAAATTCGAACGGCTTCGCCTATGGCTTTAGCAGCTCGCCTGACGGATCGCGTATCTCGTATCACGAAAACTATCAGGTCTATCTGGCCGATGCCGACGGGTCGAATCGTATCCATGTGCAGACCGGCCATCCGTTCGTGTTCGCTCCTTCTTGGTCACCGGATGGTAAGTGGCTGCTGTTCGTTTCGGGCGAGCATTACGATTGCCATCCCCATATCGTCAAGTCTGATGGAACGGGCCTGAGAAAGCTCGCGGATCGGGGAGGCTATCGAGGTGTGACCGAATTCCTGGATGTTCCTGATTTTCATGGAGGCAGCAGCGATGTGCCTGTCTGGGCAGTCGATAGTCGATCGGTTTTTTATACTGCGCAGGTCGACCAGAGCGTCGAGCTTTTTCAAGTCATGCTCGATGGTGCCACTCAGCGGCTCACAAACTCTGAAGCCGGCACATCGCATTATCACCCGAAGCCGTCGCCCGATGGCAATTGGCTTGTTTATGGATCTAAACGTGGGGGCGTGAGGAATCTGTTTGTGATGCGGCTGACGGATCGAAAAGAACACGCTATTACCGATGTCCCCGCAGGCCACGCCGCGATGCACGCTTGGTGGCAACCGGGGAGGCATTAGGCGTTAGGCATTAGGCTTTAGGGAACAGCCAAACAGCCAATCAAGCCCACACGCTGCATCAGCGTTCATCAGCGTCTATTAGCGGTCCGGTTTTGGTCTTTATTAGCGAATATGAGCGTCCATCAGCGGTCGGGCTGTCGGCTTACTTGCTTTTGGTATACTTAGGGAACTTTGATCTGTCCCATTAAGCCGAGTGACCACATGAACCCATGGATTCTTTTTGCAATCGGTATGACTTCGATCTTACTTATCGTTCTAGCGTTCGCGAAACTTGAATTTCAGTACCCGCCGAATTGGTAGCTGGTGGGCATTGGGGCTTTGGTACTGTTTGGTCTTGGCTTGTACGGACTAAGAAACGCTGCGGGAGTGCATGAATGAACGACGAATTTTTGAGGAACTATCGTGACATCCAATCGCTTGAATTACCTGATCGAAAGTTGGTCCGATGGCAGTTTGACTGCAGAAGAGCTGCAAGAGTTGAACGCGTCGCTTCGGTCGTCCTCTTCCTCTCGATGAAAGCCAACAATCCATGAATCGATTCATTGGTGTAACCGCGTTGTTCGTCCTGATGCCGATGGTTGCCAGCGCCATCGACTATCCCTATACAACCGCTGAACCACAAAAGAGCGGTTGGCCATTGACGGCTGAGGAACGGGCTTATGTCGTTGATAAACCAGAGCACGATCGCCGGCCTGGACGTGAAGCGAACAAGCATCTGCCACATCTATGGCCTGTTGTTCCAAGTGCAGGTCACTTCGGCGGCGACTCATGGTTGAAGCTACATGAAGCGCACGTCAACACTGTCCAAGCCAATGCTGGTCCGCTTGATGTGCTATTAGTCGGCGACAGCATCACGATTCAGTGGGGTGATTCTTGGAAGAAGCATTTTCCGGATTTGAGAGCTGTCAATATCGGCATCGGTGGCGACAAAACGCAAAACGTACTTTGGAGACTCGATCATGGTGGTGTTGAAGGGATTCAGCCAAGAGCCATTTTGCTCATGATCGGAAACAACAATATGTTCTTCACGCCCGAAACGGGCATCGAAGCGGCTGCCCGTGGCATTGAGATGTGTGTCAAGAATCTGCGAGAGAAGTTTCCGCAGGCCAAGATCGTTGTCGCCAAGATCCTGCCAGCCCATGCACCCGAGAATCGCTTTTATCAAGACGTAAAAGCCACCAATGAGGCGCTTGACGAACTGAAGCTCAATACCGACTCGCAGCTACAAGTGCTCGACCTTACGCAAGATTTTGTGAACGACGATGGCACGCTCAAGAAGGACCTATACACATCGGACAACATTCATCTGTCTGCGGCGGGTTACTCCATCTACGCATCGCGACTGAAGCCATTGCTGGAAGCCATGCTGGCTGGCAAACCAGTGCTCGCGCAGCCCATGAAAAACGCTAGTAAAAGAATGGAAACGCCCGCTCCAAAAGTTGAATCGCGTTCCATTGCACCGAAAGCTGTGGCTAGCATTTGAACCTGGAAGGCTACGGCGTATTGGCTTCCAAGTTGGCGTCTATTGTTAAGCCTCAGTAGCTTCCCAGAATTCCTGCTCGGAAACATCCGCATGAATAGCCCCTTGCAAAAATACGAACCGCAGCGACATAGGCCACTATGGCAATAGATGTTCCTGCCGCTTCTGACTAGCTGAAACGTAAGCGTATACGACCCTACCCGAGCATGTGATCCATTCATGGCTCGGACAATTGTCTCGGGTGGTAAAGACTCACTCCCTAACGGTGCATCAAGAGCATTGGGATAGAGAGTTGTAACTGACCCCAAATTGTCCCCCACCCGTCCCCCCGTTGGTGCTATATCTGGCCCATCGGTGAACATCAAGGAAATCAAAAAACCAATGTTTTGATTGGTGGTGATGGTCTTGGGTATGCTACCCAGTACGCCCGGAAGGATTCGAACCTTCAACCCTCGGTTCCGAAGACCGATGCGCTATCCAATTGCGCCACGGACGCGTGACGAACCCGATTATAGCCGAGGACAATTCAAAATTGAAGGGGGGCAAGCGTCGGTGATTTCGGAGTAGAGTGTCGGTGATTTCTCCGAAATCACTGGGCTTTTTGGGGAGTGTATGGAGGTGGTTGGTAAGGCGGCAGTGATTTCGGAGAAATCACCGACACTTGGGCAGTGATTTCGGAGAAATCACCGACGTTGGGCCTTCAAACTCAGGCCCTCGGAGTGGCTGTTGAACTCCGGTGCATACATGCACTCGACCGACGCATATCCCATCGGATACTCGCCCGCTAACTGCACCCGCAACGGATACTCGAACACATAAGTCCCCTTGCGCAAATAGTCGATGAAAAAGTGTGTGGCCGCATCCCTAGTGCTCTCGTAATAATAAAGCCCATCCTGGAACTTGTAGGAACTGAGCACATTGACTGGCTCGGTCCCGCTCCCCCGGTAATCTCTCATGTGGACGTATTCCATGTCGCGATCCGACCTGAGCACCACTCGGCAGATCAACTCGTCTCCTACCATTACCTCACCGGTGACGGGCTCGAGCACCGGACCTGAACCCGTAAGCACCCGCTTAAAGATCTGCTTCTCAAGTTTCAGTGGAGTCCCCTCGTGCGCAGTGACCTTGCCGATATCCTCCAAGTACTCCCAGTGCAACCCACCCCAGCTTACCCCCTGATCCGGCTTGGTAAGCTTGATCTTGCCCATCTCGGGTCGGATCTGGTTCGCCGGAATCCTCTCTTCATAAAATCCTGTCCCTCGCTCGATGTTCTTCGGCTCAAGCTTCTTGCCTGCCAACTCGACCGATACCATCGCATCCGATGCAAGCCAATTTTCGCCGCGTCGTAATAAGGCATATACGGCATCCGCAGTCGCCTTGGTGGTCTTCCAATCCTGTGTCTGCTTTTGTTTGAGCAACCACACCTTGCACTCCTCGACAGCCTCGACATCCCCTGCCACCTCATCGAAGGCTTCGATCATCATCGCCTGTGTCTCGATCGGTGCATGGTACCACCACCAGGATCGCTCGGGCTCTGGCCAATGCATCCCCAACTCTTCATCGGTAACGCTTCGCTCTTTAAAACTCTTGATGATCGCCTTGGGTGTCTCTGCATCCTCGAAACGCTTCAAGGCGACTGCCAAATGGGCTTGCGACTGACGGGTTTGATGAACCCAATGATCCCTCCCCTGCCTTAGCCAGTACTTCAGCGCCTGTTGATATTCAGGTGCAATGGGTTGGTTGATCAAAAAGAAACTGCGTCCGTACAAATAGAGCGCTATGGTCGAACTCAAATTGGATTTTTTCGGATCCTTGTCCTTGATCTGAACGTACTGCTCGTTCATCCAAGCATCCAACGCATCCAATGCGCGCTGAGCGATCCCATCGTCAATAGCTACCCCGAGATTCTTCAGTCGTCCAAAACCAGTCACGATATAGAGCGATAGATACTCGTTGTCCGGGCCGCCTGGGAACCAAGGCCACAAGCCACTGGGACGCTGCATCTGCGCAAGTTTACTGAGTTGCGATTGTGTCTCGCTTTCCAAACGGTTCACATCGAAAAGAATCCCCACATTGCGGCGTGCTTGGGACTCCCTTTGCGAGTCCTTGAGCCAAGGTGTTTCCTCGAGCACCATCGACTGAATGTCCTTGTTCTTGCTCAGCGGGGACTCGAGCGCTTCGGGCTGAAGGTTCCTCCAAGTTTCAAACACTTTCGCGATTTTCGGATCGCTCGTCGCGATGTGTCTTGCGAGACTGTTTGCATAGAGGCGATTGAACGTTTGCTCGCTGCAACCGTAAGGATATTCCATCAAATAGGGGAGTGCTAAGACGGCGTACCAAGCCGGTTGCGAAGTCATTTGCACGGTGAGTGACTGATGACGGATGGTCGGTGATCCTGCCGACTCGACGAGCTTTTTTAGCTCGAACTCCTTGGTCGATTTACCCCGAATCGGTAACGGAATCGCTTCGCTGACAAGCACCTTGTTGGAAAGAACCGGCAACATGGCTTGTTCGCCATCGCTGATTTTATCGGTCGCTGCAAGTGTCTTGAAGATGATTGGGCGAGCATCCTCGGGGACTCGGATTCGCCAGAGGTAGGATTTCGATTCGCTAGCACCGAGATCAAAAGGTTGCTGGGGTTTGGCATTTTCAAATCTGGTGTCGACATTCGTTTCGTCGATCGCATCGCTCAGGTGCAGCGCGACGGTTCCTTGAATGGGTTTGTTTGAGAGGTTGGTCACCTTGGCGGTAAACTCGATGATATCTCCTTCTCGAAGGAACCGGGGTGGATTGGGCTGAACCATAAGATCCTTGGCCGTAACGATCGAATCATAAAGCGTTCCGCTTCGGATCTCCTTGTCGTGTGCCAATGCCATGAAACGCCATTGGGTGAGCGCTTCTGGCATGGTGAATTCGAGCGTGACGTTTCCTTGAGCATCGCTCAGTAGATGCGGAAAGAAGAAAGCCGTTTCGTTGAGGTTGGTGCGAGGGGAGATCGAATCGATCGCAACGGGTTTGGGAACGTTTGCGTTGTTGCCATCGCCTCCGGATACACCTAGAGGTTCCGCGTCGCTCATGGGTGCTGCTTTGGCCATCATTGCAGCAGGCGCGCCCAATGCTACAGACTCGGCTTCCATGGCTAAAGAAGAGGCCACCCGAGATCTACGTGTAGGTCGCATGACCATGGGGCTACTCATGTCGAATATCGTAGGTGGAGAGGGCATGTTGAGCTCGTAAGGGAACCGGCGGTAAGATTCCTCGACTCCTAAATAACTGCTTGGAAAATTCGAGTCGACGACTGGAATCCATAGGCTCATGTTTTGGAATTGCGATTGGATTCGTCCATAGGACTCCTCGTAGAAATTTCCGAGTCGATCCATCCATTGATGGGATTTGAAAGCATCCAGAGAAGCGTCGTACATCGCGGCGAGCATCTCGGCTTGGGCTGCCGGTGCATCCGGGCCTTTGATCGTCAAGGACCATTGCTCTTGGGTACCAGGTTCGAGTTTGTTTCGGAAGCGTTCCCACTTGAGGGCCAGTTCTTTGTTCTTCCATGGCACGGAGATTCGATGCGTTTCGCTATAGAGTCGATTTTCACGTACATAGGTGACTCGGACGGTGGCTCCGCCTCGCATCGATTCATCGATCGGTAGCTCGATGCTATGCTGGGTTTGATTAGGTTCTGTCCAATAGGATTTCAGCGTCTTGCCGCGATGTTCGATTTCGATCAGTGCGCGACCCGATGGGTAACCGGTACCCCAAAGTGCTTTGAAGGTCTCGCCCGGCTGAAGGCTCTCGGACTGGCTAGTAAAGACATGGGGGAGTTTGATATCCAAGCTGGCTTGCTCAGGATTTAGGACGATGAGATTGAGTTCCGATCGGATCGGTTTTCCATAGATATCTTTGGACTCTAGGACAGCTCGATAAAGTCCTGCTTGTAGTTTCACCTCAAAGGTCGACTTGCCCTGGGCGTCGGTTTGATACTCTTGCTGGTGAACGATGTCTCCGATAGGCCAATGGCGATAGTCGGTAGGATCTGGCTTTTGGAGCGGAATGCCGGCGGGAGCAGGTTTGGCTCGCTGGTTGCCTGGACCGCGTCGGATGGGTCGAGGAATACTCGGCATCGATCCTCCGAGGAGATCGATTCGAGGTACATTGGCTGGCTGGGTGATCTTGAAGATTTTGATTTGACCACTCGAAGCGATTTCTTGGCCATCAAGATTGGAGGTTATGACTTCTAGCTCAACGGGCTTTTGCTCCGTTTGCCACGGTTTGGCGATGAGGTTCGCTTGGGCTGTGACGTACCCGACCGAGACATTCTGGGAGCCTGTTCGCGTTTCACCGGTGGTATCTGTCACATCGGCGGTTACTTCGTATTGGAAAATGGGTAGATTGTCTTCGGGAACGGATCGATCTGGTCTTGCGAAAAATTCGATCTTGAAACTTCCGTCTGGAGCGGTGTCGGTCCAACCGCGAGCGATTTCTTGAGAACGACCTTGGAAGGGCGCGATTCTCCAGGCAAAGCAAGCGATGAACCAATCGGGCCAGCGGACTCTGCGTACGACGCGGTAGCGAACCTTGGCACTTTGGATTGGGGCACCGGTGTAACTGATCGCTTTGCCAGTGACGGTGACTTGGTCATCGAGTTTGACTTGGTCTTTGAGCCCATCGAGGGTGACTTGGAACTTGGGCCGTTTGTATTCTTCGACACTGATGGCGGTATTGAATTGAGTGTCTTTGATGGAGATGAGCATCTGGCCAGTACCACGGTTTCGCGGTGCGGTAAGCGACCCGCTAAACGAACCAAAGTCATTGCTGGTTGCATCGAGAGTCTCGACGACTTGTCCGTTGGTATCAAGGAACTGCAGCGTTACTTTTTTGCCTCGAACCACGGCGTATCGATTTGTTTTTTGATCGCTGGTGGTAACGACTCCTTTGAAGTAGACGGTTTGCCCGGGCCGATAGATCGAGCGATCGGTAAACAAAGCAATTTGTGCACCCAGAGGTTCAGTGGGAACTTGCGGGAACATATAGGTTTCTTGCTGCGTCGATAGCCGATCTTCTTGGTGCTGAACCAGGAGCGTCAAAGCACCTTGTTGGCCCAGGATTTTGAAACGTCCAGTTGGGTCCGTCTGGACTTTTATTTGAGGCATCCAGCGTGGGTTGCCATTGATTCGCTCATAAGCTTGGACACTTGCACCGGCGATTGGCTCACCGGTTTGATTATCGACGACCAGTCCTTCGAGGTCACGGGAGGTACCATCGATTTCGAGGGTTGGGTAGTGATTGGTTTGCCTGAGGATCAGTCCAAGTTTCGAGACCCACAATTCGCAGGCACCGAGTTGGTTGTTTTGGGGGTTGAACTGCTCGTTTAGGCTATATAGCAGGAAGTAATATCCGGGTTTGAGATCCAGTGGAGCAGTTAGGTCCTGTGTGGCTTCTTGGTAATCCGAGGTGGGTTCCAAGTCACTTGTCCAGGCCTTGATGGGTTGTTTGCTGAAGAGTTCTGCACGGTCTTTGTCGTTGATTTGGTCAGCTCTCCAGCGGCCTGGTTCGACGAGTCGCTCTTGCCAGTCGGCTTGGACGATTCGCAGGTGTAGCTTGGAGATGTTCTTGTATCGAACACGGATGTTGGGAACGGGGTTGTTCCAGACGCGTTCGATGGAGACATTGACCGCTTTAGCGGTGATGTTTTCGATGATGTTGTGACAGAGTCTTCCGCCGATGCTTTCGGGAAAAGCGTTCTTACCTTGGAGAGCCACGTTGAATGCGGCTTCCAGATCGTTTTGGCCCATGAGGATTCCGGCCCACTGAGCGCGAGCGTTTGCAGAAAGCGGGTGCTTTGCATTCTTCTGAGCGAAATCTTCCAGAAGGGAAATGGCTCGAGCGTCTTTTTCTTCACCTAGAGCGATGTTTTGAGCTAGGCGGATCCGCTGGAGTTGGGTGTGAAGTCGAGCGTCGGGCGATTCGTCGTTGGCGTGGAATTTCAGGAGGTCTTGATAAAGTTTGATCGCTTTGAGTTTGGTCGAGTCGGCATCGGTTGTTTGGGGGTTCCATGCTAGAAAGTCTTCGGTCGGGCCGAGCGCAGGTGAGTTTGCATCGATTTCAAAAGCATCTTCTCTTTGAACGCCGGCTTGTTCGCCCGAGGCATAGAATTCGATGGCTTGATGTGCGAGAAAATCGTAGAGAGTGGGACGGTAGGAGTCTGGATAGGTGCCTGGATCTAGGAGTGCATCGAAGGTATTGATCGGGGTTGATTTGAGGGTGTCGCTGTTTGCTAAAGACGATGTGTATTGCTTATCGATTTCGCGGAAGATTCGTTTTAGGTCCCACGTTTTGATATCTTGGGAGCTTTCATCGGCCAGAGCGGTACGCTTTTGGAATCGCCATCGGTTCGCCTCGAAGTAGGACCAGTACCAGTGTCCCAGGATTGCGTGCAGAGCGGGTTTGACTTGGTCTGGTGCTTTTTCAAGCGAGTTTTGCATGCGCGTGATGGCTTCGGCTGGATCTGAGCCTTGGATCTCGCTTTCGATACGGATTTTTCGAGCCATAGCCAAAGCGGCTTCGGGGAAGGCTTTGTTTTGGAGAGTTTGCTCGATGATTTGGTCGAGTTTTTCGATGGCGGACTTAGGTAAGCCTTTTGCTATGGCATCTTCAACTTGTTTCCACATCGGTATGCGTTCCTTGGGGAATCGGGGTTCGCTGTAACGGTTGACGTTCTGGTCTGGGGGTTGAAAACTCAAGGCCGCAGGCGCTAAGGCGATGGAACTCAATAGAGCCAAGAGCAGTTTATGGATGATTTGCATGATTGGTTTTTATCTTGAACCTGTGGGCGAGTCGGATGGTTCGAGTCCTAGGAATTCGCGAACCACGGCTCGTTTGAGCAGGTGTGGGTTGACTTGCGGTCGGCATGCGAGCAGGTGGGCTTGGGCCTCTTGTGGGGACATGCCTCGGTGTTTGACGAGCCAGCAGATGACGATGGTTGCCGAGCGAGCGCGTCCGGCTTTGCAGTGGACGTAAACCCGCTGGTTATTGTTGGTCTTTTGGGCTAGGAATTCTACCCCCATTCGGACAGCTTCGATCGAGGGTGGGTTGAAGTCGACCGTCGGTAGCCAGAGTTGCTCGATGTTGTATTTTTCGTAAGCGGTTTTGGGGCCAGGGTATTCTTGGCACATGTTGATCACGCCGCGAACTTGGAGTTCTGCGAGTTTAGGAACATCGCGGTGGAGGGGTAGAGCCCCGAGGATCACAAGAGGGTCGACTTGGTCCCACCAGTTTCGGCGGTGAAGAACGCGACCAAGGAGGTAGTTCCAAGCGAAGGTTGGAACGAACAGACTGCGGGCGATGAAGGGCCGCATAGGGGTGATTAAAAGGCTTCGGTTGTCAGCGGATCGGTATCTCCGCTTCGATCGGACTCGGCGGGAACCGTAAGATCGGTTGTATGGATGTCTGTCGTGCTAAAAAGTTGAGTATGGTGAAGAAACTCAATGACTACATTTTGCTTGTCAGAAGGAGGGATGGCATTAATAGACATACTCATCGATTTACCAGATTTAGTCCAACGAGCTGCAACGACAGTAATGTTGTCAGTACCTCCCCCTTTCTTTGCAAGCTGTACGAGTGATTCGCAGATTGACTGAACTTTCCCTCCGGCGGCCAGTACCTTTTCAATGGTTGTATCGTTGACGTGTTTGTTGAGTCCATCGCTGCACATGAGTACGATGTCGCCGGGTTCAAGCAGCGTGGTGGCCAAATCGCCTTGGACTCCCTCTGCACCGGCACCTAATGCATTTACAAGGACGTTTGACCAAGGGGAGCGTTCGTTGTCGTTGAGGTTGAGTTGGCCATTTTTGATCATTTCATTGGCCACGGTGTGATCGAGGGTCAGGAGAGATAGCTGACCTGCTCGAAAGACGTAGCAGCGAGTGTCTCCGGCGTGGATGAAAGCCAATTTTGGCCAAACGATGTAGGCCATTGTAAACGTAGTGCCCATCCCTTTTTTATCTTCGGAGGCTTCGGAGGTTCGCCGAATCTCTTGATGGGCATCGCTGAGGATATCTCTTAGGTGGTTTAGGTAGTGCTCGTGATCATCCGGAGTGATGGAGTCGTTGGACTGAAGACGGTTTAGGATTGCAGCCATGAAGTACTGGACGGCAAGCTTGCTGGCTTCGTGGCCGGCTTTATGGCCTCCCATGCCGTCGGCGACCATGAGGATTTGGGCTGTTGGGTCACCCAAGAGGGTTGTGTTGGGGAGGGATCCAAAGGAGTCTGCACGCAGGCGGATACCTCGGGAAATCTCCCCAGCAAAAAATTGGTCTTGATTCTCTGATCGAACTAAACCAGGATCGGTCAATCCGCCAATTTCAACTTCTATTGCAGTCATTTGCTTTTTGGTTTCTACGCGGATCTAGGATTCGATCCGATGATCAGCGGTGCCATGGGATTGCGATGGACTCGAATTGCGAGATTCGTTACCCTTCGAAGTACTCCATAATATTACCTGATTCCACTAAAAAGTGTCGGATAAACCAGCTTCTATGCCAGAAAACCTACCCGAATACCCTATCCGAGTCTACAACACTCTGACAAAAGCGAAGGAGTCTTTTAAGACTTTAACGGCTGGGAAAGTGGGGATGTACTTGTGCGGTCCGACGGTTTACGCCGAGGCTCACATTGGCCACATGGTTGGGCCTGTGATTTTTGACACGGTCAAGCGTTATTTGACCTACTGCGGATACGAGGTCACTTGGGTAGTAAATATTACGGATGTCGACGACAAGTTGATTGTCAAATCCCGGGAAAAGGGGATTTCGATGTTTCAGCTAGCCACTCAAATGACTGCGGATTATCTATCGAATCTGCAAGCCTTGGGGGTCGATCAGATCGATCGCATGCCCCGCGCGACCGATAGCATCGGGGAAATTATCGCCTTTGTCGAGGAGCTCATCGCCAAGGGGTTTGCTTATGCCAGCGATGGTGATGTTTTCTTTGATGTTACCAAGGATCCCGAGTACGGGTCTTTGAGCAATCGATCTGCTGATGAGCAACAAGGCGAGGGAGGTGGCGCGGCAAGTCGCAAGCGTTCTGCGGGCGACTTTGCACTATGGAAATCTGCCAAACCTGGGGAGCCTAGTTGGCCGAGCCCTTGGGGTCAGGGTCGTCCTGGCTGGCACATTGAATGTTCTGCGATGAGTCGTGGCATTCTTGGCCAGACGTTCGATATCCACGGAGGGGGGCTCGATTTGGTATTCCCCCATCACGAGAACGAACTTGCCCAAAGCCGTTGTTGTCACAGTAAGCCGATGGTTAGTTATTGGATGCACAACGGGCTTATGCGAGCTTCGAGCGAGGGTGGCAAAGTCGGCGGCCAGAGCGACAGAGGCGAAGCAAGCGAGCCGGAAGCGGTGGCGGTTTCTGGCAAGATTTCTCGCAGCAAAGGCGCTGGTGGATTGGCCGGCTTGATCTCCAAGCACACCGGAGAACGTATCCGATTTTTCTTGCTCAAAACCCATTACCGTTCGACGAGTGTTTTTGGGGATGAGCCATTGGCAGAAGCGGGTGCGGCCCTCGAAACCTTTTACCGGCTTTTTGAACGATCGGGCAAACTTTTAGGCTCATCGGTCTACGACATTCCCTATGTGGTTCGAAGAAGCGAATTTAAGGCTCCTGCGAACCCCCCTGCTCTGCTTGCAGAACTTATCCAGCTCAGGGAATCCTTCCTCGGAAAGATGGACGACGATTTCAATACAGGTGGCGCCACAGCAGATCTCTTCGAGATGGCTCGGGCCTTGAATCGATACATCGATCAGACCAAGCTTGAGGAGTCTGCCAAGCCACAGGAGCTTGATATCCTGAGACAGGGGCTTTCGATCTTACGCGAAATGGCCGCGCTATTGGGGATTTTTCGCAAGCCTGTTGCTGTATCCAGTGGCCAAGGCGATTCGGCTGGCGTTGTCGCTGGGCTCATGGAATTGGTGGTTCATTTGCGGGCGGAAGCACGGGCGAAGCGCGATTTTGCGACCTCGGATGCTATCCGCGATGGGCTCAAGAAAATCGGGATTGCGATCCAAGATGGCAAGCAAGGTACGACTTGGGAGATCGCTAGATAGCAACGCAGCCTATCTGGACCGATAGATTTTGGATGCTTTTACAAGTGCGTTAAAGGCAGAGCGGGCTTCTCGAAGCGAGATCTTGGATTGCCCTAGCCTTCGTTCCTGATACACGATCGGCACTTCGGTGACGCGCGCACCGGTTTTGATTAAATGCGCGAGGATTTCTTCGAGGAAACCGTATCCTGTTTCTTCGAGCGTTTGGAGTTGGATCCTTTGGAGTGTTGCGATTCGATAGAGCCGATAGGCGCTGCTACAATCTTGGATCTTCCAACCGACCATCCAGCGAGCCAATTGGTTGGCAAACCGGCTCACGGCGATCCTTCTCCAGGAGCATCCTTCGAGTCCGCCACCAGGGACGTATCTAGAGCCGATCACCAAATCGTAGGAGTCCTGTTTGGCAAGCAACTCCGGGATGACTGCAGGGTTGTGGCTGAGATCTCCGTCGAGGTTGATCAGCCATGGGTAGCCGTGGTCGATGGCATACTGCATACCGGTCTTGATTGCCGAGCCTAGTCCGAGTTTTCCAGTGCGTTGGATCAGGTGGACGTGCGGGTCGTTGTTTTGCTCTTGGCGTACCCACTGAGCGGTCTGGTCTGGGGAGTTATCATCGACGACCAAAATATCCGCTTGGGCATCTACCTGACGAATGGCTTGAAAGAGTTTCGGCAGGTTTTCGCGTTCGTTGTAGGTACAGATCAGTACCAAGTAGTTTGGGTTGGCTCGTCGGGTCATTCTTCCGAATCATCTTCGGAATCCTCATCGGCGTTTGAGCCTTCTTGATCCGAAGTGGGGGCTGGCGTATTGGGGGGAGCCTTGGCTGCTTGCTCACGGGCTTCGGCTTCGACCCGAGCCGCTTCGGCTTCGATGTCGGCTGCGGGAACTCGAACGATGGCTGCCAGAGTATCGGATTCGTCGAGGCTCATGATTCGAACCCCTTGAGTGTTTCGACCGATGACACTGATATCGTTGGCAGCGATGCGTTGGATTTTGCCTCTGGAGGTCATCATGATCAGCTCGTCGTTATCGTACACAGCGACGGTGCCGACGACTGGCCCATTGCGTTTCGAGGTCTTGATGTCGATGATACCTTTACCGCCCCGACGTTGGGTTCGGTATTTAGAGGACGAGGCGTTATCCTCTGCAGCGGTATCTTCGGGCGATTCGTCTGCGATTGGCTCGTCTGAGTTGGGCGATTGTTCGGCGACGGTTTGATCGATGGAATCATCGTCGATCGCGGCGTCTTCGTCTTTGATGACGAGTTCATCTCCGGGTCCAAAATTGGTTCGTTTGCCGTAACCGTTTTGGCAGACCGTCAGGAGTGTTGCGGTGGGGTCTGCGACGACCATCCCGACGACTTCGTCGGCTTTCTTGAGCGAGATACCTTTGACACCCGAGGTATTTCGGCCCATGGCTCGAGCATTGTTTTCGGAGAATCGAATGGCCATACCGCCGGCCGTTGAGAGGACGATTTGGTCGTTTGGTTTGGTGATGACGACATCGACAAGTTCATCGTCTTCTCGAAGTTTGATGGCGATGATGCCACCTTTCTTGGGACGGCTGTAAGCCTCTAGTGGGGTTTTTTTCACGATCCCTTTTTTCGTGGCCATCATCAAAAAGTGACCTGGAAGGTTAAAGTCTCTGACTGGGACGCAGTCGCGAATTTTTTCTTCAGGGGTCAGATTCAGGAGGTTGACGATCGCCCGGCCTTTGCTTTCTCGGCTCATCTGGGGAATCTCCCAAACCTTTTGCCAATAGACTTTTCCTTGGTTGGTAAAGAAGAGCAAATAAGCGTGGGTGCTGGCAACAAAGAGGTGTTCGACCGGATCTTCTTCTTCGGCTTTCAGGCCGGTGATTCCTTTGCCTCCACGCTTTTGCGATTTGTAGATCGATGCGGGTAGACGTTTGATGTAGCCTTGATGGGAGATGGTAACGACCATGGATTCCTCGGTGATGAGGTCTTCCATGTTGTAGTTGCCGAGTTCTTCTTCGGAGATTTCGGTGACTCGATCGTTGCCGTACTTTCGAGCGATCTCGACGAGATCTTCTCGGATGATGCTGTAGATTTTGGCTGGGCTGGCGAGGATCTCTCTGTAGCCTTCGATTTCTTCGAGGATACCGGCGTGTTCTTGACCGAGTTTTTCTTGTTCCAAACCGGCCAATTGACCGAGGGTCATTCTAAGGATCGAATCGGTCTGCACGCTTGTGAGTTTGTAATTGTCGGCAACACCTCGTTCGAGTTGGAAGTCGGCATATCCACGCTCACCGAGGGCTCTTTGCATCATCGAAGCGGGGCACTCGACCCCCATGAGTTTCTCTTTGGCTTCGGCTTGCGTGCGGCTTGAGCGAATGATCGCGATGATATGATCGATATCGGCTAGGGCCAAAAGGAGGCCTTCGATGACGTGTTTGCGTTTCCTGGCCGCACCCAGTAGGTGCTGGGTACGTCGTCGGATGACCGTCACACGGTGGCGGATGAATTCCTGGAGCAGTTCCTTGATGTTTAGTTCGCGGGGTTTGCCATCGACTAGCGCAAGGAGGATGATCGAGAAGGATTCTTGGAGGGGCGAGAATTGGAAGAGTTGGTTTAAAACGACGTTTGGATCGGCGTTTTGTTTGATTTCGATGACGAGCCGTACTGGCTCTTTGAGGTCGCTTTCGTCACGGATCCCTGAGATCCCTTTGATTTTCTCGTTGCGAACCAGTTCTGCGATTTTTTCGACGACTCGGTCGCGGGCTTGTTGGAACGGAATATCGCGAACGATCAGTTTGGACTTTCTGCCTTCTTCGACGACATCGACGTGGGCTCGCACGACGATGGTCGAGCGTCCTGTCATGTAGGCTTGGCGGATGTTGTATCGTCCGCAGATGATTCCTCCTGTGGGGAAGTCTGGGCCCGGAACGATATCGCACAGTTCGGCCACTGAGACTTCGGGGTCGTCGATGACTTTCACCAGCGCGTTGCAAACCTCGCGCAGGTTATGGGGTGGGATGCTCGTGGCCATCCCAACGGCGATGCCTTGGGCTCCATTGACCAGCAGATTGGGGAATCGCGAAGGGAGTACGACCGGTTCGGTTCGTCGATCGTCGTAGGTGGGGATGAAGTCGACGGTATCGAGTTTGAGGTCCTCGAGCATCATTGCAGCGGGGCCTGCAAGGCGAGCTTCGGTATACCGCATGGCCGCTGCGGGCAAACCGGCGATGGAACCAAAGTTCCCTTGTTTGTCGATCAGGACGTGGCGCATGTTCCATTCTTGAGCCATACGGACCAGCGTTGGATAGATGATCGCTTCGCCGTGTGGGTGATAGTTACCGGAAGTATCTCCGGCGATCTTCGCACACTTGACACGCCCTGCACCTGGGGTGAGGTTCAAGTCGTTCATGGCGACCAAGATTCGTCGCTGGGAGGGTTTGAGTCCATCGCGAACGTCTGGTAGTGCGCGGCTGACAATCACGCTCATGGCGTAAGTCAGGTAGCTATCGCGCAATTCGTCTTCGATAGGTTCTTCGATCATCCGCTCGCCACCACCACCGCCGTCATCGGAAGTCGGTAGGCTTGAGGGATCATTCGGGTCAAAATCATCGGGTGGGACGTTCGACACGGATCTGTTCGTTTCTGCTCAAAGAAGGCTCGACAAGGTCGATCGAGGGAAGCTTTCACGGACCCCTGGATCGAAAAGAAAAAGTATAGCGTTTTTTAAGAAAACCACAATTGGACGAGGGGCGTTTCGGGGGGCCAAAGAGCCTCAATAAATCGGGCTGAAAAAGGCCTTTTTTTGGGGTGCCAGAAGACGTCGACCTGCGGTCGTGGGGCACGGTTGGGGACAACCGTGAAACAATGGGACAACCGTGGAACAATGGGACAGTTGAGAAACAATGGAGACGTCGACCTGCGGTCGTGGGGCACGGTTGGGGACAACCGTGAAACAATGGTCCCCAGAAACAATGAAGACGTCGACCTACGGTCGTGGGGGCACGGCTGAGGACAGCCGTGGAACAATGGGACAGCCCAGAAACAAAGAAGACGTCGACCTGCGGTCGTGGGGCACGGTTGGGGACAACCGTGAAACAATGGGACAGCCGAGAAGCAATGGTTTGAGCTAGTAGAGCTCGTCGAGTTCTTTGCGGCTGAAGGCGTGGATCCAGGCGGCTTCGTCGTGGACTTGGTCGGTCTTTCCCAAGGCCTCGCAGATCCGCATGCGATGGTAACGCAGGGTCGCATGCATGTCGATGATCTGTGGGAGTCTTCGCGCAAACTGAGGGAACTCTTCCAAAAGGGCTTCGAGGCCCCAACCCTTGGGCTTCTCGGATGCTTGCTGGCCCGCTTGACTTTGTAGCTCGTTCATTTTTGTCAGGCAGGTCGAAAGAAAACTATCGGCAGACCATGACTCCATTAGTTTTGCGAGAGATTTGTCCATTGTCTCCAAGGCCTCTTCGTTGCGTCCCATGCGATGTAGCACCCAGCCTTTGGTGTCCAAAAGCGAGTCATTTTCTGTGGTTGCAATCGCAGTATCGATTTCGCTGAGGGCTAACTCCAGATCGGTACCTGCAAGAGCCCTCATGTAGGCGATCTGGTTGTTCTGGGTAGGTGTCCGCTGTGCTTGTGGAGGCAAGTTCTCGCTCAGGACTCGGATCGCTTTGTCAAATTGCTTACGATTCGAAAGTAGGTTGGAAAAAAGAAGGGCTGTTTCTGCGCGATCGACCGGGTCTTTGATCCGCCGCATCTTCTCCTCTAAAAGGGTCGTTAGGAGATTCGATGTCCCGTCGGCTTGACCATCGCCTTCGATCCGATCGACTTGCCGCAAAAAATCCTTGTCCTCGATCAAGTCCGGGGATTTGGCATACGCGGCTTCGAGTAGCACTTGGGCTTTGTCTACATTTCCTCGGTCGAATTCGTTGGCCGCTTGGGCTAGCATCCATCGGGCTCGGGTCGCCGGCCCAAAGTAATCGGCAGCTACCGGCACGACGGGCAAGCAGATGGCAAGTGCGATAATAAGCTTATTGGATAGCGAGCCCGAACTGATCGTTGGCATTCTTGAGTTAAGTCCTATGGATTTTTAAACAAGGGGTTCGGTTCGCAGTGAGTCTTTGGTAGGATCTTCGCTGGAAAAGACTTTGGCCCTACTCCGGTTGATTATCGCTCGTTTGTTGCGGTTGGGAAAGGGCTACAGGCGACCCTGAGGAGATATCTCCGGTCCTACAATTTCCTGAACCTAATGATGCCATGAAGATCGATTTAGCTAAAAGCCAAGCAGCATTTGAGAGGGCCAAGAGGCTTATTCCTGGCGGGGTAAACTCCCCTGCTCGGGCATTCGGAGCCGTCGGTGGTCACCCTTTGTTTATCGATCGGGCTAAAGGGGCTTATCTTTTCGATTTGGATGGCAATCGATTCATCGACTACATCGGATCTTGGGGTCCGATGATCCTAGGGCATGCCCACGAGCAAGTCATCGAGTCGATTGTCGATGCGGCTCAAAGAGGGACTTCCTATGGTGCTCCGACCCAGAACGAGTCTCGTATCGCCGAGCTGATTCTAGGAGCTTTCCCAAGCATGCAACGCGTTCGATTGGTAAGCTCTGGAACGGAAGCCACCATGAGTGCGATACGCGTGGCACGAGGATTCACGCGACGCGATCGGATCGTCAAGTTCTCGGGTTGCTACCACGGTCACGTCGACTCCTTGCTCGTCTCGGCCGGTTCTGCTGCGGCGACCTTAGGTGTGCCTGATTCCCCAGGCGTGACCCCAGGTACTTCGCAAGACACGATTGTTCTCAACTACAACGATTCTCAGGCAGTTCGTGAGACCCTTGATCAACTTGGCCAGCACATTGCAGCGGTGATCCTAGAGCCGATCGTCGGAAATATGGGCACGGTGATTCCGACGCCAGAGTTTCTCAAGACCTTGAGGGAAGAGACCCAAAGGCACGGGGTTGTTTTGATTTTCGACGAAGTCATGACGGGCTTCCGCGTCGCATACGGTGGTGCACAGCAAATTTTTGGGATCGAACCTGACATGACAACCTTGGGGAAGATTGTCGGTGGTGGGCTTCCACTGGCCGCCTACGGTGGCCGCTCGGAGATCATGGATCAGGTGATGCCAGCCGGTAAGGTCTATCAGGCCGGGACGCTTTCGGGCAATCCACTTGCAACGGCTGCCGGTGCCAAGACGCTCGAACTCCTCCGTGACGATCCCCCTTATGAATATCTTGAATCGCTCGGTAAGCGATTGGGTGATGGGTTGCTTGCGGCTGCCAAAGAGCACGGTGTGTCGGCACAGTTGCAACGTGTCGGAAGTATGATGACCCTGTTTTTTAATCCAGATCCAGTGGTCGACTGGCCAAGTGCCGATCGTTCGGATCGTAAACTCTTTGCCAAGTATTTTTGGGGGCTTATCGAGCGCGGTGTCTATATGCCTTGCAGTCAATTCGAGGCACTCTTCTTCTCGCGAGCGCACAGCGTTGAAGACATCGATCGTACGATCCAGGCCGCAGTGGATTTCTTTTCAGAGCACGCCCATGGTCGATGATTTCAGTGTCGGTGATTTCTCCGAGTGTCGGTGATTTCTCCGAAATCACTGCTGCCCACTGCCGTTGTCATTTCCGAAATCACCGAACCTTCCTAGGGCATTCAAAGCAAAATGCCCGTCAAAGGCCCCCGCACAAGAGTATGACGCTTATGGCTGCTCCACTTAAGTCCTGACCAGATTCACGCTTCCCCCTCGCGAGAGCCCTTGACGGGCACTTGCTAAAGTCGTCCAGAAGTATAGATCGCTTTGCGGTCGCGGAAAGCCCAAAAGCTTGGGAATCCCTAAGGTTTTCCGATTCGTTACGGGGAAGATTTCACGTTGCGCAGTTGACGCAGGAAAGTTTCCATGTCGGGCGTTCTCAATTCAGGGTTCGGGTGCATGGCCGCCATGATGGTGTTGGCTAGAACTTTGTCGATCTCGGGACGATGCTCAGAGATATCCCGAGGAGGAGCCGTGTCGTGTTGCAAGGCAGCTCGTCCTGTCGTATCGGCGATTTGCCAAGGGAGGTCAAACGCGATCATGTGGTAGCAAGTCACTGCAAACGAGAATATGTCTACCCGCTTGTCGGTGGATCGTCGCCGAACGATCTCCGGGGACATGTACAAAGGTGTCCCGGTGCGGTTTCCTGGTGCCATGAAGGCTTTGGTCGCCGGCAGGGTCAATCCAAAATCGATCAGCTTGACCTTCGACATGTCCTTGAGCACGATGTAGTTTCGTGGGCAAATATCGCGGTGGATGAACTCTTTGCGATGCAGGTAGGCGAGTGCTTCTGCCATCTGCCCGATCAGATCGAGTCTTTTGCCTGCCAAGAGATCTTCTTTGCGATCGGCGATCAATTGGTGCAACCCAGGTCCGTCGATGTACTCCATGAGGATGAATTGTTGGCCTCGATTCGAAGTCCCATACTCGTAGGTTTCGACGATATTCGGGTGGTTGAGTTGGATTGCAATTTCACCTTCACTGGGTTTATTGAGTCCTTTGAACCGGCTCTCGAAAAACTGCACCTTTTCGGAATCGCAGAGTTTCACACCCACGACTCGGTTGTTGTTATTGCGGTCTTTGGCAACGAAGAAGTTGCTCATCGTGCCTGAAATAGCCGAACGGAGACGTTCAAAGCGGGCTTCGATGTCGACCGATTTGCTGGCTTTGACAGATTTTGGCTTCTCGGCTTTTTTGCCTGAGTCGCCAACTGCATTCTTCTTGAAAAGGCTGTCAAAAATACCCATGGGTTTGCTGTTTACTCTAGCGGGCTCGGTCCGGACGCAAGTATGAGGTATTATACCACAAGCCCCAAGGAAGACTTGGGCTAGTCCCGTTTAGGTTGGTCGCAAAGGAACTTTTCATTGGAACCAGAAGCGAAATCCCATTTGGTAACCCAGCGGTTTAAGATTCGATCCCAGCGGACACGGGGTGCCCAGCCGACCGAAGTGGCTTTGGAGGTCAGCGATGTTCGCAAGTCGTATGCTGGAAACGAAGCTCTTTCAGGTGTTACTTTTACGGTGCGTTCTGGTGAGCGAATCGCTCTTCTTGGACCAAACGGGGCTGGTAAAACGACGCTGATTCGCTGCATCAGTGGTCGGGTGGAAGTTTCTGCCGGTGAGGTGAGGCTCTTTGGCAAAAAACTCGGTCAGCCCAACGCAACTGCCCAGTTGGGTGTTGTTCCTCAAGAGTTGGCGATCTATCCAGATTTGTCAGCCAAGGAGAACCTCGAGTGCTTTGCTCGGCTCCATGGATTGCGGGGCCGCAAATTGCACGATCGGGTCGATTGGGCCCTGCACTGGATTGGTTTACAAGATCGGGCCGGAGACCTTACCGCTAAATTCTCCGGAGGTATGAAACGCCGCGTCAACATCGCTTGCGGTGTGATGCACTCCCCGGGTTTGCTGCTGCTGGATGAACCTACCGTGGGAGTCGATCCACAAAGTCGTCAGCGTATTTTCGATATGCTCGATGAGCTTAACCGCGTTGGAACTACGATTCTACTGACAACCCATCACCTGGATGAAGCCGAGCAGCGGAGCGATCGGATTGTGATTATCGATCATGGCAAGGTGATTGCCGACGGAACGATCGATGAACTTTTGGAGCAAACCATCGGCAAGCTCAAGCGGGTTTCTTTGGATATCGAAGGCACTCTCACGGAGGTCCCCCAGGGGCTATCTTTCCATGCTCCCTCTGGCCGGATTGTTGGCGCTTGCGAGAACCTTGCCGACGAACTCCCACAATGGATAGAAAGCCTGGCTGCCAGGGGGGGGCGGATCAAGAACCTAGAGCTTCAAACCCCCAACTTGCACCATGTCTTTTTGCATCTGACGGGCCGCGACTTGCGAGAGTAGCTGCAAGCTATTTGGGATTACCATTGGCCCTGGATGAAGCGAGGCATCAGCTCCCAACCGTTGGGGATCTGAAGTCCGCTGTGTGCCGCAGAGACTTCGTCGTAGCTCCTTGAGCCATCCGATTGGATCCCTTTTCCAGCGATCGTAAAGGGAACCCAGCCGTGTGCGTGTTTCTTGGTGCTCACGGGTGTAGGGTGATCGGGTGTGATCAATATTCGATAGTCCCCATGAGCTTGCAAAGCTTGGTAAAGTGGGCCGACGATTTCTCGATCGATCGCTTCGAGGGCTTTGACTTTCTCCTCGGCTCGACCCTCGTGGCTGGCCTCATCGGGGGCTTCGATGTGGACGCAAACAAGATCGTGTTTTTGCAATGCTGCGATCGCCGTTCGGCCTTTCGACCCATAATCGGTGTCCAGATAGCCGGTGGCACCTGGTGCCTCGATCCTTTCCCATCCGACCAGGGCTGCTAATCCACGAAGCAGATCCACTGCGGTGATCATCGAGCCGCTGATGCCGAACCGCTTTGAAAAGTTTTCAAGCGAAGGTGTTTTACCCAGGCCCCAGAGCCAAAGGTGTGTGATCGGCGAGCGGCCTTGATCGAGCCTTGCGGCATTGACTGGATGATTGTTTAAAACCTCTGCGCTAGTTTGCATCCACTCGGAGAGCAAATCGCAACCAGGCCCACGGGGAAAGTCGTCGATGACCGATCCATCCGTTAGGTCATGCGGGGCTCGGGTTCGGGTTTCTCCGGAGAAGGGAGAAGCCTCATTGGGTCTGCCGCGAAAGATCAGTAGGTTGCGATAGCTGACACCGGGTGTGAACTCTAAACGGGGATCGTTCACAGCGGTGTGAACACTTGCGAGCAGCTCGCGAGCTTCTTGGTTGCTGGCATGATCAGCGGTAAAGTCGACCATGATTTGGTCGAGTATTGTGACGGTATTGCAACGGATAGCCCAATCGTTTGGACCGAGCACGATTCCCTGGGCCGCAGCTTCGATCGGAGCTCGGCCGGTAAAGTAGACGTTTGGGTCGTAGCCAAAGAGGGTCATGTTGGCCACTTCGCTACCGGCTGGCAGATGGAGCGGGACGTTGTCGGATTGACCGACTAGGCCAGCTTGAGCCACAGCGTCCATGTTGGGAGTGCGGGCTGCTTGTAAGGGAGTTTTTCCGCCGAGAGATTCGACTGGGTAATCGGCACAGCCGTCTGGAATAATGATGACGTATTTCATAGCTAGCGAGATTCGAGCCAGATCCTTGAAACCACCCAAAGCATATAGCCGCTCCAGCAGCCTAGCAGAAGCGAAGCTAGCAAGAACCTTTTATCCATCTTGACTCCCGATACGTTCGAACCGGGGCTTGAAGGCTTCGTCGAAGTCGTATTGATGGTCGAAGTCTTGACGGCGGTCGGATTTGCTTTTCCTCATTTCACGGATGCGGATCAAGTTGTACACGATCTCGCCGAAGTCGCTAGTGGTATGAATCCCCCAGCTATTGAGGACGGTTTTGGCCAGTGCACCGTACTGCTCGAGTGCATACTCTCGGATCGCTTGGCAGAGTTGCTGACCGGTCAAGTGTCGATCCGATTTTCCTTCATCGTTTTCGTTTTCACCGGAGTAGGAAGGCAGCTTCATGACTCGCTGAGCGTATGCGAGGCTTTCGCGGACGAATTGATAAGCATCCAGATGGTATCGTTGGTCTTTGGCCAAAAGTTCCATCATGGCTAGGACGTGTTCGTTCATAAGAGTTCAGCGCCTCGTTTGATGACCGACAGGCATTCGTCTGGTGAGATCAGTATTCTTCGGTTGTCTTCGGTAGCAATGAGCATCTGCTGGGCAAGCAGTTCCACATTGAGCACTCGAGCTTTTCCTTCGCGAGTGAGAATCTCGCTCCCAGGCGGAGGGATTTTCGAGGCGAGTTCTTCGTAGTGATCGTTTTCATAGCGAAGGCAGCATTTGAGCCGTCCGCAACGCCCTGAGAGTTTGTTCGGATCGAGTGTGGCCTTTTGCAGCTTGGCCATACGCATCGTCACCGGAGGCATCTCATGAAGATAGCTTGAGCAACAAAGGGGACGGCCGCAATCACCGTAATCACCCAGCAGTTTGGCTTCGTCCCTGGCACCGATTTGCCTCATCTCGATGCGGGATTGAAACTTGCTCGCCAGTTTCTTGACCAGTTCACGAAAATCGACTCGTTCGGCTGCCGTGAAGTAAATCGTAACGATCTCGCCTCCGAAGATTCTCTCGACATCGACGACCGCCATTTGCAGTCCTAGGCTATCGATCAGCGACTGGCAATCGTGGGCATCGACCTGCGCCTGCTGTTTCAATTGTGCAACCGTAGCTAGCTCGTTGGGTCCCGCTGGTCGTTGGATCGAGCCTCCCGATAGTTTTTCGGTAGCAACTTCATTTTGGGGGGTGATTTCGCAAAGGACTTCGCCCAGTTCCAAGCCACGGTTGGATCTGGCGATGACCTGGTCTCCCCGCTTGTGCTCGGATCGGGAGTTCATCGAAAAAATCGATCGGTTGATCCCGCAGCGAACTACGTATCGGTAGGTGGACTGGCCGTTCATCGTGCACTCCCTGCTGCGCCATCGGCAATGCTTGAACGATTTGAAAAGACGTTCTGTTTGGTCAATAAATCCAGTACCACTTGGGCGCAGTGTTCGGGGGTGTTGAAGCTAGAGCCGAGCACTAAATCGGGATTTTCGGGAGGCTCGTAAGGGTCGGTGATTCCAGTAAAAAATGGGATCTTCCCTTCGCGAGCTTGACGATAGAGACCTTTCGGGTCGCGCTTCTCGCAAGTCTCTAGAGGGGTGTCGACGAAGACCTCAAAGAATTGAAACTGGTTGTCTCGCTCGACGACATTTCTTACTCGGTCTCGATCTTTGCGATAAGGGCTTACGAAAGCACTCAAACAGATCAGACCTGCAGAGGCTATCAAATATGCCACCTCACCGATGCGGCGAATATTCTCCTCTCGGTCTTGGGGGGAGAAACTCAATCCGAATCGCTCCGAGAAGGCTTCGCCGTAGCTGGGTTTTAAGATACTCGGAGTGGCGCAAAGGCCATGGCGGATGTTGTCGCCGTCGAGCAGCAAACTCGGGCGACCTTGTTGCACAAGGATTCGATCCAGGGCATTTGCGATGGTGGATTTTCCCGATCCACTCAAGCCGGTAAACCAAACGACACAACCGACTTGGCCTAGCAGTTTGCCTCGATCGATGGCACTTACCGAGCCTGTGTGCCAAATCACCTTGGTGGCATCTGCGTTGGTTGAGGGCTCGGAGGTCATACTTCGGAGGGATCGCATGGAACGGAGGAGATCGTGGAGCGAGGGCAGCTAGGCGACGCTCAAGGCTTTTTTGATGCGTGCGATCATGTCGCTTTCGGATTTGGTGGTGGCCCCAAAGCCCAGAAGTCCTCCGCTAGTACGCGCAACTTCATCGACTTCCTCGACGAGTTGGTGTTTCAGCGCATTGCTCTGCTTGGCATCGATCGAGGAGAAGACCGCTTCGGCACAGGATTCCCAAGTGGTGAGCATTTCCGAGGAGGGCTTTTCCTTGAGCCATCGTTCCAGAAGCGTCGAGGCTTCGGAGCCTTTGGTCAGATAACGCTCGGCGATCATTCGAACGGCAGTGGCTTCCTGTTGGTCTGCTTGTCCGTCGGCCCAAGCCACAGCGACCAAGGGGAAGATTCGGAAGGCCGAGAGGGCTTGAGGGGTTATTCCCAGGCCATGCAAAGCTCGAAGGGCCGCATCGTCTTTGATCCCCGATTCGGCTCGAAGGTTCGTTACGGCCTCTTCTGCCGAGAGCTTTTCCTGTAGGTCACGGATAAGCTTTTGATCCAGATCGGAGAAGAACGCGTTTTCGAGCGAGCGGCATCGATTTTGTAAAGAATCTGCGTCGGCCATAAGACAATCACTTCCTTTAATTTCACAGGTTCAATTGGGCATTGCGCAAGCGGTGGGAGTAGGTTACTATACAACAGTCGTCTTCAAAAGATGAGAGGCCGGAATTTTCACCGGAAGTTTATGGGCCTCCATCAACGAAAAACCAACAAAAACCCACACGCATTAGGCAGTTATGACCCACTCGACACCGAGTCAGCTCCCGCCCAGAACGATGTTCCAGAAGATTTGGGATGAGCATGTCGTGCATTATGAACCGGGGAAACAAGCGATCCTGTACATCGACTTGCATTTGGTGCACGAGGTCACCAGCGCCCAGGCATTTGAAGGTTTGAGATTAGCGGGCCGCAAGGTTCGACGCCCGGAGCGAACGATCGCCACACCGGATCATAATGTGCCGACGACAGACCGATCCTTGCCCATCGCGGATGCGATCTCACGCCAGCAGGTCGACACACTTCGAAACAACTGCAAGGAGTTTGGAATCCGGCTGTACGATTTGAACGATACCCATCAGGGAATTGTTCATATCATAGGACCGGAGTTAGGCTACACGCAGCCGGGCATGACGATCGTCTGTGGCGATTCGCACACTGCGACGCACGGGGCTTTTGGGGCGCTGGCTTTTGGGATCGGAACAAGCGAAGTCGAGCATGTGCTGGCCACTCAGACGCTGTTGCAGTATCCTCCCAAAACTTATGAACTGCGCATCGATGGAGAGCTAGCTCCTGGGGTGACGGCCAAGGATTTGATCCTTTATTTGATTGGCAAGTTGACGACCTCCGGTGGAACTGGTTATGTGCTCGAATACACCGGTCAGGTCATTCGGAGCCTATCGATGGAAGAGCGCATGACGGTATGCAATATGTCGATCGAGGCAGGTGCACGAGCCGGCATGATCGCTCCTGATCAAACCACCTTTGAGTACCTCAAGGGTAGGCCTTTTGGTCCGAAGGATTTTGATCGGGCTATCGAGAAGTGGAGACAACTACCTTCGGATCCTGGAGCCACTTACGATCGAGTTGATTTGTATCGCGGGCAAGACATCCAGCCGCAGATCACCTGGGGAACCAATCCAGGCCAAGTCATCTCGGTCAATACTCCGATTCCCTCCCCGGAGGATTTTCAGGATGAGACCGAGCGCAAGTCGACGGCCAGCGCCTTGGACTACATGGGGCTCAAAGCTGGAGCGAAGCTGACCGACACACCGATCCAGCGTGTCTTTATCGGTTCTTGTACCAATGCTCGGATCGAGGATCTCAGGGCGGCGGCCAAGGTTGTTCAGGGGTATCGCGTGTCGAGCCAAGTCCATGCGATGGTCGTTCCTGGTAGTGGTCTGGTCAAAAGACAAGCTGAAAAAGAGGGATTGGATAGGATCTTTAAGGAGGCTGGGTTCGATTGGCGCGAGGCAGGTTGCAGCATGTGTTTGGCGATGAACCCCGATCGTTTGGAACCAGGAGAACGATGCGCATCGACATCGAATCGAAACTTCGAGGGGCGTCAAGGTAAAGGTGGCCGGACGCATCTGGTCTCCCCGGCGATGGCTGCGGCTGCTGCCATTGCTGGGAAATTCACCGATATTCGCGACTGGCGCTACCACGGATAACCCCCTTAAAATCTTTAAAGAACACTCACAAGGCATACCATGAAAGCGTTTACGAAAGTTACCGGCATTGTGGCTGCGATGGATCGCGCGAACGTCGATACCGATCAGATCATCCCTAAGCAGTTTCTGAAAAGGATCGAACGCAGCGGGTTTGGACAGTTCCTATTTTTCGATTGGCGGTTCCTAGAAAACGGAGATGCGAATCCGACTTTTGAATTGAACCTTGATCGCAACAAAGGGGCATCGATCCTTCTAGCTCGTCGCAATTTTGGGAGCGGATCGTCGCGAGAGCATGCTGTCTGGGCGATCGAAGATTATGGCATTCGAGCGGTGATCGCCCCCTCGTTTGCAGATATTTTTTATAACAATTGCTTTAAGAACGGGGTTCTGCCGATCGCGTTGCCCGAGCAGGTTGTCGAAGAGCTATTTCGGCGGCATGCATCGAGCCCAAGCTATCAACTTTCGATCGACCTCGAACAGAATCGGGTCTTTGATCAGAACGGTTTTTCTGCGAGCTTTGAGGTCGAGCCATTCCGTCGACATTGCTTATTGCACGGCTTGGATGATATCGGCCTGACGCTCGAACATGAATCGAAGATCACGGCCTATGAAGTTGCCCATCGGCCTCTGTAGCGTCAATAGCCTTGGGAGAATGTGGCGCAGGTGAGTTGCGCTTTTTCGACGAGGCTATCGAGTTCGATCCATTCTTGATCGCTGTGAAGGGCATCGCCACGGGGCCCTAAGGTGTCGATATTGGGCAGTCCCATAGATTGGAGTTTGTTACCGTCGCTGGCACCTCCGGACTCTTTCCAGCGGATGGATTGCCCAAGTTCCTGGGCAGCGAGTTCGATTTTTTCTTTGAGTCGTTGGGTTGGCTGATCGCAGATTTTGGCTGGTGCGTGGATGCCTCCAGAAAGTTCGACTCGGTAGCCGCTTTGCGGTTGATCGAAGGCGCTGACTAAATCTTTCAGTTGCTCTTCGATCCAGAGTTGGTCTTGGGAATTGGCGATACGGACGTTGACACGCATGACGGCCGTATCAGGGACAACATTGACGGCGTTTCCGCCTCGAATCCGACCGATATTGATCGTGACAGTGGGCTTTTGACCGTTGAGCCGATGGATTTGGGAAGCCAGTTCGCAGCAGTGCGCGATCGCGTTTCGCCCTTCGTGAAAGTTTCGACCTGCGTGAGCGGATTTGCCTCGTACGACGAAGATAAAGGTGCCGGTTCCCTTGCGGGCTTGGACCAGACTCCCGTCGGCCATCGTCGGTTCGAATAGAAATGCAGCTTGGAAATCCTTGGCGATCGATTGCCACATTCCCACCGAGGCAGGTGAACCGATTTCCTCGTCGGGGGTCAGGATCAAGGTAAGTCTTGAGTCACTCAAGTCATGGAATTGTTTGAGGGCTAAGGCTGCATAGCGCATGATGACGATACCACCTTTGGCATCGATTACCCCTGGGCCTCGCAGCTTATTGTTTGGCAAAAGCTCGCAAGAATGGAACGGGTCGTCTTTCCCGTAAACCGTATCGTAATGGATGGTCCAGAGGATACCTTGTGAGTGTGGGTTGCCTAGATCCCAGCGAAGCGCTGGGCCGGTCTGGTAGGAGGATTCCTTGGCTGCATCGTCCAAGAGTTGGTAGGATGGCAGATCGATTCTTTGGCAAGGCACCGACAGGGGCTTAAAGAATTCTTCGAGCCAGTCGGCCGCGCGACAGAGTCCCTGTGGGTTATCGGATCCTGAGTTGATATTGCAAAGTTCGATAAGATCTTTTGCCATTTGGTCGGCTTGAGTCTCAAGCCAACGCAGAGCTTGCCAGGATTTCGAATTCATAGGGATTTGTTGCTGTGGATGGAACAGGCGGTTGCTTGTAGTATCTCGCAAGGATGTCAAGCACGCAAATGCGAAGCTCGGTAGGCAGGAAAAACCTGGATTTAGCTTAAATAATCGCATCATATAGTCGCAGGCACACTCCGCTGTGCCGTCAGCGAGTTGTCGCTCTACACTTCGTTAATCGCGGTAAACGGCACATGGAATGTGCCTACGACTATGTCCGCCTGGCGGCGTCGCACGAGGACGAGTACCGCGACGCTGAGTACGAGAAAGTCGAGCTTCTACCTAATAAAATACTTGAAGGACCAAAAAAAAGGATACGACCCGATTCAATCGGGGCGTATCCCTTGGATACCGTCGGGAGGTGGTAGGCTTGTGGCTATTTGGATTTGAGCTCGAAGTCGAGTTTATCCGACCCGCTGTCTGGAACTGTTACGACGAGATTCGATGTCGCGATGGTTGTGTATTTGGTTGGTATCGCATTTCGCAAATTGATGCTCACCGGTTCGTCGTCGGATTTTCCGGGTTTGCTGTCCCCGAGCACGGTCTTGGAAATTTCGACTTTGTATTCGCCTGGGCAGGCACCGATTTTACCTTCGTATTCGGCTCGCGCCACTCGCATCTGGAACTTACCTTGGGCATCGGTATTTCCGATAGCGTGGTAGTCGGTTCGTTCGGAGATAAACGATACGGTTGCATTTTCAATTGGACTGCCATCGAGGGTAACGATGCCTTCGGCTTTGACGATGGTGGGCAATTTTTTACCTCTGCATCCGGTCGGCAAAACCAGCAGGAAGCACAAGATTGCAAATGCACTGATTGCTTGGGTGAATTGGTTTTTCATGATCGCGTGAATCCTGGGGTGACCTTCTAAAGGAGTCTGGCAGAAATTGGAATCGAACGGTAATACAAAGGAAAAAGGCTGGAAAGTAAGGGTGCTTTCCAGCCTTAGGATCCAGTGGCTACGTCTTGGATTAGGAAGTTCCTAAAGAGGCACCGTTATTCGTAATCCACGGGGACTTCGCCACCGTTTTTCGATCCGAGGGCACCCCAGACACCGTAAGGGCTTACACTGCTTGCAAGCGTTGGCGCTACGGCGCTTAGATTTCCTGATTCGATGCTGTCGGTGATGAACCGAACCGAACCATCTCCGAGGGCGATTTGCACCCCGCCACCGTGTTCGCTTGTGGGGGTCCAAATCCCGGCAAACCAGTGGGGAGAAACCGAGCCAGTACCAACCATGCAAACCGCGTTGTTTGGGGGGAGGATCGTAGAGACTCCATTGAAATAAGCATTGCCCGCCCAAGCTCGGTATCCCGGTAATGTGTCTCCTGTAAACAAGAGTCCTGGGTTGATGTACTGGCGTCCGTTGATGAATTGGGCTTTGCAACTCAGTGGTGAGTAGGTTGCTGGATCGGCGGCGATGAGAGCGACGGTGCCTTTGGAATTAACAGCGATAGGTCGTTGCCGTTCGGCTAGAACATGCCCCAGAGGATGGTAGCTTGCCCGTCCGAACATACCTCGATTGATGATAGGCAATTTGCGAAGTGCCAAGTTCAGATCATTTCGTTCTTCGACACCGCTGGGTGTGAGTTGCGATTGCGCCATGTTGTCGCCGACACAAAACGCATAGGAAGTAAGCCCTCGATTACGACCTGCATTGACAGGTTCATCTGTACCCGCATCGCTAGGGCATTCGAGCCAAGGTACACGAGTACGGTAGGCTGCATTGCCATTCCATGGCTCTAGACCGAAACCATTATTGAGGCCTTCAATGCGGTCAAAGAGTGTTTGGCCTTCGACGTAAGGGAGGATCGCCCACCAACCGCTCATGCAGAAGCGTTGTTGGGTCTGGACGACGTTTCCATTGCCGGCTTGGAGCGAAGGAAGTCGTTTGAACGCTGCCTCGTAGTTGAGAACTCCGAGGGCTTGTTGTTTCAAATTGTTGCCGCACTGCATGCGACGTGCAGCTTCCCGTGCTGCTTGCACTGCAGGAAGTAGCAACCCGACCAAAATACCGATGATGGCGATGACGACCAAAAGCTCCACGAGCGTAAAGCCGCTTGAAAACCGTTTGCGCATGATATGAGTCCACAGAAGGTGCGTTTAAGGAAAAGATCGATGCCTTAACTATCTGTTATCTAACGTGTTTGATAGGTGGGGTCAAGCATGGCAGGACCTTCTGCTTCAAAAAAACGTTAGAATTCGCCCCTTTGGGTGGCCCCTAAGGGGTGGATCGCCGCACTGGCGAATCTGTCTTGGTTGGATTAGTTTTAGGGATAGGAGTTCCCAGTTGAAAGGCCGGAAAAACCTTTTGTTCGAATAGGGGGATCCGCTAGAGGGATCCGCCAGCTAGCAGAAGGATGGATAAGGGTGGATGTCGATACCGTCAAATCGACATTTTGATCGTTTTGGGAAAGATTGGATTTGAGTGTATTTCAGCGCATGCTGACGGATTCAGACGCGGTCTTGGCGGCGGCCCAGGGATCTTTTCTTGGCGCATTGGTCGCAGACGCCTTGGATGATAAAACGATGATCCTTGACGCGAAAGCGGTGGGATCGGGCAACTTCGTCTCGGAGTCGAACAATTTCGTCGCTGGTAAATTCGATCAGTTGCCGACACTTGGTGCAGTACAAGTGGTCGTGTTCGGGGTAACCGTAGTTGAGTTCGTACATGCTCCGACCGTCTAGTTCGAAGCGATGCAGTAGTCCTGCGTCGACGAATTCCTTGAGTGTTCGGTAGACGGTTGGTCGTGAGACGTAGTTGGTCGATCCACGGGAGGGAAGTTGTTCGATGAGCAGATCGGCATCGAAATGTTCGTGGCGGTTGAAGACTTGTTCGAGCAAAAACTTTTTCTGGGACGTGTTTCTCAGTCCTCGGGCCTGCAAGAACTCTTCGTAGCGTTGCAGAGGCGTCATCGAGACTTCGACAGCCTGGAGCGGTTCTGATTCGTTTTTGGAAGGGTTCGACATTCTCAAGGATCGCTTAGCTCTATTCTCATTGGACACCGACTACTATAACTTGCGGGTTTAAATTGGCGAGTGAGGGGAGCGAGGATGGGTTCTGAATTCGAAGGAAAACTATTGCTGTTTCGCTTGGTGTTACCCATGGTATTGGGTTCATTGGCAGCTTGGTGTTTTCGATATCGCCTTGGCCAGCCTGGGGCGGCTTTGCCACAAAGGCAAAGCTGGCTTAGAGGTGCTGTTGGTTGCTTGGTCGTATGGGGAGCCTTTTTGCTTTCGGATTTCGCAAGCCGAGGGATTCTGCTGGTTCCCGATCAGTGGTCTGCATGGGAGGCCAAGGAGCGTTGGATGCATTGGGTATGGGCTGGGCCACTGGCTTTGAGCTTGTGGCTGCTCTATACATCGAATTTAAAAAATTCGCTAAGGAACAACATAGGGTTTGCTGCAACGATGGGGGGTTCGATGGGCTTGATGGCTTGGGCGATGTTCCCAGATGGCCCAGGGTATGCAGATCAAAGAGTTAGGTTTTTATTGCTGAGTTTTTTGAGCTTGGTTGCAGCCCTTTTGAATGTGTTGATGGTCAAGCGACGGCAGGTGCAGACCAAGGGGCTTTGGTTTGGTTGGGTGCATGTTTTGCACTTAGGTTGCGTCGCAGCGGTGGTTTTGCAAAGTTACGCATCGCTTGGGGAGTGGGTTGTCTTTAGCGGTTCGATGATGGCAGGAGTGATGCTCTTGTTGTCGCTATCGAATCAAGCTTGGGCCGAGTCGCTTCTGACTCCTTTGTTGGCCTTTAGCTCCGTGGCGGGCTTGAGTCTCTCGCAGGCTTATTCTTGGTCGCCGTTGCCTTTAGCACTTCTGGTTTTCTTGTTAGTCTTTCCTGCGTTAGCGGCGTTGTTGGATTCTATCGTTTGCAAGTCAACAGGAGATTTCACTCCCCTTCGTGTTGCGGTTCTTGTTGTGACCCTTGGAGTGTTGCTTGGAGTTCTCTATGGCTTTGTCTTTCAAAGCGAGCCGCAGTGGTAACGGGTGGTAAGCGGTGGGTCGAGTTTTCGGAGATTCTCTGTTGCTGCGGGCATCGTTTTTACTCGAACTGTAAAAAAATATTTTTACGGGTAGAATCTCGGGGGTCATGAGGATCCTAGCGCTGCTTAAAAACTGGTTTTCGTTCAAGCTGACCCACTACTATTTGATCCATCTGTTGCTGCTTTTGTCCTTTGGTTGGATGGCGATGGGAGGGGTGGGTCTGTTGGTGGCTTTTTGGGTTGTGCTGCTGTGGTTTTCCGCTTGGCAGCGGCCCATGAGACCGGAGTTTTTCTTTTTAGCGGGATTTGGACTTTTGGCCGCTGCCCGCTTTCTTCCGAGCGGTCTGTGGGATAATGTGTTCTGGTTGTTTGGATTTTTGCTGGTCGCAGCCAGTCCCTTGATCGACTTTATTTCTCCGATGTTTCGAAATGGATCAGACTGATATCACTGCCGAGAGTCTCTTGAAGACACTTCGCCAGGAGCGAACTTTGGGGGCGGCCTCGGATCAGCACTCTTTGCAGACTAAAGGGGCATCGATATCCACTCCGACTCGCCGCACAAGCATCGATGTGTTTCGTGGGATGGTTATGTTTTTGATGCTTGCCGAAGTGCTCGAGTGGGGCAAGTTGCTTGCGGTCAAGGATCGGTTTTCTGAGGGCATGCAGCGGGCTTTGGAGTGGATTCATTTCCACACGTCGCATGTGGCTTGGGGCGGTTGTTCTTTGCACGATATGATCCAACCTGCGTTTTCCTTTTTGGTAGGCACCTCGCTTGCGTTTTCGTTTACCAAGCGAGCCAGCCAGGGTCAGACTTGGGAGTGGATGTTTCTGCACGCACTGTTCCGAAGTTTGATTCTGATTTTTTTGGGGATCTTCCTGCGCAGTTTGGGCAAACCTTCGACGAATTTTACCTTTGACGATACGCTCACACAGATCGGCTTGGGGTATGGACTGTTGTTCTTTTTTGCCGATCGCAAGCCGCTGTCGATTGGGCTTAGCGTCGTCGGGGTTCTGTTTTCTTACTGGTTGATCTTTGCTTTGTATCCATTGCCCGCAAGCGGTTTCAATTACGCTGCGGTGGGTGTTCCGGAGACTTGGGAGCATCATGCCAAGGGGTTTGCAGGTCACTGGAATAAGAACTCCAATGCGGCTTGGGCTTTTGATGTTTGGTGGATGAATCTTTTCCCGAGAGAAAAGAGGTTTGAGTTCTCTGCCGGTGGCTACTGCACCTTGAGTTTCATTCCGACTTTAGCAACGATGCTTCTGGGGTTGTTGGCTGGAAGTTGGATGCGGGACATCGAGCAATCGGGGCGACGGAGTGCGATTTTTTTGGCAACTGCGGGGATATGTTTTGCGGGTGCCTTGGCTTTGGATCATTACGGGATATGTCCGATTGTGAAACGGATTTGGACACCCAGTTGGGTGCTCTTTAGCGGGGCGATCTGTTTCGTCTGGTTATTGGTGCTCAGTTGGATTTGCGATGATGCTCGTTTGACGGGATGGTCCTTTTTCTTTCGAGTCATCGGAGCCAACTCGATCGTCGCCTATGTGATGAGTTGGACGATCGAGGGGTGGCTCAAGCAGGCCATCGAGCGACATTTCGGCTTTGCAATGCGGGCCTGGGTGCCGGAGCCTTACCGAGCATTTTTCCTCGGTTGCTTGGTTTTGATGATATTTTGGCTGATTTTACTGTGGCTGTACCGCCGCAAGGTGTTCATTCGGATCTGAAGGGTGCACGCCGACTGGTCAGCTTGCTACACTAGGCAGTTAATTTGCCGCGACCTTGACGGTTATCCTATGAGCGCGGCGTGGACTAGTTGTTTACTCGAAAGATTTCTAAGGATTTCCGAAGAGATGAAGAAGCATTTGATTGGAGCTTTTTTGGTGGGTTTCGCCCTGCCGGTCGTTGGTTCGTGTGCTGACAGCGTCAAGCTCGGGGATCCGAGTCTGACCTCCGGGGTACCTGGCTCGGGTGCGTTGAATGCAGCCGATGTCAAAAAATATCTAGAGAATCCAGCCAACCACGCGGTTTTGAGTGTCGAGTTGCCCGAAGGACTCTCGGCCGGCACGGGAGCGATTTACATCCCCGAGGATAACCCGCTTACGCGGGCCAAGGTAGAGCTTGGACGGCAGTTGTATTTCGACAAGCGACTGTCGAAGAATGCGACGGTCAGTTGCGCCGATTGCCACAGCCCCTCGGCCGGATATGGAGCTCACACTCAGTTTGGTGTGGGGATCAATGGCCAGACCGGAGGTCGCAACTCTCCGACTTCGTTCAATCGGATTTTGAGCAAAGCGCAGTTTTGGGATGGGCGAGCAGGAAGTCTGGAGGCTCAAGCTGTTGGTCCGATAGCTAACCCCATCGAGATGGGCAACACCCACGATGGGGTCGTCAAGTTCTTGACTGCCAACGAGGTGTATCGGATCCAATTCGAAAAGGTCTTCGGTGCAGCACCAAACATTGATAATGTGGGCAAAGCGATTGCGGCATTCGAGCGAACAATCGTCACCGGCAGCTCTCCCTATGATGCTTACGAGCCACTTCGAAAATTCACCGAGGCATTCAGCGAAGAACTTGAGGACCTCGACGATTTCAAGAAGGATGATTCAGCGAACTTTGCTAAGTACGAAGAGCTAAAGAAGAAGAGCGATGCAAATCCGATGAGTGAATCGGCCAAGCGTGGGCGGGATCTGTTTTTCAGCACCAAGTCGAATTGTTCGGCATGCCATGCGGGCGCAAACTTCACCGATGAGCTCTACCACAATCTAGGGGTAGGCATGGCGGCTGAAAAGCTTGATTTGGGTCGCTACGAGCAGACCAAGCAGGAGAAGGACAAAGGTGCCTTTAAGACACCGACTTTGAGAAATGTCGCTTTGAATGCGCCTTATATGCACGATGGGAGCCAAGAGACGCTCGAAGAGGTTGTGGAATGGTACGCTAAGGGAGGGCATCCGAATCCTTACTTGAGCGACAAGATCAAGAAGCTCGAGCTATCAGCTCAAGACAAAGCCGACTTGGTCGAGTTCATGAAGGCCCTGACGGGTCCTTTGCCAGTGGTCAACGAAGGACGTTTGCCTCAGTAAGTACTGGTCGTTGAGACTCCTTGTCGAAATAAAAAAAATCGGCTCGTTTTCACGAGCCGATTTTCATTTCGCTTGTATCTTAACCCTAGCAAACCGAATCGCAATTAGCGAACTCGGGTGCTGCTAGCTTGAATGATACCGCGATTGGTGTTCAGGTAAGCATGAGGATCAACTACTGGAGCTGGAGCAGCAGCAGGAGCGGCAACAGGGGTGCTTCCGCAGGAGCTGCAACCCGAATCACAACCAGCAGCAGCATCGCAGCTGGACTTGCTCTTGAAAATCTTTCCGAGCAGACCGCAAGAACGCTTGCCAGCACCGATACCGCCATCGCAACCAGCAGCGGCACCGCTGCAAGGATCGCAAGCAGCGACTTCAGCACCGCAAGAAGGACCACGTCCGAGCAGGCCTTTTCCGCAACCACCGGCGATTTCAGCGCCGCAGCTTGGGCCAGCACCGCAACCACCAGCGATTTCAGCGCCGCAGCTTGGACCAGCAACTTCGGCTCCGCAGCTTGGAGCTGCGGTAACGCGAGAAGCATGCTTAGCAGCCAAACGTGCGTGGAGGTTAGCAGCAGCGTTGTGGATCTTGTTCATCTTTTCCACGTGAGCTGCGTGCAACTTGCACTTGAGGCCTTTGAGGCCATCGAGAACTGGGGTGCGGCAGACAGGAGCTGGAGCGCAACCGGCGGTTTCAACACCGCAGCTTGGTCCAACTACACCGCCGTTGTTACCAGCACATGCATCGCTAGCAGCGATTTCGCTTCCGCAGCTAGGACCACGCTTGCCGAGAAGACCGCAACCGGCCTTGCCAGCTCCGATACCTGCACCGATACCGGCACCGGCACATGGATCGCAAGCAGGAGCAGCGATTTCGGTTCCGCAGCTTGGGCCACGTCCGCAACCAGCCATTTCGGCTCCGCAGCTAGGATCAACAACCGAGGTATC
>JAJTFC010000112.1 GCA_021298315.1 Planctomycetaceae bacterium
AGTAGTTTCAAGCGACGCAGGAGGGACCGTGGCTAAAGTTGCCCTGCTATTCCCTGGGCAAGGAGCCCAAACGGTCGGAATGGCCGCTTCTTTGATCGCTCGTAGTGAGCGTGCAAAGAGTTTCTTCTCAAGGGCCTCGGAGCTGTTAGGTTTCGATCTCGGTTCGTTGTGCGCCTTGGGGCCAGAGTCTGAATTGCATCGGACCAGCAATTGCCAGCCCGCGCTTTTTGTGCATTCGGCTGCGGCGCTCTCGGAGTTCTATTCCGAGCGTCCTGAAGTTGACCAGCAGGTTGTGGCCGTTGCAGGCCTGAGTCTAGGAGAGTACTCCGCGTTATACGCTGCCGGGGCACTATCTTTCGAAGATGGGGTGATGCTCGTGGCAGCCCGTGGGCAGGCCATGCAGTCGGCCGCTACGTCCGTTTCTAGTGGGATGGGCAGTGTGATCGGCGTTGAGTTCGACCAAGTCCGAGCGTACTGTGATCGAGCTCGATTGCCCGGCCAAATTCTGCAACCAGCGAACTTATTGTGTCCAGGAAATATCGCAATATCGGGTCACATCGAATCGATCGATGCTTGTGAGAAATTGGTTGCAGAGGATGGCTTTAAGTTCATACGGTTGACCGTAGCTGGGGCCTTTCATACGGCGATCATGCAGCCGGCTGTCGCCGAGTTGCAAAAGGCGTTGACCAAGGTGAAGCTGGGTGATTCGAAGATTCCTTTGGTTGCCAACGTCGATGCCCAGGAGCATACCCAAGCCAGTGAGTTTGAGGGGTTGCTTCCAAAACAAATCGTCTCGCCAGTCTTGTGGGAAGCATCGCTTCGCAGGCTCCTAGCGATGGGAGTCGAGCAGTTTTACGAGATAGGGACAGGAAGGGTGCTCACTGGCACGCTCAAGAGAACCGACCGCAAGGCTCCTTGCGAGGCGTTCGGCGATTAGACCGATCCGATTTTTCTTTCTACACAGGAGTTTTGCATATGACCTCTCCATTGGGACTTTCCGCGAATTTGCAAGGCCAAGTAGCGATGGTTACGGGCGCCTCTCAGGGGCTCGGGCAAGCCGTTGCGATAAGGCTTGGAGAGAACGGTGCGAACGTACTGTGTGTGGCTAGGAACGCGGCCAAACTTGAAGAGACCGTCGCTGCGATCCATGCTGCTGGTGGTCAGGCTGTTGCCATGTCCTGCGACGTGACGGATCGAAGTTCCGTCGAGAAGATGTTCGAGACAGTCGAGACCCAATACAAGCGACTCGATATTCTTGTGAACAACGCCGGGATCACTCGCGACACGTTGCTGCCGCGTATGAACGACGCTCAGTGGGACGAGATCATCGCTGCGAATTTGACCAGTTGTTTCCTTTGCTGCCGAGCAGCCACTCGGATCATGATGGGGCAGCGTTATGGCCGAATCATCAACATGTCGAGCGTATCGGGATTGATCGGAAACGCAGGACAGACCAATTACTCAGCGACCAAAGCCGGGATGATCGGCTTTACCCGATCATTGTCTCGTGAACTTGCCAAGCGCAAGATCACGGTCAACGCCGTAGCTCCAGGCTTCATCGAGAGCGATATGACCAAGGCTTTGGGGGATGCGGTCGTTGACGAGGTCAAGAAGCGGGTACCGGCCAACCGTTTAGGCCAACCCGATGACGTGGCCGCTTGCGTGCTTTTCCTGGCAAGTCCTGCGGCCAGTTATGTCACCGGCCAGGTTCTTACGGTTGATGGCGGCATGACCGGCTGAGACTCGACTTGGTCATCGCCTAGGATGATCTTCCCTGGGCGACTAGCTTTATTGCAAGTGAATGATTCGCACTCCACCGGCAGTCACCTCGCACTCGACTGTGTGTGTGCCTGAAGCATCGCCCTTGACCTGCAATAAATCAGTCGGCAAGAGCAGGTCTTCGGCACTGCGGATCGGAAGTAGCGATCGAATGGTCACCGTTCTATTTTGCCTGAAATCGGTCGGCGTTATTCCCTGCTGAGGTTTATCCTGTCCGGCTGGATTCAAGAGCGTCACAGCCCATCCTTGATCCGTCCTATTGACCATCCACTGCACTTGGCCTTCGACTTGGACCGGCATGAGACCTCGAGTAAGGTGTGCCAGCAATTTCGCTAAGACCGGTTGTGACTGCTTGCTGATCGCAAGCCCACGAGGCACAGACCAATAAATGAGTCTACCTTGGCCTCGATCGATCGCTGCACAAAAAACATCTCCTGTCTCTGTAGTAGCCAATGCCCTTGCCGATGCATCTTGGATTGGACGGTATCGGAAACGGGGTGAATTGCTGAGCACAGGATCTGTGTCAAGGTTCCAACGGTATTGGCTCGACTCTTTATAATCACCAGCCTGAGGTAGTTTCAATGCCTCAAGTCCAGGGCCACTTAGGTGGGCATCGGCTACTAGCAATGTCCCACCTTGCTCGATGTACTGCGACAATCGCTGGCCTTCGGCCAGAGTAAGTTCAATATCTCCTGCTGCAATAACGACAGGATAAGTATCGATCGTGCGCCATTTGGAAGTGTCGGGGTAAGCATACGCTACATCGAAAATATCGCCAAACACACCTGGTAGATAAACCTCGTTGGTTGCAGTCATCGGTTTTTGGCTCTCTGGTCCCATGGGGTGATAAGCTGCCCAAAAGTATTCTTCGAGCATCCGTTCATGATCCCCATAGAGAAATCTATCTTGGTTCTCATGCCAGTTTTTGAATGAATTAGGCCAAAAAGGAGCCGGTTCCCAACCGTGCGCATAGTCGACTAAGAAAGCGATAGGCGTAAATGGACTACCTCGATCTGGCTTCGAAGCAGTAACATTCAAGAATCGATCAACGAGCTTACCCTTGGGCGATAGCTGCACTGGTTTGATGCCTGCAGCGGTGGTTCCTCCCGGTTTCCAAAACTCATCAAAACCCTGTTCGTGGTAGAACATCGAACAGCCGGCCATGTACTGATACCAAATATCGAATTTGTACCAAGTCATCCCGGCACCACTGAAAACCGAGTAGTAGTTGTCGAGAATATTCTGTGGCGTGTGGTAACTGCTTCCGTTGGAAAAGATTGTCGACGCGTCCCCAAAGTTGCAACTTCTATAGGTGGCCGACAGGATTCCGTGCTGCCTGGCAACCCCCCTCATAAATGCCATCCTCATATTTAAAAGGCTCGATGTGGCAGCAGATGACTCATAGCCTACGACGCGAGCTCCCCAATCGGCACACAACGGAACAAACGCGATGTTGCCGACGGATAGACAGGAGATTACATCACGATAAGGGTTCGCATCGAGATCCTTTCCATAAACGGCTCGGTATTTGGCCGCGTTCCCCTCAAGCGTCAGTGGCTTAAATGCCTCTACCAATTCACGGCGGGTTTTGGCATTGGCAGTAGCGGCCTGCATCTGAGGCGCCGGTGGATAGAAATAGCCTAGGCTCTCGCCGGAGATCGAACCGACATATCGGTCACGATAACGTTCTAGCAATTCGACTCCTTTGGGGCCAACGGGTTTCCCAGGATGATAATTCATCATCATTGCCCAAGCTCGATCGGGATTTCGATCCAGCCAGGCTGCAAAACGCTTTCCCAATTCCTTGACCTCTCCGGTCGCCGGATCGGTCTCAAAAACACCCGCCCCAACTCCGTGGAATGTCGGGACAATCCTCGGGTCTGAAAATATAGGAACTTGATCCTTACCACCATATATCTCCTCGAACTCCTTACGAGTTTGAATGTCATTGATGTTGTAAGGGAACTTCACACGCTCAGGACTATCACCAAGCCATGATTCGGCTGGATCAATGTGGCTGACATTCCAAAGATATAGAAATTCACGATCCCGAAAATTTCTCGTTTTCCATAAAGCAGGAAAAGCGAATTTGCCGGTTTGACGAGCAAGTGGTTCAAGCTCCTGAGGTATTTTGCTTCGATAGTTATCGAGAATAGTCCAAGTTTCATTTTTGGGACGATCTTTGATCCTGGGTAAATATTCAGGATCCGTTGTTAAAACCACGACATCGATTTGTCTAGGCTCCGGATCCTTGGTGATGGTCGCCAAGCGGACGGTTGCTGAACCTTTTTTTAGATTCACAGAGCGATGATCCCATACAAACACCCATCCCCAATAGAGCTTCATCTCGTTGTCTTCATCGACCCGAGGTGTATCACCAAAGCTTAGCGTTTGAACGACCGATTCGGGTTGCTCGATTTCAATCTTGAATCGCTCTGTTTTCTCTCTCCAGTCGCCGTATCGAACCCAGAGTTCATACGATCCATCGGTAGGGACTTCGATCTGACGCGTGACAACCGCACGATCATCATCAGCCCCAGCAGCAATCGATAGAAATCCGCTTTCGCCACCCTGTGCCCATTCGGCAGCCCAGCCCGGCCCCGAGAGTCCAAAGTGCCCCTGGGTCTGACGCATCTTGCGTTGGTCATCACCCATCGGCCAGCAAAATCCACGGATACCACGGAAATGCTCCGCTTCAAGCCATAAAGTCTCCTGACTTTCAACGCAATCGGGAGCCACACAAGTCATCAGGATAGCGTTCAAGAGCAAGAGCATGCGTCGATTCATGATTGTCCTATTGGATCCATTCGAAGGAGTCCTGATTCCACAGCACTCGGCAGTGGATTGTGTTTTGGGTGAAGACAGTGAGCGATCATTTCGAGGGTGTCGACCAAACGAGGACCCGGTCGATTGAAGTACGCGTTGCCATCGGCAATAAAGACTCGATGGTTCCTCACCGCACGAAGTTCTTGGAACCCAGGTCTTCCCTGGAGGCTTGGTAGATCTTGGAGTGTTCTTGGAATCGTGTAACCGCAACATGCGATCAGTAATACATCGGGGTTCGCATCAACCAATCGTTCCCAAGAAATCGATTCAGACTTGCTCCCGCTATGACCAATGCACTCCCTGCCACCGGCCAAATCGATGAGTTCTGGATTCCAATGCCCGGCACTAAAAAGCGGATCGAGCCACTCAAGGATCACTGCGTCGGGCCGCATCGGCTCGATGCCTTGGCAGGAATCCACAACGCGTTGAACACGCCTCTGAAGCTGGTCGATGGCCTCGGTAGCCCGCTGAGGGGTACCCGTTGCAAGGCCTACGGCTTGGATCGAATCGAACATCTCTCGGAGATTCCTGGGCGATAGATTCAAAATCTTTGGCTTGTAGACCAACTCTTCGAGAGCTCTTTCTATTTCGAAATCAGCTACTGCACAAACTTCGCATAACGACTGGGTTACGATCAGATCCGGAGCCAGTTCGCTCAACAAATCGAGTCGGAGCGAAAAAAGCGACGCTTGTGCTTGGAAATCTTGGCGAACGATCTGATCGATTTGAAAACTGCTCAGATCCGAAGGCAACTTTGAACGAGTTACAATTGGTATTCCACGAATCGAGTCGGGGTAATCGCACTCGTGCGAAACCCCTACAAGTTGATCAGCGAGTCCCAATTCACAGACAATCTCAGTTGCGCTCGGTAATAAAGAAACGATTCGCATGGAGTTTGTGCTGTTGGATTGAACCGAGAGCTTAAGGCTTTACTCGCACGAGCTTCATGATCCGGCCCGAAACGTTCCAGTCTTGGACATAGAGATTACCCTCTTTGTCCCAATACGACCCGTGGGTTCCACTGAAGATACCTTCAACCCACTGCTCTTGTGGAATGTTGTAGTTGCCTCCCTTGGCAGGATCTGGATTGTGACCCAAGACGGCCATGATCGTGTTGTTTTTGTCCAAGATGACGACTCGTCCATGAAGATCCGGAACCGACACATAGTCTCCTTGAATGGAAACCGATGTGGGCATCCCAAGTCCGGTAATGACCTCTTCAATGAACTCACCTTCGAGGCTGTAGTGAACCAATCGTCCTTTGGGTTGGTGGTTGCGATCGCATATCAAGAGCCGTGCCGGGTTGTAACGCGTGTCGAGTGTCATTCCATGCGCGGTATTGAACTCTTTGAGCCCATTGCCTTGGGTTCCAAAGTGACTCAGGTACTTTCCGGTTTTGTCGTATCGAAAGATATGATTGCTGGCGTAACCGTTTGAAAGATAGATATCACCGTTGGCAGCCACGGTGATTGCCGTCGGATTAAACTGCTTGAGATTCAGCCCCGACTCCTCTGGATACTTGAGTCTCAGGACGACCTCGCCGCTAGCGGCGTTGAATTTGATCCCCTCAGCATTTGCATTGCGAGCTCCGTAAATAAATTCACCGTTGCCCTCGTCGCGGATTTCCATGTCATGGAGCCTCGTGTAGTCACCACCCAAATAACTCTGGATGACTTTGCCATCCGGTGAAAACACGTACACGCCTTGATCGGCACTGGTGTAAATGTTCCCAGCCTTGTCGACCACAACCCCTCCGTGCGTAGGACCGATAGCGGACTTCCCGTCGGGACGAAGCCCCCAACCCGGTACGGTGTCAAAGGTCATGACTCCAGATCCCATTCGCACAGGCTTAACTGCAGGTTTGGTAGCTTCCTGGCCTAGTGCAAAGTGGCTCAAACCCCCGACAAATAGCATTAGGGCGAAAGAAAACAGAGAGGATTTCATGTTGGATCTCATCTAGTTTGGGTATAGAAACGAACGAACTCTCCTGCGCTATTGTACATCAAGACGCGAAAGCTTTGTTCAATCCCAAAGAAAGCTTGTAGTCCGACGGTTCTTAGCTACCATGCTCTGACCAAGCCAATCCTAACCCTGGAGCCTAATGAGAACTGTGTCCAAAGATGCACTGAACTTCAATCCGAGTGCTGAAACACTCAAGCAACTTGCCGCACAGATCGGTATTGAGCCCTTCGAGGATTCTGTTTGGAATAACCTAGCCAAATACTGCTCGCTAGCCTGGGATTGGAACACCAAAATCAATCTGACAAGGCATACCACGCCGGAACTCTTTGTCCAACGAGATCTGCTCGATAGCTACCAGTTGAGCAAACTCTTGCAAGCCAATGAAGAAGTCCTCGACTTGGGCACCGGCGGTGGAGTACCGGGCATTCTATTGGCGATCCTAAGGCCTGATTTGGACATCTCGCTTTGCGACAGCGTTGCAAAGAAGGCCAAGGTTGCTGAGGACATCGTCGAGAAACTCAAGCTCAACGTTCGCGTTTACCCCTTGAGCGTCAAAACCGTGTTGGCCGACGAGCGCTATGATTCGATCGTCGCACGAGGTGTAGGGCCACTGGTGAAACTATGCAGTTGGCTCAAAGACGAATGGCACAAGATCGGGCGACTCTTGGCCATCAAAGGTCCTCGATGGATCGAGGAACGCGGGGAAGCACGCCACCGTGGCCTGTTGGCGTCTGTTCAATTGCGACGCTTGGTTTCTTACCCCATGCCCGGTACTGAATCCGAAAGTGTCATCCTGCAGATCGCAAGAACATCCAGCCCGTTTGCTAAGTCCCAGTCGGATGCCGCAGACGAAGAGACCTAGAGACGGTTCTTGCGCAGCCAGCTTCGTACCATAGCGATCGCTATGGCTACGGCAATAAACGGCCCGGTAATGTAAATCGTTTTAGGACGATAGATAAAAAGCCCGAGCACCATCATGCAAGCGATCATCAGAAATGCGCCTCCAGGTGCCTTGCGAATCGCTTCGACCGCAGGCCAAGCCAGCCACATGCACACAAGCACCAACCCGACTTTGCTGAACGTGTCCGAGGCAAGCCAACGCTGGCCGTCCCAGAGCGAAGGTGCAAACCGCATCGATAAGCCTGCACCGAGCAAAACAAGTCCGAAAATCAAAGCCAACCATCTTGGCAGCGGGTTTTGCAACTGGCTCATCAGTAGGCTTCCAGTAACCGAAGCCAACGCTGGATGGGAGCAAGCAGTGGGGCTTCGACAAGTTTCGATGAGTCTAGATCGCCACTTTGACGCTGAAGGCTATAGCCATTTTGACGTAAGCGTTCAGCAAACTCGTCGATGCTCGGATCAATACCGTTGATAAAAAAGTTCGCTGCTTTGAAAGGTTCGCTAGGATTGATCCGGATGCTCTTAGGGATCTTCGCGTTGCTCAACCAAACACCTCGGTAAAGTTCGGGAAATTGAACGGCAGTGATGTAGGCCAAGATCGATCCGGTCGCGAATCCACCGACAGCAATTCGCCTTCGATCGATCGAGTACGATCGAGCGACCCAAGTCTGCATCCGCATGCCGATTTCGACCTCTTCGAAACTCCAGCCTCGCTCCTGAGCTGATTGAGCGACGGCGATGATCCAGCGATGTTCGCGAGCAAAGGGTTCCCATGCCTCCGTCCACTGCTTTTGATTGAGTTCTCCAGCATCTGCGAACAGGACTAGCAATCCATGAGGAACCCTATCGTCGTAGTTGGAAGGAACAATCGCAAAAGCTTTGTTCTTGACGTCACTGATGGGCAATTGGACAGTCCCAAGTGCTTGTTTGGGATCGCCTCCCTGGGGTTGCTGTTCCTTGGGCTTTTCTGCCTGATCGGGTGCCTTGTAATCCCATAATAGATCGGCCTCTGGGCGGGGCGTCAGTTCGATCTTTGATTTGGTGGATTGACCGCTCGGGTCACGAATCCCTATTTCGACGACCGAGCGGTAGTTGAGGTTCGCAATGCGACTTTCCAAAGGGTGTTTGTCATCCAAAGATTTGCCATCGACCGATTCGATGATTGAGTTGGGTCCCAGGCCCGCTTTCGCAGCGGGCGAGTCGGGAATAACAAACTGAATCTTCGGGGTTTTGGGATCAGAAGCAGGGTCGATCAAGATTCCCAGGTATGCTTCACGGTAGGTAGGAAGTTCCCGAACCAGCTTGCAGGAAAGCTCTTGTCGCTGCCCCTTTCGCTCGACGACCAATGCTAGTTGGCCCCCTGCATCCAGCGGTCCCATCGCATGCTTGAAGTCTGAATGATTGGCAATCGGTTTGACCCTGTCTGGACTAGGCCCAGCGCTGAGGATTTTATCGCCGACTTCAAGTCCCGCCTCGCTTGCAGGTGAACCAGGGGTCACACCATCGATGAGCACAGGCGTGTTGTACTCGTCCCCACCACGCCAACGAATCCCTACTTTTCCAGGATAGAGCTCTTCTCCTTTTTGCATTCGCGGTAATCTTTCAAGGACATCCTCCAGCGGAATAGCAAAGCCAATCCCTGAGTCATACCATTGTTCGACTTCACCCTCGGTAACGATCCCGGGATTGATGGGAGTTAAAATCCCCATGACCCGACCGTGCATATCGACCAACGGTCCGCCATAGTTCTGCGGCGATATCTTGGCATCGGTTTGAATCGCTTTGTTCCAGATGCGTCCTTGTGCACTCAGTATCCCAGCAGAGCAACTACCAATCGATGGATCGAATGTCTTGCCGATCGCAAGCGTCCATTGCCCGATCTGCCAAAGCGATCGATCGCTCAGAGTCACTGGCTTGAGTGGTGCATCCACTTCGATTTTAAGAAGCGCCAACTCGCGACTCGAATCACGAGCGATCAGTTTCGCTGGCTTACGCTCCTTGTTCGAAAGCACAACGGTGATCGAGGCCGGTTGGCTCTTGAACTGAAAGGTGCTCGTGACGATCCAACCGTCGGCAGTTAGAATCGTTCCGGTCGCAGGTGCCGAACTGGTGACTTGGCGATTGACGATCTGAGCACCGCCGAAGGTCTCGATCTGAACAACCGAGTCTTGAACAAATGCTTGGGCATCTTCAAATGCCTTTTGTTCGAGTTCTTCGAGCGAAAGTGGTGTCTGAGCGTGGGACAATTCCGGATTGACACTTGCCAAGGCCAGGATGCAAAGGCAACTGGTCAGCAGATGGTAGCAGAAAAAAACAAGACTGAATAAACGTTTTCTCATCGGCAATTGATTTCGCTAAGGACGGATTTGCACTCGCACCAGTTCCGTGCCGCGCTGAATGAGCATTTGTAAGGAGTCACCCCGCTCGATCATCAAAAACATTTGTTCGAGCGTCTTTTGAGAATCGATGCGTTGGTCGTTGACGATCAAAATCAAGTCGTTGGGTTCAATACCTGACTTCTCGGCCAAAGAATCCTTGCGCACGCGATCGACGAAAGCCGGTGTTTTTGGAATCACGTCTGGGATAAAGATCAACCCGAGATCGGAGGCTTTATGGGGGTTTTTGGCAAGAGTCATCGCGGTTGCTTGCCTAGTTTTCCCTGAATTGATCCGTTCAACCGAAGCGGCTACAACATCGATCGGGAGACTGTAATTGATCCAAATGCCACTTTGCTCATCTCGAAGTTCCTTACCGATAATCCCGACGAGTCGACCACCCAAATCGATCAGCGCACCGCCGGTGGCTCCCGGGTTGTTGGTCATCACATCGACAACGATGGCCTTGCCCCGATAGACCGATCGCAGACCGGAAAACTTCGATTGCAAATTCGCAACGGCCATCACCACTCCCTTCTGGTAGGAACACGCTTCGTTACCTGCGGCGATTCCGAAAAGATTGGTGATCGAAAAAACACGCTGACCCGCGCGTACCTGAAGTTTCGCATCGAGCACAAACCCAGGCAACTTGGAATCTTCGACTTTCAATAGAGCCAATTCGCACTCGGGATCCACCCCAAGTACTTCAGCATCCAATCGGCGTCCGTCGTAAGTAACCACGCGAACTTTGTCGACATCCAACACCGTCGACCAACTTGTCAAGATTGTGTTGCCATCCCCAATAGCAACCCCACTTTGGTAGCTTTCCAGCCCACGCATCCCACCAGCACCATAGAGCTTTACGACCGACCTCTGGGCGCTTTCAAAAAGATCCTCCAGATTGCTAGCGGACTTGCTGAGTCCTTGCTCTTGAGCAACCGTGGAGTGAGCCAGAAGAAACGCAATTCCTAAGGCAAAAAGGATTGAAAGTCGTTGGATCATGGTTGCGCTCCGCCCCCATCGGCCGGGCTGACAAAGGCTTGGGCCTCTACGCCTTTAAGCTCGAAAACCAACCGCGACTCGAGTCCGTATTGCAGGCGAATCCTGCTGGGCAACTCTCCCAGAAGTGCTTGGGGATCATGGTCAAAGTAAATTTCCGCCGGATCGCTTTGGCGATCTGCGTAGAGTTCGATCAATTCGATGCTTCCATCGATCGTCGAGGTATAAACATCGGCGGTGACTTCTCCTAATACGATGCGAGTGTTGTCCAAGAGACCCTGCTTGCCAAGAACGGGGCTTTGACCGATGTAAGTCACCTCACCGAGTTTTCGGGGGCCTTGGTCATGCCATTGATGCCAAAGTTTCATCGCAAGAGCAATCGCAAGCGGTTCCTGCTTTTGAATCGAGGTTGCCCAATTGGTTTTGACCCCAAGCGAGTCGGTTTTGTCACCTAGTGTCCAGTGAATTTTCTCAGGATCGTATGCGGCTTGTATTAAGGTTTCTTCGCCTAGGACCTTACCCGTAAAACGTACAACCATCGGATCTGCGCCCGCCAAAACAGGCAGCTTGGGTTTTCTTGGTTGCTGCAATTGCAAAATACGATCGAGCTCCAAACGGTTGAAATAGTAGTTACTAAAACCCTTGCGAGCCTCGAATCGATCAGCTAGCGGATCGCTGCTGCTTTTCTTCGATGAAGTACCTTGATCCTCTTGTGAGTCGGGTTCTTTTTGGCCCGGTTCTTTTTGTCCTTGATCTTTTTGTCCTTGATCTTTTTGTCCGGGATCTTTCTTTCCGGGTGGCTTTGGACCTCCTGGGGGTTCTCGGCCCTGCTGAGAGTTGCCCTCGACAATTTTTTCAAGCTCCCCGGGTTGATGCAAACTCGCCAGACGGATCGACGTATCTTGAATTCCTTGCTCATTGCGGAACCGCAATGGGATTCGCCAATAATCCGGGTAGATCCCTAGAATATTTTTAAGCTGATTGGCCGTGCCGATGTCACGATCCCCAAGCCTGAGGATTTCATCTCCGTACCGAAGCCCTCGGCGGTAAGCGTCGCTGGATTCGAGGATGTTCGATACCACCACACGCCCTTGATTGTCGGTGGCAACAGTAAACCCAAGCGTTGCGTGGTCGACGATGCGACCTGACTTGAGATTGCCAAAAAAGTTCATCGCCTGTTTGATCGAAATCGCATAACCGACTCCAACATTGACCCGCCCTCGCTTTTCAAACGAACAGCGCCCGTTGATGCCGATGAGTTCTCCGTCGGCATTGAAAAGAGGACCTCCAGAATTGCCGGGGTTGATCGACGCGTCGGTCTGTATGCAGTCGCTGTATTCAAGGATCGTTCCAGAGGGATACTGATAACGCCGCACACCACTGATGAGCCCATAGGTAACCGTCGGTTGCAGATTGGTTGCAAGCACAAACGGATTGCCCGCTGCGAAACACCACTGCCCCACACGGATACGGTCCGAATCACCGATCGAAGCCGTCGGAAAGTCATCCCGACCAAACATCTTCAAGACCGCGAGGTCTCCCGTAGGGTCAATGCCCGCCACCACAGCCTCATACATTTTCCCATCGTTCATACCACAGCGCATGCGATGCCCAAATGGACTCGAAACGTGGAAGTTCGTCAGCACGTATCCATCCGAAGAAATACAAACGCCACTCCCTCCGCCCTGACTGTCGGTGCCAAAGACGCCGACGGTTGCCATCGACGCTTTCCGCATGGCTTCGATCCGTCGCTGCTGGGCCGCCAATACCTCTGCGGCAGGCACTGGAGCCGAGACGTCGAGTGTGGTTTGCGGAGCATCCTGCGAGTGGCCCAAGGAACTTAGCCCCACCATCACTACGAAGTAGATGAATTTCGAAAGGGAATTGCTCGGTAAGTTCGTTCGGATGATCACGTTCAAGGCAAGTCGCAGGAAGTTATCGGACAGCCAGTTCCCCTCGAAACTGGATCGCAATTTTATGCATCGCGTTTATTGTAACGCCCACTCAAGAAATCGAGGCTCCTTAGGCCCTACGAAATCCACCGGATTTGGCTTATTTCGCTCCTGCCTGAGGTGTACTGAGCCAACGCATTGGGGTCGGGCGAGGTTTGAAAGACGCAATGCTGAAGTTTCCTGCCTTAACTGCCCAGTTGACCAAGTCTGCCTATTTCCCCTTGATTCGCCTAGGGAAAACGAGCTATTGAACCTCTCCATTGGCTTTATTTCCCCCGAACATTTCCTAAGCGAGCGATCCGACAAAACGCTATGCCAGGCACGTCCATCGAGAATTCCAAAAGCTCGGCTAACCAACGCACAGGGACATCTTTGCGTTTGGATATCCAATGGCTTTGCGGTCAGAAAAAAACACCAGATCCACTTCCGACGCGGCAGCAATACCAGCAACAGCAATCCCTATCGAAATCACCGCCCGCCAAGCCTCGCTCTTTTGTCAACATCCTTGCGTCGATTTTGGTTCTGGGGGTGATTGGCGCCTCAACCTACGGAGTCTATCGGGCTGGTTGGTTGCCTATCGAAACCTTGGGTATGCCGATCGCCACGGACAAAGCCAAGTTGACTCCGGAAGAACAACGTCAAGCCGACGAGACCATCGATGCAATCCTTGCATTGCAAGAGATGGCCGCAAAGTCCGAAACCAATACACCGACTCAGAAACGCTGAACCATCCAAAAGGACTCTCGCAAAATGCTCGATCTATTCTTTTCAAGGAACTCCAAGAAGTTGCTTGTTTTGAGCATCGCACTTGGTGGACTATTGACTCAACGGCAATCCGTCCTAGCGCAATGGAAACTCGAAGACCTACCACCCAAAAGCACCACTCAGCGCACGGTGAAAAAAGGTAGCGAAAAGAAGGCTTCGGAAA
>JAJTFC010000113.1 GCA_021298315.1 Planctomycetaceae bacterium
TGAAGCTTCGAGAGGCCATCGATTCGACCACGCGACTCGTTAGCCTCAGTTGGATTGGTTATGCGACGGGTTATCGAATCGATCTGAATGATGTATGCGAGATTGCGCACCGCAAGGGGGCTCAGGTCTTCGTCGATGCAATTCAGGGCTTGGGGGTGTTTCCCTTGGATACAAACCAAACCCCCATCGATTATGCGGCTGCCGATGGACACAAGTGGATGCTCGGCCCTGAAGGGGCAGGTTTGCTCTATATCCGTCGCTCAAATTTGGATCACTTGCAGAGTGTCTTGGCTGGTTGGAACTCGCTGGAAGCAAGCCACGAGTTTGTTTGTGGGGGTAAGTCCTTCAAAGCCTCGGCGGCTCGCTTTGAGGGTGGTTCTGCCAACCATGTTGGGATCATTGGACTGAGTGCTAGTCTTGGGATGCTACTGGATTTCGGTTGCCATGATGCGCACAGCGGATTTGCAAATCGAGTTTTGCAGCTAGCGGCTCAAGCTCGCGAGGGGCTCCTTGATGTCGGAGCCCAATTGGCTTGGGCGACCCCTGCCGATCCTTTGGATTTGGACGGGCATTCAAGTGGCATTATTTCGTTCCATCTGCCCGGCAAGGATCCTCAGCAGGTGCGTCGCGAATTGATGCGAGCTGGAGTGATTCTGAGTGTTAGGCACGGTGCGCTGCGTATTGCCTTGCACGCGTACAATAATTCAAACGACATCGAGCGCCTGGTGCGAGCTATTAGGGAGTTGGCATGAAGAAAAAAGTGGTTGTTGGGCTGGGCGAAGTCCTTTGGGATGTCTATCCAGATCAAGCCCTCTTTGGTGGTGCACCTGCAAATTTCGCTTGCCATGCTGCAAGTTTGGGAGCAGATGCGAGGATCGCAAGCGCCGTGGGCAATGACGAACTCGGCGACAAAGCGATTCTTTGGTTAGAGGATCATGGATTGTCACGGGAATATATTGGGATTGATCCGGATCATCCTACCGGTAGTGTCGATATATCGCTCGATGCGAAGGGCGCACCGCAATACCGTTTTGCTCCGAATGTCGCTTGGGATTTTCTCGATTTGAGTCCTCGTTGGCAGGAGTTGGCAGGTAGCTGTGATGCAGTTTGTTTTGGAACACTCGCTCAGCGAAGTCCGGAAAGCTCGAAGGCGATTTTGGGGTTTCTTGACCGCACTGATCCCGGGGTCTTGCGGGTCTTTGACGTGAATCTCAGACAATCGTTTTATACGGCCCGAGTCATCGACGAGTCGATGCAACGGGTCAGTATCGTTAAGCTAAACCATGAAGAGCTTCCAGTGGTCTCAAGGTTATTGGGGTTGGGTGTCGGAAGTGAACTCGAACAATGCCAAAGGCTCATTGATCGCTACAGTTTGGATGGCTTGGCCTTGACCCGAGGAGACCAAGGTTCCGCACTTTGTTTGCTTGGCAAGTGGGATCAGCAACCTGCTTTAGGGATTCAGGCGATCGATACCGTCGGGGCAGGCGATGCGTTCTGTGCGGTTCTGATCATGGGGATTCTCGCTGGCGAGCCATTGAGCCAGATCCACGCGAGAGCTTCAAGGATCGCCGCCTATGTCTGCACCCAGCGTGGAGCCGTCGTCCCGATCCCGCCATCGCTCCTGGACTAATCGAGATACGCCCTGAATTTCATCCATAGGATTTATCAGAAATGAGCTCGTTACTAGCAGAGGAATCCGAACTGCGAATGGTGATGGCAAGCTTGAGCTGGGAAACTTTTCTTGCGTTAGCCGAGGAGCGTCGAGGCAGTGTGCCTCGATTGACCTATAGCGATGGAGTCTTAGAGATGATGAGCCCAAAACGCAAACACGAGAATATCGGACGTCTTATTGGCAGGATGATCGAAGCGTACTCCGAGATCAAGGGGATCGAGATCCTGAGCGTCGCCTCGGTAACCGTGAAGCGAAGCGACTTGAAAAAAGCTTACGAAGCTGACGAATCCTATTACATAACGAACATCGATCGAGTTCTTACGAAAGAGGAACTAGACTTCGAAGTCGATCCACCACCGGATTTGGTAATCGAAGTGGAGTTGACGTCTTCGGCGATCGATAAACTCGAGCTTTTCGCGGCTATGCAGGTTCGCGAAGTATGGCGACACGATGGTACATCACTTCAGTTTTATAGATTGGCCGGTAATCGATACCAAGCCACATCGGCGAGTGTCGAATTGCCCGGGCTCGACTCGGCGGTTGTCAATCGATTCCTCGATAAAGGCTTGCTCAAAGGCGAAACGACTTGGATCCGAGCCTTCCGAAGCGAGGTTCAGTAGGGCATCATGCCCAAGCCCGAAATGGATTTCCTCTGTTTGAATGTGTATTAGCCGGTAAAATTCCTGGGTGTTTAAGAGCGCACATGGATGGAGATTTGTGGAAACAATCGGTGGTTTTTGATCATGCAAAATCAATACAAGTATGACGTGATTGTTGTCGGAGCCGGGCATGCGGGGACCGAAGCAGCAGCGGCAGCAGCAAGGCTTGGTGCACGCGTTGTGCTTTTGACCGGAAATCTCGACACCGTTGGACAGATGAGTTGCAATCCCGCGATCGGTGGAGTGGCAAAGGGTCAAATCGTTCGCGAGATCGATGCACTCGGTGGGCTCATGGGTCAAACCATCGATCGAACTGGAATCCAATTCCGCTTGCTCAACAGCCGCAAAGGTGCCGCGATGCACTCTCCGCGCGCTCAAGCCGACAAGAAAGCTTATCAGTTCGATATCAAACGCCAAATTGAAGAAAACCCAAACATCGATCTTCGACAAGAAATCGTCGAAGATCTTCTTACGGAGATCCATGAAGGCAAAACGAGTATCCGTGGCGTGAAAGTCCGTGGCGATGCGCATTTCCTTGCAGATGCAGTTGTTCTGACAACCGGCACGTTCCTTCAAGCCATCATGCATACCGGAGAAGCCAAGACCGCAGGGGGGAGGGCCGGTGAAGGTACGACTTCGGGTATCAGCCAAGCGTTCGCAAGACTAGGATTTCGTGTCGAGCGATTCAAGACCGGAACCCCCGCGAGGCTCAATGGCCGAACCATCGATTATTCCAAGACCGAGATGCAACCGGGCGACGATCGACCACAAGCCTTTTCGTTTATGACCGATTCGCTACCCCTGCCGCAACTCCCTTGTTGGATTACTTATACCAACGAAAGCGTCCACGATTTGATTCGTGCCAATCTCCATCGAGCTCCGATGTATACCGGACAGATCCGGTCCTCAGGACCAAGATACTGTCCTTCGATCGAGGATAAGGTAGTGCGTTTTGCTGACAAAGACCGTCATCAGTTGTTTCTCGAGCCCGAAGGACGCACGACCCAGGAAATCTATGTCAATGGAATCTCCACCTCTCTTCCTAGGGATGTCCAAGACCAGATGTTCCGAATGATCCCGGGCCTGGAACACGCGCAGATCATGAGGTACGGCTATGCCGTCGAGTACGATTTCTGCCCACCCGATCAACTCTATCCATGGCTTGAAACCAAAAATGTCGGTGGTTTGTATTTTGCCGGACAGCTCAATGGCACGACCGGTTACGAAGAAGCCGGTGCACAAGGCTTAGTCGCTGGTGCGAACGCAGCCCTGCGCCTGCTGGGCAAATCTGAATTCGTGCTCAATCGCGACGAGGCGTATATCGGTGTCTTGGTCGATGATTTGGTCACCTGTGGTGTCGATGAACCTTATCGAATGTTCACCAGCCGAGCCGAGTACCGTATGATGCTCCGCCAAGATAACGCGGATCGTCGGCTTACTCCTATCGGGTATAAACTAGGCTTGGTCGATCAACTCCGATACAACCGCTTCACGGAAAAGCTTGAGCAGATCGAACTTGCTAAAAGAGCTGTTGCAAGCCTTCGCATCGGAGACGTTCCAGGAGACAAATACCTCAAACGCAACGAAGTCACTTGGCAGGAACTCTTGGAGAGATTCCCTGAGTCACTCAGCCGATTCCCAGAGCAAATCGGGCTCCAGGTCGAGTACGATATCAAGTACGAAGGGTACGTTGCACGTCAGCAAGTGCAGGTCGAGCGACAGCAACGCATGATGGACAAGAAAATCCCAAGCGACTTTGATTACCTTTCCATCGTCAGCTTGAGAAACGAAGCCAAACAGAAATTCACTCGCGTTCGCCCTCAGAATCTTGATCAAGCGTCACGCATCAGCGGAATTACACCTGCAGACATATCGCTCGTGTTGTCCTATCTGGAAAATCCTAAGCTGCGAAACAAGAAGACCTCTGCAGCCGAGTCCATCGATGGAGACATTCAGTGACAGAAAAACATAATCTGCCTAGGGCTACGGGGCATCCAAGTGATCACGTGCACACAGTGGTCATCGTCGGAGCCGGCTTAGCTGGTCTTACGGCAGCGAAGATGTTTTATCATGCCGAAATTGATGTCGTAGTGCTTGAAGCAGAAAATCGACCGGGTGGCCGTTTGAAAACCGATCGCTTCGAAGGCTTTCTACTTGATCATGGTTTCCAAGTTTATTTGACGAATTATCAAACCGCTTGCCAGTTTGTCGATCTAGCATCCCTGAAACTGCGATCCTTTCAACCTGGGGCGATGATTCGCTGCGGAAACACTTGGCATACGTTCAAAGATCCACTCCGCAGTTCCTGGAGCAAAATGATTCCCGATGCGCTCAAGACGATCGCCAGTCCGATTGCTACCTGGGAGGATTTCTGGATCCTTCTTCGCTATAGGCAAAGCCTGACAAAGTTGAACTCGATGCAAGTCCTTGAGCGTCCCGGTGAGCCAACGATCGAGCGGTTAAAAAAACTTGGTTTCTCACAGCGGATCATCGACCGATTCTTTCGTCCCTTTCTCGGTGGTATCTTTCTTGACGATCGACTCGATATCGATTCGAGTCGCATGGAATTTGTTTTTCGTGAGATGGGCTTGGGAACCGCAGCCTTGCCCGAACAGGGTATCCAAGCGATCCCCGAGTCGATTTGCCGAACCATTGGATCGAATATCGTTCGATACAACTCCACGGTCTCGAAGGTCTTCGACGGTGGTGTCGAACTGTCCGACGGGACAAAGGTCTTGGGTAGAAACGTGATCTTGGCTGTCGAACCATCGGGAGCCAAGCGATTGCTCGGAGACACCTTACCGATTCCGGCAAAGCTTTCATCGCGTTCGACGACCTGTCTTTATTTCTCCATGGAGACTTGTGCCGCTCCGACTCGTGAGCCGATCTTGTTTCTCAACGGAAATCTGGGCACTGAAGGCGACTCGAAAGACCAAAGCCAGATCGATGGTCTGACGATCAATCACGTTGCCTTCCCGAGCCTCGTTCAGCCAAGCTATGCACCCTCGGGTCAGGTTCTAGCTAGCGTGAATATCAATTCTGCTAGTCAATTGAGGGGGGCTGAGTTGGTTCATCACGTTCAGCAGCAGCTTGTACAATGGTTTGGTTGGACTATTTCGACGTGGAAGCACCTTAGGACTTACCATGTGCCCTGTGCGTTCCTCAGTCCAAGTCTGCCATTGCTCGATACTTCGAATCGAGGTTACTTTCGACTCAGTGAAAATCTGTATGCTTGTGGTGATTACACCCAAAGTTCGAGCATTGAGGGAGCTATTCACAGCGGTATGCTCGTAGCGACCGCGATGTTGACAGGCGCAGATTCCTCACGCAGTCTGATTTAGTGGCCTCATTTTCGAAGGTCTTTTTCGATCTCCGGGATCTTAAGCCGCACTGTCATGATGTAGGGGGATTGGTCTTTGGTCCAGTGGCCGTAAGTTGTTGTGACGACCGTACCATCGGGGAGTACTTCGACTCCCGGATAGGCGCAATCGCCGCTCTTGTAATTCTTCTTGAGCAGAATTCGGTAATCGCCGGGTGTGCCCTTTACAAGGTCTTCGTAGCGCCCGACCCAAGCGACCCAGCTATTGGCCGTCGGACTGGTGTTGCCTTGGCTAGGAATATCTCTGAATGAAATGAAGAGTCTGCCATCGGGTAGATATTGAGCTGTGTGGCGATCTCCGGTCAACGCGTTGGGAACGGGTCTGGGCATACTCCAACTGGCAGTTTCATCGTTGCTGAAGAGGATATGCGAATTGGCTTTGCGGCGGTTCTCTCGGAGCAGTACGGCAATCTGTTTCTTGTCTGGCGAAAAAACGGCTCCAGGCTCACACAGATGCAAATCCGAAGAGACGAAAATTGGAGCCGGATCCGACCAATGATTTCCCGCGTCCTCCGTGCTGGTCTGGTAGAGTGTGAATCTGCCTCGAACCGGATTCGGCTTTGCATGGATGAACCGGCTGTCATCATGGAAAAGTGCCGTGTAGTGCCCAGGCTTGGATAGAATTGGAACGACCGAAGCCATCGTGACGATTCCACCAAAATTACCGATCGGTTCGAGTTCCGACCAAGTCATTCCGTCATCGTCACTGATCGACTGGCGTACCGGATAGAGTCCACTAAATAGCAGGATCCTCTTTTTGCCGTCTGCAGTCAGCACGCGATGGATCGTCGGGGTTTCTTTGGAAGTCTCCCAGCTTTGAGGTGTAGGCAGGTGGTCAGACCAAGTTTTTCCGCCATCGGTGCTACGCTTGTAAAGGATCGCACCTTTGCCATGCCCTTTGGGATACACACATAGAATCGTTTTGCCGTCTTCGAGCAGCAGGGTGGTTGGATGACCAAGATACTGCCCGGGCTGTCGATCCACGATAACCTGCAGGTCCTCTCGATTGTCCAAGTCGATCGTCGGAACTTCAACATCGCCAGCTTGAACTCCGCAACCCAACGATAGTGACCAAAAAGTCACCATAGCAAAAAATCGCAATCTTGTTAGAAGTCCGATATTCGTTTTGGACACCTGCATCATAGTATGGATCCGAAAAAGTATTTGAGGCGACGAACTGTTATCTAGTTCTTTATTCTAACCTAACCTCGATCAAGTGACAGGCATTTCATGGGTCTGTCGAGTGGACTTGTCCATCAATTCCAGCGATACTTGAATGATCCCTCCCAATTGACCCTAAGGAGTATTTGCTATGACATGCAAAGCATCGTTGTTTTCCTCTTGGCTCCTTTCGCTTTTATGCAGCGTTGTGCTTGCAACCTTCGGGCAACCCGTAAGGGCGGATGACACTCAGCAGGGAACTTGGTCTATCACTCTACAACGAGTCACTCAGATCCAGTCCCCACGTTGGGACTCACCGAAGATCCTAGAAGAGACCGGGACGCTCCTGCTTGGAAATGATTCCTACGAGCTTCGTATGCCCAATTCGACGGACGCTTATTCGAGCGATACGAAAACGATCGTCACGTTGGATCCTCGAAAGATGGAGCATGTTTCCATGCCTGTGCATGCTTTGGTCTGGTTTTACAACTCTGAAACGGAGCACCGCAACGCGTTGTGCCATGCCATGGAATCTGCCCAATTGAGCCTTGAGGAAATGGAGCCCTGCTCACGATTCGAAATCGAAAGTCTCTTTGGCTATATGCATCCTGAGGCCGCCAAGGTTTTTGATCAAGAAACGGTCAAGATCGACAAGCGAGAGGTGGAAGGAAAACTTCATTTCGAAAGCGACGGTAAGCTTGCGGTCACTTTCGAGCCTTCGACGAATCAACTCGATAAGCAACACAGCCATATGTTCCGCAGATTTCTTGCGCATCTGTGCAAGATGCACCCAGATATCCGACACGCGTTTAGCGATTTGGCGGTGCTGCCGATATCCATGTCTTTCCGCACCCGAGAGGGCACTACCCATAAGACGATCGAGTACCGTTTCACGCACGTTGAGTACCTAAAAGAGAATCATCGTTTCGAGATACCCAAGGTGTACGTTCCTCAAGCGAATGTGCCGCGAATCGAGGTGATACTCAGTCAACTTGGGAGTGTCCAGATTCCCTCCCGTGACGAAATCTATCAAAAGGCTGTATCGCAAATCGATTCCTACCTTGCAAGCCACCGACTTGAAGACGCAGTGTTAGCCGCCAACAGATACTTGATCCTGACCGATAACGATCAAGGACTTCGCGAGCTGCTGACACGTTGCGGAGGTGTTGCGGATCGCAAGATTAGACAAATTGTCTATGGATTAGCGAGCCTAAGGGAAATCAAAGACATCAGGCTACAGATTGGATCCGAAAAGGATTCGATGGCCTATTTGCTCGATTACTATCTGGCCGATGTCGCCATGGCTCAGCATCGCAACCAAGAACCGATCATGGAGAGCCTGCTTCATGCGCTCGAGAACGACCCTTTGCTTGTCGGTGCATACATCGACCTGTGGCGAGTATTGCTCCAAGAATGGGATCCTTATACGGCTTGGCGATGCGTACAAGCCGCGCGCAGGATATCGCCCCTTCATAGCGACTTGGTACCGGTCAATCAGATGGAAAGAAGGCTGGAACTCGATAGCCCCGATTTCTTTTAGCCATTCAAGTGCCCTCGAATGTGCCTGCGACTATTGGCTGACGGCACATGGAATGTGCCTGCGACCTTGGCTGACGGCACATGGAATGTGCCTGCGACTATTGGCGGCTTTGACACCGAAACCCCTAGAGCTTGGTTTTCAATCGACGAACGAAAACTCATTGAGATTGAAAATCAGTCGGCAAGCGTTTTCCAGCCCGTGTTCTTGAATGTAGCCTTCCAAAGCGTCTCGCTCGCTTGCTTGTGGGGGTCTGCCTAGCGCAAGCCAGAGCATCTGCTCTACTTGAACTTTGCGATCTTGCGAATCGCTCTCAAGTCGCTTTGCAAAGTGCTTGCTCATCGTCACCATGAAGCCATTATTCAGTAGTGCCAAAGCTTGAAGCGGACTGAGCGATTCGTTGCGTTTATCGACGCGCATCGAAGGATCTGCGCAGTCGAGCGTTGACATAAAGGGTTGCGGTTGAGAGCGAACTAGGAATCGATAGACGCTGCGTCGGTGGGTGCGAGGGTCTTCTGGGTCGTGCAAATGGTATTCGTAATGGGGTGAGTGCTCGGGATGCTCGATCACAAAGTCTTGGAAACTGGGCCCTCCCATGGTTAAATTCAACTTACCTGCGACCTGCAATACCACGTCTCGAAGCGCTTCGGCCTCCAACCGCCTGCGATTTGCACGCCATAGATATCGGTTGTCTGCATCGATCGAGGTGGGCTTCACATCCGCATCCATTCGTTCCACCGTTGAGACCTGACGGTAGGTGTAGCTGGTCACGATCATCTTGTGCAACGACTTGAGCGATTGGCCTCCATCGCGGAACTCGACAGCCAGCCAATCCAAAAGCTCCGGGTGAGTGGGTTCGGATCCCATGCGTCCCAAATCGTTGGATGTCTCGACAATACCCCGTCCGAAATGGTATTGCCAAACGCGATTGACGATGCTTCGCCAAGTCAGCGGATTGCGCTGATCGGACAACCAGTGTGCAAGTGCGGCTCGGCGATCCGCTTCGGAATGGCCCTCGGGAAGATCGAACCATTTTCCCAGATCGCTGAAACTCGATAGGGCTCCCGGAGTTACTTCATCCCTAGGCTGAGTCACATTGCCCCGGTCGAGAACGTAGATCGCTCTAGGCTTGCCACCATTGCCACCGGTCCCCGCGAATGTACCACTTCCTGAATAAACCATTCCCGAATAAACGGTTTGTTGCGGAGGAAGCTCCTTTTTGGACTGTTGTATTTGAGCTAGGGCCTTTGCCAATTCTCGACGCTTGAGCTTCATGGTCTCGTCGAGAATGTTTTCGATCAACGCGTTGCGCCTCTCTTGTAGCTTACCTACATCCGATTCGGCTGAGCTTGAACGTCCAAAGTAGTAGCCGTCGACAAGGTTTGCTCGTTGCCATCGAGGCGGGGCTTCGATCGAATCGAGCGATGCCACGGGCTTGCCCGACGACGACTTGTCTCCCTTAGGGTTGAATACGGACAACTCGGCTAGTGCAAAGATAAAGTCGGTCGGCAATCGATGAACCAGCTTGGTCGCCGTCACTCGGATATATCGAGCAGCGACAGGTTTGCCTTCTTTGGGTGGGATGGTAAATCTCTGAGGTATCACACCTGGGTTCGGGAAATCTTCGGAATTGCGATCGACCAAAGATATAACTCCCGACTTAAACTCTGGATCGTCAGAAGCCTGTATTAGGAAGCGAACGGGAAAGCCGAAACCTGCTCCGATGTTGTTGAAAGTATCGTGGCAGCCAACCAATTCAATCGCGTCGATTTCTGTCGCCTGCCCCAAATCAACCTGAACCCACTTGGATGCATCCTCACGCGATTCGATCTGACTGTGATAACCGAACTCTGGCAACTCTTTACCCGAGGCTGCCTTGGTCGCATCGGCAATCTGTCGATCCAATTCGACCAGTGGAGAACCAGCCTGCTTGGTGATGAAGTCTTCGATTTCCTTTTGCTCTTTGGAAATCTCAGCAAGTTGTTGATCCAATTGAGCCCGTCTAGCGGCGACCTGTGGATCGCGATCGTAATTGCGATCGGCTCGATCGACTGCCGCAAAGACTGCCTGAAGCCGATAGTAATCTTTCTGTGAAATCGGATCAAACTTATGGTTGTGACATTGGGCGCATCCTACCGTCAAACTGTTGAAGGTTCCAATCGCCGTCGAGACCATATCGTCGCGATCCAAGTGCCTAGCCACCTTGCCATCGATCTTCGTTTCGGGAACTTCGGCATGTCCGATAAAGTCCCATGGCCCAGCGGAAATAAATCCAAGGGCTTCGAGTCCATCGGGTGTTCCCGGGTAGAGAACATCGCCCGCGATTTGCTCTTCGATGAATCGGCGGTAAGGTTTATCGGAATTCAACGAGGCGATGACGTAGTCTCGGTAGGGCCAAGCGTTCGGCCGAAGTTTGTCTTTGTCGTAACCGTGCGTCTCGCCAAAGTGCACCACATCGAGCCAGTGTCTTGCCCATCTTTCACCATAACGGGGGGATTCCAGCAAACGATCTACAAGCTCTTCGTAGACTTGTTGGTCTTGCCTTGGATCATTCACGAAAAGATCGATTTGCTCGGGGGTTGGCGGAAGACCGATCAAGTCGAAGAAGAGCCGTCGAATCAAAGTCCTCCGATCGGCAAGATTTGATTGAGGCAAACCTTTCTCTTGCAATTTGCTTGTGACGAAAGAATCGATCGGGTTGGCGATTTTGTAGTTACTTGATCGAAGATCTGGAACCGCTGGCCGAACCAATGGCCTTAGTGACCACCAATCAGAATCGGGTACGTGCCGATCTTCGAGCTTCCTGCCATCGGGCCACTTGGCACCTTGTGCGATCCAAAGCCTGAGGATTTCAATCTGATCAGCAGAGAGTCGCTTGCCCGTCTTGGGCATCTGAGGTTCATCGCCAAGGACATAATCAAGCATGATGCTTTTGTCGGGGTTACCCGGTTCGATGGCCGATCCGCTTTCACCCCCTTTGAGCATTGCCTCGAACGATTCTAGTCCCAGCGATCCTTTTGGTTTTGAGCCAGCGTGGCAACTCAAACAATTCTGTTCGAGGACATCGGCAGCCGCGTTAAATGCGTCGTCTTGAGCAAAAGCTTGGGCGTCGATGGAGCCCCCAAGGACAGCGGCCACAAGCAGGGGTAAATTACGGGCCAACAATCGCATCGCGTATGCGGTGACTAGGCGGATTCGAGTTGGTTCTGTGAGCATATGACCGATTTGTCCCGTTGGATCCCAGTGGCTTCGATTGCTGTATAATCCGACGATCTGTTTGTGACACTTAAGTCCTTTATTTTACTCTCAACAATGGGTTTAGGGCCATGGCAAAGGGAAAACCGCTTGATCGTCGACGTTTTCTTGCCCGAGGTGTCTGCGGCACCTTGGCAGTTTCAACCGTTTTTTCGGCACCGAACATTGTTCGCGCAAGAAACTCGACAAACAAGTTACGGCTGTGCGTCATCGGCATACGAGGTCGCGGCATGGGACTTGCCACGGGCTTTGCCTCAAGGCCCAATGCAGTGGTGAGTCACATTTGCGATGTGAATACCAATCTATTCAACGAGGCGTCTAAAAAGATCAGGGATGTTCAGCAAGTTCAGCCGGAGGCTGTCCAAGACCTGCGACGAGTCATGGACGACAAAACCATCGATGCGATCGTTGTTGCTACCCCTGACCATTGGCATGCGCTTGCGACGATCTGGGGGTGCCAAGCGGGTAAGCATGTGTATGTTGAGAAACCGATTTCGCAGAATGTCTTCGAGGGATGGCAAGAGGTTCAAGCTTCACGCAAGTACGATCGGCGAGTGCAGGTTGGAACACAGTGCCGAAGCATGCCGCACTACCACGAGGCAATCGAGTACATTCGCTCCGGTAAGCTCGGCAAGGTGCATGTCGCCAAAGCTTGGAATAGCCAATTGCGACGCAGAGTCCCGGCCGTTGCAGACTCCTCAATCCCCGCAGGCTTAGACTGGGATATCTGGCAAGGGCCTGCCCCGGAAAATCCTTACAATGACAATCGCTACACCTATGGTTGGCGTTGGCTATGGGATTATGGCACGGGGGATATGGGGAATGATGGTGTGCACGATCTAGATGTTGCGCGTTGGGGATTGGGTGTCGATTATCCAATAGACATCCAATGCACGGGGGGCAAATACCAGTTCGTCGATGATATTCAGCAGACACCCGATACCCAATATGTAACGTTCACGTTTGCCGAAAACAGGATGCTCGTTTACGAGCAAAGACTTTGGTCTCCTTACCATCAAGAGGGATTTGAAAACGGAGTTGCATTCTATGGCAACGGAGCTTACATGCTCATCGGCCGCTTGGGATGGAAGGTGATCGACCGTGGGAACAAGGTGGTTTTGGATCGCCAAGCGGATCGTTCTGAGATTCCGCACTTGGACAATTTCCTATCGAGCATTACCGATGGGACCAAGTTGCATTGCGATATCGAGGAAGGCCATCGCTCGACGGTGCTGGCCCATCTTGGGAATCTAGCTTATCGACTCTCTAGGCCACTTAAATTCGATGGCGGGAAACAGGATTTTATCGACGATGCCCAGGCCGCAACGTATCTCAAACGTTCTGGTAGGAATTCGTTTGTGATCCCCGAAGAGGTTTAAGAGAGCAAGGCGAGTAACGCAGTTTGCTTGTCTGGATAGATCTCTACGAGCTTAGAGAGCCTCGTGATCGTGAGCACTTCTTCGAGGTTTTTCGAGAGGCCGTAAAAAGCGATTCGCTTAGCACTGTATTTCGCTGTGCAGTTATCGAGAAGTAACTCACAAAAACTCTCAGCGATGAATGTCAAATCTCTGAGGTTAACAAGCAACTTGCAATTCAATTTGCCAATCTGCAATCGCAAATCATCGAGGTTGTCTCGATCGGAAATCGAAATCTCCAAAATGCACAAGCCGTCGGTAACCACCAACGATCCGCAAAATGGACAGCAAGCGTCCTTTTGAGGATCCGAGATCAAAACTTCCAGGATCCTTCCGCAGACATTGCATGATCCGGGTTCCCCTTCAGGGGTTCGCGAAGAAACGATCATGGTCACCTACCAGGCATGATTGGATTTGAGCGACAGACGATTAAGCGTTGGCTGGCGATTGTTTGCTCGACATAACCGATAGTTCATAACCACTCAGCGACCCGAGGCGCGAAGTAGGTCAAGATTGCGTCGGCACCTGCACGGCGAAACGCGAGCATGCTCTCGAGAACACAAGCCTC